>NZ_JBAKHM010000012.1:0-179621 GCF_036902725.1 Micromonospora psammae | reverse complement strand
GATGAAGGCGCTGGCGACGTCCGGGAGCAGGAGCATGTCCGACTCGTGGATCGCCTGGAAACCACGGATCGACGACCCGTCGAAGGCCAGGCCGTCGCTGAAGACGCTGTCGTCGAAGGACTCCACCGGCAGGTTGAAGTGCTGCATCACGCCGGGCAGGTCACAGAACCGTACGTCGACGAACCTCACGTCCTCGTTCTTGAGGTATCGCAGCAGTTCCTCGGGATTGGCAAACACACGTCCTCCTGGCACGTCCACTCCGGTGGCTGGGCTCTGGCGACGCTATGACCGCGGGGTTGCCCGGCCGTGTCTCCTATGTTTCTGCCGTGTTACGTCGCTCGCGGAGTGTCATCTGCGCCGCTCAGTCCCCTCCGGGTATCCGTTCGGACGATACCGGCCGGGGCGGAGTACCGCCAATTGATGCTATTGGCCCGATTCCCCGCACCGTGCCGATCCGGGACGGCGCCGATTCGCTGACTACCCTTGACCGCTGTGACCAACCCGTACGCCGCGGCACCGGTGCCGCCCGCCGCAGACCCCACCTTCACCCCGCCGAGCCTCGGCCCCCGGTTCGGCGCCCTGGTGATCGACTGGGTGCTCTGCCTGCTGGCGTCCAACATCTTCGCCGACCCGTTCCGCGACGCCTGGGCCCCGGTGCTGGTGCTCGTCGTCGAGTACGGCCTCTTCCTCGGCCTCTTCGCCCAGACCCCCGGCATGTACGTGACCCGCGTCCGCTGCCTCTCCTGGGCCGACGGCGGCCGGATCGGGCTGCTCCGGGCGCTGCTGCGCGGCGTGCTGCTCGCCCTGGTGGTGCCCGCCCTGCTCATGGACGAACACCGTCGCGGCCTGCACGACCGCCTCACCGGCTCGGTCATCACCCCCGCCCCCCGAGCCTGACCCCGCGCCGCCCGACGACGCCGTCCGAACCAAGGTCGCGCTCGAACCAGGAAACAGTGGCCTCCGAGCGGAAGGGACACCACTGTTTCCCGGATCGAGCGCGATCTTGTGAGGTGCCGGGCGGACGCGGCCCGGCTCTTTCGGGTACGACGAGGGGGTCAGCGGCCCCGGGACTGGCGGAAGGCGCTGCGCGGCGGGCGCATGTTCTTCGGGATCGCGCCCTTGGGCATCTGCGGCCGGGCGGTGAGCGCCTTGAGCCGCTTGTCCAGCGCGTTGACGTCCTTCGGGCTGAGGTCGCGCGGCAGCCGCATCAGCGTCATCCGCAGCTTGCGGATCGGCAGCTCACCCTCGCCCTGGCCGATCACGTAGTCGTGCAGCGGCGCCGAGCCGATCACCTTCGCCAGCCGGCGCTTCTCCTGACCCAGCAGGCCACGGACCCGCTGCGGGTTGCCCTCGGCGAGCAGGATCACGCCGGGCCGGCCGATGACCAGGTGCACCATGTCCATCTGCGTGGTGGAGCTGACCGCCGGGGTGACCCGCCAGTCGCCGCGCATGCTCTCCATGATCTGCGCCGCCGCGCCGGGCTGGCCCTCGGCGGCGTTCATCATCGCCTTGTTGGACCGCAGGTTCAGCACGATCAGCAGGGCGAGCAGGGCGAACAGGATGCCCAGCGGCAGCCAGAGCCAGCCCCAGAGGATCACCGCGACCACGGTGAGCGCGAGCGGGATCAGCACCGCGCCGGCGGCCAGTGGAGCGAACCACCTGTCCTGCTTGGCGGTGAACTTGAACACCATCCCGATCTGCTTCAGCCGCTGGCCGAACGAGACCTTCTCCTGGGGCTTTGCCATGCCGCAGAGTCTAGTGGTCGCCGCCCGTGAAGTTGATCCGCGTCCGGGGGTCCGCCAGCTGAGTACCTTACGGCGTGCCGGCCCCCGCCGGACCCCGGAGTAAGGAGGGGAAGCGGCCGAAGATCGGGCAGCGCACGCATGCCCCGGCGGCACCTTCGCGTGGAAGGTCGATGTCAGCAGACGACGACCACCGCAAGGAGCCCACGATGTTCGGTAACGACCCAGACTTCATCCTCACCATCCACCGTACGCACGCCGCCGAGCTGCGTGCCGACGCCGACGTGGACCGGCTCGCCCGGATGCTGCCGCGACGCACCGTGCGCGGCTGGCTCAGTCGACGCGACCACGCGGGCCGCACCGCCGACGCCCGCCGGTGAGCCCTCCGCGCCCCCCGGCGGCGGTGCCGACCGATCCGTACCGCGCGCCACCGGCCCCGCCCGGTCATCCGGCCGGCGGGGCCGGTGCGGGGCGGTCGGCGAGGGGTGCCCCGCCCACGGACCGACCGATCGGCGGGATCGGCGCCGGCCCCGGCCATGGCATGCTCGGTGCCGTGACCGCACGCGCCGTCAGCACCGTCCTCGTCGGCCGCCGGCGCGAGCTGGTGGCTCTGCGCGACGCGCTCGCCCGGGCCCGTACCGGGGAACCCACCACCGTCCTGGTCGGCGGTGAGGCCGGCGTGGGCAAGACCCGGCTGCTGGAGGAGTTCGGCCGCTCTGCCACCGACGCCGGCGCCCGGCTGCTGGTAGGCCAGTGCCTGGAACTCGGCGAGGTCGGCCTTCCCTTCGCGCCGTTCGCCGCAGCGCTGCGTGCGGTGCTGCGGCGCGACGGCGCCGAGGTCTTCGCCGGGTACGAGGCCGAGTTCGCCCGCCTCCTGCCGGAGCTGGCCCGGGGCCCGCTCGGCGGCACCGCTCCCGCCGTCGCGCCCGGGTCGGACGCCCCGCGCGGCTACCTGTTCGACCTGGTGGCCGAGCTGTTCCACCGGCTCGCCGCCGTCCAGCCCCTGATGCTGGTGATCGAGGACCTGCACTGGGCCGACCGCTCCACCCGTGACCTCATCGGCTTGCTGGTCCGGGGCGCCCGCACCGCCCGGCTGCTGCTGGTCTGCACCTACCGCACGGACGAGCTGCACCGGGGGCACCCGCTGCGTCCCTTCCTCGCCGAGCTGGACCGGGCCCGCGGCGTCGAGCGGATCGAGCTTGGCCGCCTCGACCGGGACGGCACCGGCGCGATCCTGGCCGACCTGCTCGGCACCGAGCCGGCCGCCCGCGCGGTCGACGACATCCACGAACGCACCCAGGGCAACCCGTTCTTCGTCGAGGAGCTGGCCGCGGCCGGCGACCCGATCGGCTGCGCCGCGCTGCCGGAGACGCTGCGCGACCTGCTGCTCGCCCGGGTGGAGCGGCTGCCCGAGGCGGCCCAGCGGGTGCTGCGGATCGCCGCCGCCGGGGGCACCCGGATCGCCCACCAGCTGCTCGCCGAGGTGGCCGGGTTGCCCGAGTTGGAGCTGGAGGACGCGCTGCGCGCCGCCGTCGCCGCCCAACTGGTGGTGGCCGACCCGGACGGCGACTACGAGTTCCGGCACGCGCTGGTCCGCGAGGCCGTCCACGACGAGCTGCTCCCCGGCGAGCACGCCCGCCTGCACGCCCGCTTCGCCGCGGCCGTCGAGGCGCAGCCCCACCTGGTCGCGGCCGGCCGCGCCCCGGCAGAGATCGCCCACCACTGGTACGCCGCGCACGACCACCCGCGGGCCCTGGTGACCGCCCGCACGGCTGCCTGCGCCGCCGCCGACCGGTACGCGTACGCGGAGCAGAGCCGGTTGCTGGAACGGGTGCTGGAGCTGTGGGAACTGGTGCCCGACGCCGCCGACCGGCTCGGCATGGACCACCTGGCGGTGCTGGAGGAGACGCTCGCCGCGGCCACCACCGCCGGTGACTACCACCGAGCGCTCACCCTGACCCGGGCCGCGCTGGCCGAGGTGGACGGCGACGCGGAGCCGCTGCGCGCGGCGCGGCTGCTGGAGCGGCGCGGCCGGATGCTGGCCATGCTCGGCAAGAGCGACGGCGCCGCCGAGCTGCGCGAGGCGTACCGGCTGGTGTCGGGGGTGCCGGACGGTCCGGACCGGCTCCGGCTGCTCGTCGACGTCGCCGCGTACCTGGTCAGGATCGACCCCGAACAGGCCGCGTCGGTCATCGGCGAGGCGATGACGGCGGCGGAGGCGCTCGGCGAGGACATCACCTTGCTGCCGACCCGGATCGCCATGCTCTGTCGCACCAGTCGGGCACCCGATCTCGGCCTGGCCGAGATGCGCCGGGCGGAGGCCCTGGCCCGCGCTGCGGACAACGCGCCGGCACTGGTCAGCGCCCTGGTCCACAGCTCGGACGTGCTCTTCGAACTCGGCCGGTACGCCGAGGCGGCGGAGGCGGCCGCCGCAGGGGTGGTCGAGGCCCGTCGGGTCGGGATCAGCCGCTCCTCCGGCGCGTACCTGCTCTCCAACCAGGCAGAGGCGCTGATCGCGCTGGGCCGTTGGGACGAGGCGGACGCGGCCTGCGCCGAGGCGGCCCGGATCGACCCGCCGGGCGTCTCCGGGCTGCACTGGCTCCAGTTGCGGGCCGGCCTGCGGTTGGCCCGGGGACATCCCGCTGCCGACGAGCTGGTCGGTCGCGCGCTCGCGTTCCTGGCGCGGCCGTACCTGTGGCCGAATCATCGCCTGCCGCTGCTGGAGCTGCGGATCGAGGCGGCCCTGGCGGCGGGCGACCGGAGCGAGGCGGTGCGGGCCGGGTGGAGCGCCCTCGCCGACGACCGCCTGTCGCAGCTTCCCCGGGAGGGCTGGCCGGTACTCGGCGCCGTCGCTCGGGTGGCGGCGTTGACGGGAGACGCCGACCTGGCCGCCACCGTGGCCGCGCGAGCCGCCGACCTGCCGGCCCGCCATCCGGCGGAACGGGCGTACGCCGCCCAGGTCACCGCGACCCTGGCGGCTGACGGGCAGGCGTTGGCCGCCTGGCGGGCCGCCGTGGCCGCCTGGCGTGCGGCGGAACAGCCGTACCCGCTCGGCCGGTCGCTGCTGGCGCTGGCCGAGGCGGCGGCCGGCGCGGGGGACCGGGACGAGGTCGGCGCGGCGGTGCGCGAGGCCAGCGTGATCGCCGGCCAGCTCGGCGCGACACCCCTCGTCGAGCAGGCCGCGACCCTGGCCCGACGGGTCGGCCTGCGCGGCGCGACCCGGGGCCGCCCCGGCGCGGACCTGCTCACCCTGCGCGAACAGGAGGTGCTGCGGCTGGTCGCCGAGGGGCACAGCAACAGCCGGATCGCCGCGCAGCTCTTCATCTCACCGAAGACGGCCAGCGTGCACGTCTCCCGGATCATCGCCAAGCTCGACGTGAGCAACCGCGTCGAGGCAGCCGCCCTGGCCCACCGCCTCAACCTGCTCGCCGGCCCCCGCTGACTCCACCGTTCTCGTCCCCCTGTCGCGGAAAGGGTGACGCCCCGCCCCGAATGCCCATGTCCGGGACAGCGCGCGGGTGGGTCAGCGGTGCGGGAGGTAGATGCGCCAGCCGTCGATGGTGATCAGGTCGAGGGTGGTCGGTTGGGCGCGCAGGCGTTCGTTGAGGCGGGCGGCGAGCGGCGAGTCGGCGGGGGCGACCCAGGCCGCTGACGTCGACGCCGCCACCGCCCGGCGGTACGGCCGGTAGCGGTCGTGCCCGGGGTTCAGGTCGTCGTCGACCACGGCGCAGAGCACGTCCTCGCCGCTGGCGAAGGTGAGCCGGTTGCAGGTCCAGTAGCCGCCGTACACGTGCCGGACGCCCCGCTCCCGCAGGGTGGTCACCAGTTCGGCGTGGCGGGCCTCGGCGGCGCGGGCGGCCGGCGCGGCGCCGACCGCTCCGACGGTGGCGATGACGGCGGTGCCGAGTGTCGCCGTCAGCACCCCGGCCGCCGCGACCCGCAGCGCGGGATCCCCCCGGGCGGGGTCGGGCCCGCAGGTCCGCCGCCGGGCGGCGGTCCACAGCGGCCACAGCAGCGCCGGTACGGAGATGAGCAGGCAGGACAGGTAGCGGCTGCTCTCGATCGGGGTCCGCCCGGCCGCGCTGCTGACCGCGTAGCCGGCGAGCGTCGCGGTGGCGGCGATGACCAGGGCGAGCGTCACCGCCGCACCGGTCCGCGTCCCGTCCGGCCCGACGGTGGGGGTGGGGCTGGGCCGGACGAGGGCCGGCACGCGGCCCGGCGGGCCGGCCGGGGAGACGGCGCGCAGGGTGCGCCAGGCGGCGACACCGGCGACGACCAGGAGCACCGGCACGGCGGCCGCCCACCACAGCTGCCAGGGCGCGCAGTGGCTCGGGAAGCAGAAGCCCATGCCCAGCGGCGGCCCGAGCACCAGCCCCCCGTACAGCCGTTCGGGCCACCCGGCGGGCTGGCCGGCGCCGCTCGCGGCCAGCACGGCGGCGAGCGGGCTGCGGCCGGTCACCAGGCTGTGCGCCAGCAGCGGCCCGGAACCGACCAGCGCCCCGAGACCGAGCAACGCGCCGGCCCGGCCGGTCAGTTCCCGCCGGCGGAACGCCACCAGCACCGCCCCGGTGGCGGCCACGTACGGCAGCACCAGCGGGTCCACCCAGACCATCAGGCCGGCGAGGAACCCCCAGGCGGCCCAGCGCGGCAGCCGGCGACCCGGCCGACCGGCCGACAGGTCGTACGCCAGCAGGGCGAGCGCCACCCCGACGGGGTTCATCTCCGGGTAGCCGCCGCCCGCGATCAGCTGGTTCTTGACGATCCGGTCCGAGCCGAGCGCGAGCAGCACCACGACCAGCAGGGCGAACCAGCGGTCCCCGGTCAGCCGCAGCGCCAGCCGCCAGGCGAGCAGCACGAAGAGGACGTACAACGCGAGAGCGGGCAGGCGCAGCCCGAGCGTCGACGGTCCGGCCAGCGCGAACACCGGCGCGGCCAGCCACGCCTCCAGCGTCCCCATGTAGGCCTGGCCGTAGAAGAAGACCGGGAAGTCCTCACCCAGGGCGATGCGCAGCGCGGCCAGACCCATGGTGGCCTCGTCGCTGTTCGTCGGCGGCGAGTGGTGCAGCAGCAGGCCGAGGCGGTAGCCGACCCCGGCCGCGACGGCGAGCAGGGTGAACAGCCCGGGCAGTCGGGACCACCGGGCGGAGGCAGGCGCCTGCGGCGCGTACGCCGACACCTGTGCATAACGGACGAACCGTCACCGATGTCACGTAACGCCGCAGGCGCGTGCGCGGCCGCACGGGCCTTTCGCGGAAGCGGGCCACCGCCGGCCAGAGGCGGCGCCGGCCGGGAGTCAGCCGGCGGCGGGAGAGCTCTCGCGGGCGTCGAGGGCCTGCTGGTAGAGCCGGCCGGCGCGGTACGACGAGCGCACCAGCGGCCCGCTCATCACGCCCGCGAAGCCGATCTCCTCGGCCTCCTCGCGCAGCTCGACGAACTCTTCCGGCTTGACCCAGCGGGTCACCGGGTGGTGCCGGGGGGAGGGGCGGAGGTACTGGGTGATGGTGATCAGCTCGCAGCCGGCGTCGTGCAGGTCGCGCAGCGCCTGGGACACCTCGGCCCGCTCCTCGCCCATGCCCAGGATCAGGTTGCTCTTGGTGACCAGGCCGGCGGCGCGGGCCTGCCGGATCACGTCCAGCGAGCGCTCGTAGCGGAACGCCGGGCGGATCCGCTTGAAGATCCGCGGCACCGTCTCGACGTTGTGCGCCAGCACCTCCGGGCGGGCGCCGAAGACCTCGGCGAGCTGCTCGGGGACGGCGTTGAAGTCGGGGATCAGCAGCTCGACGCCGCAGCCGGACCGCAGGGCGTGGATCTGCCGGACCGTCTCGGCGTAGAGCCAGGCGCCGCCGTCGGGCAGGTCGTCCCGGGCGACGCCGGTGATCGTGGCGTAGCGCAGGCCCATGGCGGCCACCGACTCGGCCACCCGGCGCGGCTCGTCGGCGTCGAACTCGGCCGGCTTGCCGGTGTCGATCTGGCAGAAGTCGCACCGCCGGGTGCACTGGTCGCCACCGATGAGGAAGGTCGCCTCGCGGTCCTCCCAGCACTCGTAGATGTTGGGGCAGCCGGCCTCCTGGCAGACGGTGTGCAGCCCCTCGCGCGAGACGAGCCCGCGCAGCTGGGTGTACTCCGGGCCCATCTTGGCCTTGACCTTGATCCACGGCGGCTTGCGCTCGATCGGCGTCTCGGCGTTGCGCGCCTCGATCCGCAGCATGCGTCGCCCCTCGGGGGCGACCGTCGCGGAACGCGCAGCCTGCGGGGTCGTCGTCGGCGCGGAGTGCTCGATCGTCACAAAACCGAGCCTACGCCCGACGGTTGCCGTCGATGAACGTCGGGCGACGGGCGTCACGTCGCAGATGTTGTGACACCGGACACCGGGGACGTCCGAAATGACGTCACAGCGCTCCGGTGGGGGTGCTAGCCTGCCCGGCAGAGCTGTGACGGAGCCGAGTAGCGCGTCGATCAGCCAGTGCAGAGAGCCGCCGGTTGCTGGAAGGCGGTCTGGCGCCGGCGCGTGAAGACCCTCCCGAGCTGCGGGAAGAACGGCGCCTGTGGGCGCCCGGTAGAACCCGCCGACTGGCCCACGTCACGGGCGACGAACGAGGCTCCCGCTCCGGCGGGGGCGAAGGTGTGGTGGCACCGCGAGGTTCCCGCTCGCCCACACCTCCCGGGGATCGCGTTGCGATCGATCGAGGAGGTAACCGCCGTGCAACGCATCCTGTCCTCCCAGCTCACCGCCCATGTCGGCGAGACCGTACGGCTCGCCGGGTGGGTGCACCGCCGCCGGCTGCTCAAGTCGGTGGCCTTCCTGATCGTGCGGGACGCCGCCGGCCTGGCCCAGGTCGTGCTCACCGACCCGGCCGCCCGGGCCGCCCTCGGGGAGCTTCCCGAGGAGAGCGTCGTCGAGGTCGTCGGCACGGTGGTCGCGAACGGCACCGCACCCGCCGGGGTCGAGCTGACCGACCCGACGGTACGACCGCTCGGCCCGCCCGCCGTGCCGCCGCCGTTCGACCTGTACCGGCCGGCGCTCACCGCCACGCTGCCGACCCAGTTGGACAACGCCCCGACGGCGCTGCGGCACCCGACCCGTTCGGCGGCGCTGCGGATCTCGGCGGCGGCGGTGGCCGGCTTCCGGGCCGCCCTCGACGCCCGCGACTTCGTGGAGATCCACACGCCGAAGGTGGTCGCCTCGTCCACCGAGAGCGGGGCGAACGTCTTCGCGCTGGACTGGTTCGGCCGGCCCGCGTACCTGGCCCAGTCGCCGCAGTTCTACAAGCAGCTGATGGTGGGCGTCTTCGAGCGGGTCTACGAGGTCGGACCGGTGTTCCGGGCCGAGCCGCACGACACCGTGCGGCACCTGGCCCAGTACACCTCGCTCGACGTCGAGCTGGGCTTCGTCGCCGACCACCGGGACGTGATGGCGGTGCTGCGCGACACCCTGGCCGGGATGCTCACCGCCGTGGCGGAGCGCGCCGGCGGCGCGGTGGCCACCCTGCGCCTCGACCTGCCGGCCGTGCCGGCCGAGATCCCCGCCGTGCACTTCACCGAGGCGCTGAAGATCGCCGGCGCGCCGGCCGACGAGCCGGACCTCGCCCCCGCCCACGAGCGGGCGCTGGGGGAGTGGGCCCGCGCCGAACACGGCTCGGACTTCCTCTTCGTCACCGGCTACCCGATGGCGAAGCGGCCCTTCTACACCCACCCGGACCCGCGGCGGCCGGCGTACTCGAACGGTTTCGACCTGCTCTTCCGCGGCCTGGAACTGGTCACCGGGGGGCAGCGGCTGCACCGGTACGACGACTACCTGGCGGCGCTGGCCGCGCGCGGCGAGCCGGTCGAGCCGTACGCGGGCTACGTGGAGGCGTTCCGGCACGGCATGCCGCCGCACGGCGGTTTCGCCATCGGGCTGGAACGCTTCGTCGCCCGGCTGGTCGGTGCGGCCAACGTCCGGGAGGTCACCGCCTTCCCCCGCGACCTGCACCGGCTGACCCCGTAGCGAGCGGGGCCCCTCGTCGGCGTACGGCTGTCGACGAGGGGCCCCGGCTCACCGCTGGGCCGGGGGCGCGATCGGCAGGTTCCGCTTGTGGGCGGTGGCGCGGTAGTGGGCCACCAGTGCCGCCTCCACCTCCGCCGGGACCGGTCGGCCCTCCAGGTAGTCGTCGATCTGGTCGTACGCCAGGCCGAGCGCGTCCTCGTCGAGCTTGCCCGGGGCGAGGCTCTCCAGGTCGGCGGTGGGCGCCTTGCCCACCAGGTCGGCGGGGGCGCCCAGCGCGGCGGCGATCGCCCGCACCCGGCGCTTGGTCAGCCCGGTCAGCGGGACGACGTCGGCCGCGCCGTCGCCGTGCTTGGTGAAGAAGCCGGTGACCGCCTCGGCGGCGTGGTCGGTGCCGACGACGAGTCCGCCCGTCGCGCCCGCGACCGCGTACTGGGCGATCATCCGCTGCCGGGCCTTGACGTTGCCGTGGACGAAGTCCCGCTGCCCGGCGTCGGCGAAGGTCAGCCCGGCTGCCTCCAGCGCTTCCAGGGCGGCGTCGGCGGCCGGCTTGATGTCGACCGTGAGCACCCGGTCGGGGCGGATGAAGGCCAGCGCCGCCTGGGCGTGCTCCTCGTCGACCTGCACCCCGTAGGGCAGCCGCATGGCCAGGAAGACCGCCTCGTGGCCGGCGGCGCGGGCCCGCTCGACGGCGAGCTGGCAGAGCCGGCCGGCGGTGGTGGAGTCGACCCCGCCGCTGATGCCGAGGACCAGCGTCCGCAGGCCGGTGTCGACCAGCCGGTCGGCGAGGAAGACCACCCGTCGTTCGATCTCGGTTTCCGCGTCGAAGCCCGCCGGCACCCGGAGCTCCTCGGCGATCTGTTGCTGCGTCGACATCACGTCGGTCATCGGGGGGTCCTTCCGTCGGTTGCCCGGTCTCGACAGGAGTCAACCTGCCCCCGGGCACGGGCGGTCAATCAGGTGGGCCCGATCGGCGCGAGGGCCGGCGGGCCGCTCAGGCGGGGCCGAGCAGGTCCCAGGAGTTGCCGGCGACGTCGCGGAAGACGGCGACCCGGCCGTACGGCTCGGTGCGCGGCGGCTTCACGAACTCGACGTCCGCCTCGACCATCCGGCGGTAGGTGGCGTCGAAGTCGTCAACCTGGAGGAAGAAGCCGACCCGGCCGTGGGTCTGGTCGCCCACGGCGGCCTCCTGCCGCTCGCCGTCGGCGCGGGCCAGCAGCAGCCCGGTCCCGCCGCCCGGCGGACGAACCACCACCCAGCGCTTCGGCCGCCCGTCGTTGGTCAGCGACGGGGAGTCCTCGGTCAGCTCGAAGCCGAGCACCTCGGTGAAGAAGGCGATGGCCGGGTCGTACTCGGCGACGACGAGGGTGACGAGATCGATCTGCACCGGACCGAGGGTAGGCCGTCCTCCGGCCAGCCGGGCGCGCGGCCGGGTCCTCAGACGGTGACGAGGGTGGACAGCCGCCGCTCCACCACCGGGAGCACGTCGGCGACGGTCACCGGACGGCCCAGCTCGGCGGTGAGCGAGGTGACCCCGACGTCCCGGAGGCCGCAGGGCACGATCCGGTCGTAGTACGACAGGTCGCAGTCGCAGTTGATGGCGAAGCCGTGCAGGGTCACGCCGCGGGCCACCCGGATGCCGATGGCGGCCACCTTGCGGGCCGGGCCCCGGTCGTCCTGCGGCACCCACACCCCGCTGCGTCCCTCGACCCGGCCGGCGGCCAGCCCGAACTCGGCGCAGACGTCGATCAGCAGCTGCTCGGTGCGCCGTACGTAGGCGACCACGTCGACCGGGTCGGGCAGCCGGAGGATCGGGTAGCCGACGAGCTGCCCCGGCCCGTGCCAGGTGATCTTGCCGCCGCGGTCGACGTCGACCACGGGAGTGCCGTCCATCGGCCGGTCCGACGGTTCGGTGCGCTTGCCGGCGGTGTAGACGCTCGGGTGCTCCAACAGCAGCACGGTGTCGCCCCGCTCGCCGGCCACCACCGACTCGTGCAGCCGGCGCTGCTCGTCCCAGGCGGCCTGGTAGTCGAGCAGGCCGGCGCGGACGGCCGTCACCCCGGAAGTCGTCGTAGTCACCCCGCCAGCCTAGCCCCGTCGGTGGCCGTCACCCGGGGTGAGCCTCGTCGCCATCGCGGCCCGACCAGCAGGGCGGTGACCAGCAGCGGGTCAGGCCGGCGGCACCTTCCACAGCCAGACGTCGTCGACCCGCTGCGGCTGGCCGAGCAGGGCGGTGGCGGTGCGGCGCAGGGCGTTCTCGTCCAGGTCGTACTTGGCGCCGTGCACCCGGTCGGGCAGCACGACCGCCTCGACGCCCCAGTACCGCAGGTCGGCCAGGGAGAGCCGGACGCTCCCCTCGGTGATGATCGGCACCAGACCGGTCCGTCCGGCCTGGTCCATCAGGGTGTCGAAGGTGCGCGGCGGCGGGCCGATCCGGCCCCGCCCGTCGGGGCCGCCCGGGCCGAGGAAGAAACCGGCCGGGATGCGGAACTCGCCCTGCCGGTGGGCGAGGGCGTACGCCTGCCAGCGCTGCCCGTCCGGGGTGACGTCCAGGGTCAGCGGCAGCGGGGTGAGCACCCCGTCGGGCGAGACGTGCTCGCGCCAGGTGCCGGCGGTGATGAACTCGGGGATCGGCTCGCGCGTGCTGGTCAGCAGCGGGACGGGCAGCAGCGGCAGCAGCGCCGCCGCGAAGCCCAGCGCCCACGCCGCCCGGGCGCCGCGCCGGCGCGGCGGCGCGGCCCGCAACCGGTCGATCGCGTACGCCAGCAGCACGCCGATCATCGGCGCGACCACCAGCGCCAACCGGGACGGCAGCGCGGCGTTGACCACCGGCAGGTCGTCGAGCAACCCGAACGGCAGCAGCTGCCCGGTGTGCCGCCCGTTCCACTTCGCCTGCGACCCCCAGGAGAGCACCGCGAAGACCATGGCGGTGCCGCCCAGCGCGGCGAGGGTGGCCCGGCGGCCCGGGTCGGCCCGCCGCCACAGCGCCACGAAGCAGGCGACGGCGAGGAGCAGCAGCGGCAGCCCGAAGAACGAGTTCTCCTCGGTCGGGTTGGGCGCCAGCGAGGTGCGCAACCCGGCCTCGCCGGCCAGCGAGCGCTGCGGGTAGGCCCCGAACGCGGCGATGTCCTCGGCGTGGATGACCGGGTCGAATCCGGTGCCGTGGAAGCGCTGCGGCCCGGCGAAGTGCAGCCAGAGCGGGTACGCCAGCAGCACCCCGGCCACCAGGGCGGCCACCCCGAGCCCGCGCAGGAAGGTGGGCAGCGCCGACCGGGCCTCGGCCCGTCGGGCCGGATGCAGCGACCAGATGGTGAGGAACACGCCCAGCGCCAGCGCGGTGAAGAAGAGCCCCTCGGCGGCGATGGAGAACGCGACCGCCACCAGCGCACCGAGGACGATCCCGCCGCGCAGCCAGCGCCCCGGCCGGCGCAGTACGAACACCGCGTGGACCAGCAGCGGCACCAGCCAGCCGGCGGTCCAGTTGAGGTGCGCGTTGGCATGCGACACCATGCCGGGGGAGTAGGCGATGAAGAGCGCGCCGAGCCCGGCGGCGAACCGGCTGCGGTCCAGGTGCCGGGAGAGCAGCCAGTACCAGGCCAGCGCGGTCGCGGCGAGGTTGAGGGTGAGGATCACCAGGAACGTCGCCGGCGGCCCGATCAGGTACGTCAGCGGGGCGAAGACCGCCGCGTACACGGTGACCGAGGTGTTGACCGCGAGGTTGACCCCGTCGGGAACGTTGATCAGGGTGGTGAAGAGCGGGTTCTCCCCGTGGGTGATGGCGTGCCCGCCGAAGGCGAGCAGCCACTCGAAGAGCGCCTGGTCGCTGGAGTTGACGGTGATCGCCCGGCCGTTCGGGTCCGACCAGAGGCCGCTGGTGACCCAGCCGGCCAGCAGCAGGGCGACGAGCGCCACGACCAGGTCGGCCCGACGATTCCGGCCGGTGGGCGCGGCGGTGGGCTGGTCGGCGTCCACGGTGGGGGAGGTCGGCACGGAGCGGACGTTACCAACCGGATCCGCCCCCACCGCCCGGACACGGGGCAAGGAGGACGCCTCCGGTGTCGGAGGGGGTCCCGGCGATCCCCACGCCCGCCGCGCACACATCGGCGTGGACGAATGTGTGAGCGGCGGCCATGTCGCAGGTCGGAAACACCGACGTAACGTCGCGGCAACTTGGAAGTGACCCAGTTCACACACCGCCACAGGAGGTCGCCGTGCGCCGCCCCGCATCCATCCTCGCCCGTCTCGCCGGCGCGGTCGCCGGGGTCGCGCTCGCCGCGACCGCCCTGGTCGCCGTCGCCGCACCCGCCCAGGCCGCCACCCTGACCCAGGTCACCGGCTTCGGCTCCAACCCCGGCAACCTCGCCATGTACGCCTACCGCCCGGACGGCCTGCCGGCCAACGCGCCGGCCGTCGTCCTGCTGCACGGCTGCACCCAGAACGCCGCCGGCTATTTCGCCAACTCCGGCTGGCGCAAGTACGCCGACCAGTGGAAGTTCGCCCTGATCGTGCCCCAGCAGTCCGCGTCCAACAACGCCAACTCCTGCTTCAACTGGTTCGAGGCCGGCGACACCGCGCGCGGTCAGGGCGAGGCGCTGTCGATCAAGCAGATGGTCGACCACGCCAAGGCCAACTACGCGGTGGACGGCAGCCGGATCCACGTCAGCGGGCTCTCCGCCGGTGGGGCGATGAGCGCGGTCATGCTCGCCACCTACCCCGACGTCTTCGCCGCCGGATCGGTGGTCGCCGGCCTGCCGTACCGCTGCGCCACCAGCACCGTCAACGCGTTCTCCTGCATGAACCCCGGGGTGGACAAGACCCCGGCCGCCTGGGGTGACCTGGTCCGGGGCGCGTACTCCGGCTACACCGGCCGCCGGCCCCGGGTGGCCATCTGGCACGGCACCTCCGACACCACCGTCGCCCCGCTGAACGCCACCGAGTCCCGCGACCAGTGGACCAACGTGCTCGGCGTCGGGCAGACCCCGACCAGCACGGCGTCGCTGCCCGCCGGCACCAGCCTGGAGGTGTACGGCAACGACGCGGTCCGGCTCTACCGGGTCTCCGGGATGGGGCACGGCACGCCGGTCGACCCCGGCACCGGCGCCGACCAGTGCGGCACCGCGACGTCGTACTTCCTGGACACCATCTGCTCGGCCTACCGGGACGCGCTCTTCTTCGGGCTCAACGGCGGCGTCACGCCGAGCCCCACGGCGACCGCGTCCCCCACGCCGAGCCCCACGGCCGCGCCGGTCTGCGTCACCGCCAACAACTACGCCCACGTCACCGCCGGCCGCGCCTACGCCTCCGGCGGCTACGCGTACGCCCTCGGCAGCAACCAGCGCATGGGTCTCTACAACACCTACGCCACCTCCACCCTCAAGCAGACCGCCCCCGACTACTGGGTGATCGGCTGCTGACCCCCTTTGATCATCAGGTTGTCGCCCCGACACCCCGCGGTGCGGGGCGGCAACGTCATGATCGACGGCGTCATTCGGTGAGGGCAGCCTGGAGGGCGCTGGTCAGGTCGGGGTGGTGGTAGTGGAAGTGGGCCCTGGTCAGCACGCCGGGCAGGACCCGGGTGCTGGTGAGGGCCTCCTGGGCGAAGCCGCCGAGGGCCACCTTGAGGGCCACCGCGGGGATCGGCATGATCGCGGGGCGGCGCAGCTGGCGGGCCAGCTCCCGGGTGAACTCGGCGTTGGTGACCGGGTTCGGGCCGACCCCGTTGACCGGGCCGGCGATGTCGCCCCGGTCGAGCAGGAACACCGTCGCGTCCAGCCAGTCCCGCATGGAGATCCAGGGTAGCCACTGCCGGCCGTTGCCCAGCTTTCCGGCGATGCCCAGCTTGAACGGGAGCAGCTGCGGCTTGAGCAGGCCGCCGTCGCGGTGCAGCGGCAGCCCGGTGCGCAGCCGCACCACCCGTACGCCGGCGTCCTCGGCCGGCCGGGTCGCCGCCTCCCAGACCCGGCAGACGTCGGCGAGGAAGCCCTCACCCGCCGGAGCGTCCTCCTCCACCACCCGGTCGCCGGTGTTGCCGTACCAGCCGACGGCGGAGGAGTTGAGCAGCACCGCCGGCCGGTCCGCGGCCGGCAGGCCGGCGATGGTGATGGCCAGGGTGCTGGTGGTGTCCACCCGGCTGGTCCGGATCAGCTGCCGGTACTCGTCGGTCCAGCGCTTGTCGCCGACCCCGGCGCCGGCCAGGTTCACCACCGCGTCGGCCCCGGCCACCACGGCCGGGTCGAGCTGCGCGGCGGACGGGTTCCACCGGTGTTCGTCGGAGGTGCGCGGCGCGCGCCGGACCAGCCGGGCGACCTGGTGTCCGTCGGCGGTGAGGCGGTCGACCAGCCGGGTGCCGAGGAAGCCGGACGCGCCGGCCATGAGGATCCGCATGCTCATATCTTCGGGTACGGGACACCGAACGGATGCGTTCACCCGCTTCACCGTTCTCCCCGCCGTCGGGCGGCCCGGTGGGGCGGCCGCGACCCGACCCGCCCCACCGGCCTCGTTTCCGGGCCTCGCCCCCGGCTCAGCCGACCGGCGCCCCGCGCAGGTCGGCGAGGAGGCGCTCCACCTGCGCGAACGCCTCGGCCGGCAGCGGGCCCCGGGCGAGCGTGCCGAAGTTCTCCTCGGCCTGCGCGACGGTGCGGCAGCCGGGGATGGGCACCGTCCGCGGGCTGCGGGCGAGCAGCCAGCCCAGCGCGCCCTGGGCGAGGGTACGACCGTCGGCGGTGAGCGCCTCCCGGATCTGGGCGACCCGGGCCGACCACTGCGGCGTGGGGCGCCCGTCGGCGAACCAGACCAGCCAGTCGGGGGCCCTCCCGCGCACGTCGTCCGGGCCCACGTTCCGGGTCGCGCCGGTGAGCAGGCCCATGGCGAGCGGCCCCCGGTTGAGGCTGGCCAGGTCGAGCGCGTCGCAGACCGCCAGCATCTCGGCGTTGTCCCTGAGCACCGACTCGTCGTGCTGGATCGCGGCGCAGTGCGGGCCGCCCTCGGCGAACGTCCGCGCCGACGCCGGGTTGTCGGTGCTCCAGCCGTACGCGCGGATCCTGCCCTGGGTGACCAGGGCCTCCAGGGTGTCGACCAGGTCGAGCGCGGCGGACGCCGGCAGCTCGTTGATGTGCAGCTGGTAGAGGTCGACATGGTCGGTGCCGAGCCGGCGCAGTGACTCCTCCAGGCTGGCCACCGCGTGGGCCGGGCTCGGGTCGGTGCCGATCCACCGCCGGGTCGCCTCGTCCGAGCGGTTGCCGAACTTGGTGGCGAGCACCGCGCGGTCGCGGCGGCCGGCGAGGGCGCGGCCGAGGACCCGCTCGCTGTGCCCGGCGCCGTAGTTGCTGGCCGTGTCGAAGAGGGTGACGCCGAGGTCGAGGGCGCGGTGGATGGTGCGCACCGACTCGTCGTCGTCCACCTCGCCCCAGCCGAACGGCTGGCCGCCGTCGCCCCACAACGGCCCGCCGATCGCCCAGCACCCCATGCCGACCGCGCCGACCTCGATGCCGCTGCGGCCCAGTGTCCGTGTCATCGTCATGCCGACCAGCATTCAACCTGGAGCGCGCTCCAGGTCAACCGCTAGCATCCGGCGACATGAGCGGATATTCCCCCTCGGAGGCCGCGAGCCGCAGCGGGTTCAGCCTCGACACCCTCCGCTACTACGAGAAGATCGGCCTGCTCAGCGACATCGGCCGTACCTCCGGCGGGCGCCGGGTCTTCACCGACGACGACCTGAGCTGGCTGCTGCTGTTCCGTTGCCTGCGCGACACCGGCATGCCGATCGCCGAGATGTGCCGGTACGCCGACCTCGCCCGGCAGGGAGAGCACACCGCGGGCGACCGCCAGGCCCTGCTGGAACGGCACGCGGAGCGGGTCGAGGAGCAGCTGCGCCTGCTCCGCCGCCAGTACGACCACCTCCGGGAGAAGATCCGCTTCTACCAGGGCGCCGACGGGGACCGGGGACGAGCGATCGGCTGATCCGTTTCCCGGGTCGGGTCTGCCGCTGACGCCGGCCGCAGGGGCCGCTCGGTGAGTCGCTTACGTCATCAGCTCCAAAGCGTCCGACAGGACGACCCGCCCGGCCCGCCGCCGGTGGCGCCGAGCCGCCGCCGGCCGTGTCGGCGCTCAGGCGTCCGCGCCGGCGGCCGGTGGTCCCGGCGACGCGAGGCGGGCCAGCACCGGGGCGAGCGGTTCGAGGGCGTCCCGGCGTACCACGAAGCGGGTGACGCCCCAGCGGCGCTCGTGCCCGGCGACCGCCGCGACGATCTCGTCGACGGTGCCGACCAGCACGAACGGCGTGGCGAGCAGCTCGGCGACGGTGAGGCCGACGTCGCGGGCGTGCGCCGCCGCGGCGGCCTCCGCGTCGTCGGTGACCACCACCCGCTGCACCAGCGCCTCCAGCGCGGGCGGGTCGTCCCGGCCCGCCGCGCCCGCGGCGACGCAGGCGAGCTGCGCCTCGATCTGGTCGGCCCGCCACCGCGCGTCGTGGCGGTGGCCGTCGGCGAGGGTACGCCCGAAGCCGGTCAGGCCGACCACGTCGGCGTGCGCGCCGGCCCAGCGCAGCAGCGTCGAGTTGGCGGTGCCCATGGTCAGCGGGATGCGCTCCTGCACCGGGCGCGGCGCGGTCAGCCGGGCCTCCCGGACGGTCAGCTCGGGGGAGTCCACGGTGACCTCCGCGCCGTCGAGCAGGGCGCGGACCGCCTCGGCCACCGCCACGCAGCGGCGTACCCGGCCGGCCACGTCCGGGCGTTCGCGGCCGACGGCGCGCCACTCCGCCGGGGTGTGGCCGGCGCCGACGCCGAGCCGGGCCCGCCCGCCGGAGACCAGGTCGAGGGTGGCCATGTCGGTGGCGAGCAGCAGGGGCTCGCGCACGCCCAGGTTCGACACGTACGAGCCGAGGCCGATCGTCGAGGTCACCGACGCGGCGGCGGCCAGCGCGACGAACGGGGAGGTCACGACGCCGGGGTGGTCGGCGGCGAGCAGCGCGGCGTAGCCGGCCGACTCGGCCCGCCGGGCCAGGTCGAGCCAGGTCGCCGCGTCGGTGGGGGTGGCCTGGAGCGAGAAGACGGTCACCGGGCCAGCCTGTACCGCCGAGGGGCCGCCGGCCAGCCCGGGCGGGCCGATTCTGCTGACCGGCGAATCCGCCCCCGCCGTGGGCCGGCTATGTCGAGGTGCCCATCCCGTCCGTCCCGGTCTCCTTCCACTGGGCCCGGTAGGCCGCCTCGTGCGCCTCGTGGGTGGTCTTCTCGTGGAAGACCACCTGGTGCAGCGCGCGCCGGCCCTCCTCCATGGTGACCACCTCGACCACCACCAGCCCGACGCAGATCGCGGTGAGCAGGGTGAGTGTGGCCAGCCCGGGCAGGTGGAAGCCGACCGGGATGCCGAGGGCGAGCAGGAGCACCGCGGCGACCCGGGTCCAGGACAGCGTGCGCAGCGTGCGCCACTGGAACAGCATGTTGCCGCACAGGTAGCAGATCACCCCGCCGAAGAGCAGGGGCACGCTCGGGCCGTGCGCCGGCTCCGTGAGCGGCACGGACGGGTCGGCGATGTCGTGGACGATGCCCTCCGAACCCAGGGCGAAGAGGATGATCCCGGCGATCATCGGCAGGTAGAGGTAGGCGTACGCGTCCCGGGCCATCGCCACCCGTTCCCGACCCTCGGCGACGTGCAGGGCGATCCGGGCGGCCGGCCCGATGACGTCGTAGTGGGCCCACCAGAGCGCGGCGGTGAAGAAGATGCCCAGCGTCGCCGCCGCGACCGCCGGCCAGGTCGGCGGCTGGCCGAGCAGGTTGCTGCCGACGCCGACCGAGATGACCGATTCGCCCAGCGCGATGATCAGGATGAGTTCGTAGCGTTCCGTCCAGTGCTCGGCTGACGCCACCCCCCAGCCCCCGGCGCCGCCCAGGAGACCGGACCCGTACTGGAGCACCACCACGCAGAGCCAGAGGCCGTCGCGCACCATGCCCGCCAGGTCGAGGTCGTCGATCCGGGCGGGGATCAACGCCGCGGCGAGCAGCAGGAGGGTGCTGAACACCATCTCCGGGGCGAACCGGATCAGCTGCCTGCGTTCCCGTGGGCTTTCCCGCACGACGTGCAGGTAGAGGACGAAGTGCACCGCGCGGATCACCACGTAGCTGACCGCCACGACCACCGGGCCGGCCGCGCCCGCGCGGGGGTCGGCGAACACCTGCGGCAGGGCCAGCGCGAAGCTGAACAGAGCCGCCATCCCGACGACCATCAGCACCGGTACGAAACCCTCGCCGAGCCGCACCCGGGTGGCCACCACGCTGTGCACCACCCAGGCCCACCAGAGCACCGCCAGGACCAGCATGCCGTGCAGCAGCGCCGAACCCGTGATCTCGACGGCGGTGGCCCGGGTGATGATGAAGAACGAGAAGACGAAGACCAGGTCGAAGAAGACCTCGAAGCGGTCCACCCGGGCGCCGGGGGCGACTGCGACGGCAGGCCCCAGCGTCCCGCGCCGCCTCCACTGCCCGCTGCCCACCCGTCCACTCTCGCAGCGCGCGGTCGGCCCGGAGGCGATTCCCTCAGCCTGCGGCGCGGTGCCGCAGGCCGTCCATCAGCAGGCCGGCAGCCGGCCGGCGAGGTCGCGTTGGCTCGGGTCGCCGTACGCGGAGCGAAACGGCGCAGGGCGCCCCGGTCGGTGTGACCGGGGCGCCCTGCGTACGCGGGAGAGTCAGAGGCCCAGCTCGGCCTCGAAGTTGCCACCCTCCAGGCGCTCCTTGACCGCGGCCAGGAAGCGGGCCCCGTCCGCGCCGTCGATCAGCCGGTGGTCGTAGGAGAGGGCCAGGTAGACCATCGAGCGGACCGCGACGACCTCACCCAGCTCCGGGTCGTTGACCACGACCGGGCGCTTCACCACGGCACCCGTGCCGAGCATCGCCGACTGCGGCGACGGCACGATCGGGGTGTCGAAGAGGGCGCCCCGGCTGCCGGTGTTGGTCAGCGTGAAGGTCGCGCCGGCGAGCTCGTCCGGGCTGATCTTGTTGGTCCGGGTGCGCTCGGCCAGGTCGGCGACGCGCTTGGCGATGCCGCCGAGGTTGAGGTCACCGGCGTTGTGGATGACCGGGACCAGCAGGCCCCGCTCGGTGTCCACGGCGATGCCCAGGTGCTCGGCGTCCGGGTAGGTGATCGTCCCACCCTCCAGGTCCATGCTGGCGTTGACGATCGGGTGCGTCTGGAGCGCCTCGACGGCCGCCAGGGCGAAGAACGGCAGGAAGGACAGCTTCACGCCGTGCCGCTGCTGGAAGGAGTCCTTCGCCTGGGCCCGCAGCTTGGCGATCCTGGTGACGTCCACCTCGATCACCGTGGTGAGCTGCGCCATCTCGTGCAGCGACTCGTGCATCCGCTTGGCGATGGCCTTGCGGATCCGGGGCAGCTTCTCGGTGGTGCCCCGCTTGCTGCTCGGCTGCGGCTTCGCGGCCGGCTTGGCCGGGGCCGCCGCGGCGGCCGGCTGCGGCGCCGGCGCGGCCTTGGCCGCCTTCGCCTTCTCCGCCGCCTCCAGCACGTCCTGCTTGCGGATCCGGCCACCGACGCCGGTGCCCTTGACCGAGGAGAGGTCGACGCCGTGCTCGCTGGCCAGCTTGCGGACCAGCGGGGTCACGTAACCGGCCGCCTCCTCGCCGCCACCCTGGGCGGGCGCGGAGGGACGCTGCGGGGTCGGGGTCGGGGCGGACGGCTGCGCCTCCCGCTCGGCCTTGACCGGCTCCGCCGCGACCTCGGCCTCCGCGGCCGGCTCGTTGTACGACATGCCCGGGGTCGGCTCCTCGACCTTGGGCTCCGGCTTCGCCTCGGCCTTCGGCTCCGGCTTGGGCTCCGGCTTCGGCTCGGCCTTGGGCTCCGGCTTCGGCTCGGGCTTCGCCTCGGCCGGGGCGGCTCCGGCCGCGCCGATGATCGCCAGGTCGGCGCCGACCTCGGCGGTCTCGTCCTCGGCGACCTTGATCTCCAGGACGGTGCCGGCCACCGGCGACGGGATCTCCGTGTCGACCTTGTCGGTGGAGACCTCCAGCAGCGGCTCGTCCACCTCGACGGTCTCGCCGACCTGCTTGAGCCAGCGGGTGACCGTACCCTCGGTCACGCTCTCGCCCAGGGCCGGCATCTTGACCGGGGTGCCCTCGCCCGACGGCGCCGGGGCGGCCGCGGCCTCCGGCTGCTGCGGGGCGGGCTGCTCCCGCTCCGGCTCCGGGCCGGTGCCCTCGGCGGCGGCGGTGGGCTCGGCGGCCGGCTCGGCCGCCTGCTGCGGGGCGGCCTCGCCGCCACCGGCCTCCTCGCCCTCACCGGCGATGACGGCCAGCTCGCTGCCCACCTCGGCGGTCTCGTCCTCGCCGACCACGATCCGGCTCAGCACACCCGCCGCGGGGGACGGGATCTCCGTGTCGACCTTGTCGGTCGACACCTCGAGCAGCGGCTCGTCGACCTCGACGGTGTCGCCCTCCTGCTTGAGCCAGCGCGTGACGGTGCCCTCGGTGACGCTCTCGCCGAGCCGAGGCATGGTGACCGATACCGGCATCTCTTATGACTCCTTCATTCCCCTGGTGCGATCTCGCCCGTCTGCCGCCGGACGCCGCGGAATAGGTTCTCGATCAGGCGTGCGCGTGCAGCGGCTTGCCGGCGAGGGCCAGGTGCGCCTCGCCCAGGGCCTCGTTCTGCGTCGGGTGGGCGTGCACGAGCTGCGCCACCTCGGCCGGGTACGCCTCCCAGTTGTAGATGAGCTGCGCCTCGCCGATGAGCTCACCGACCCGGGCGCCGACCATGTGCACGCCGACCACCGGGCCGTCCTCCACCCGGACCAGCTTCACGAAGCCGGCCGTCTTGAGGATCTGGCTCTTGCCGTTGCCACCCAGGTTGTAGTTGTAGGTCTTGATCTTGTCGGCGCCGTACTGCTCCTTGGCCTTCGCCTCGGTCAGACCCACCGACGCCAGCTCCGGGTCGGAGTAGGTGACCCGCGGGATGCCGGCCTCGTCGATCACGGCCGGGTTCTGGCCGGCGATCTCCTCGGCGACGAAGATGCCCTGCTGGAAGCCCCGGTGGGCGAGCTGGAGGCCGGGCACGATGTCGCCGACCGCGTAGACGTTCGGCACGCTGGTGCGCAGCCGCTCGTCGGTCAGCACGTAGCCGCGGTCCATCTTCACGCCCTGCTCCTCGTACCCGAGGTTGGCGGTGTTCGGGCCGCGACCCACGGCGACCAGCAGCAGCTCGGCCTCGACGGTGTCCCCGCCGGCGATGGTGACCTTGACGCCCTTCTCGGTCTTCTCGACCTTCTCGAACGGCTTGCCGACCTTGAAGTTGATCTTCCGCTTGCGGAAGGCCCGCTCCAGCGCCTTGGACGACTCCTCGTCCTCGGCGGCGACCAGGCGGGGCAGCGCCTCGACGATCGTGACGTCCACGCCGAAGGACTTCCACACGCTGGCGAACTCGACGCCGATCACACCGCCGCCCAGCACGATCACCGACGCCGGAACCCGGTCCAGGGTCAGCGCGTGGTCGCTGGTGATGATCCGCTCGCCGTCGATCTCCAGGCCGGGCAGGCTCTTGGCGTACGAGCCGGAGGCCAGGACGACGTTGCGGCCGGTGTAGCGCTTGCCGTCGACCTCGACCACGTTCTTGCCGACCAGCTTGCCGGCGCCGGCCACGAAGGTGATGTTCTTGGTGCCGCCCACCAGGCCCTGCAGGCCCTTGTACAGGCGGGAGATCACGCCGTCCTTGTACGAGTTGACCCCCGCCATGTCGATGCCGACCAGCTCGGCCTTGATGCCGAACTGCTCCGACTCGCGGGTCTGGTCGGCGATCTCCGCGGCGTGCAACAGCGCCTTGGTCGGGATGCAGCCGTTGTGCAGGCAGGTGCCGCCGAGCTTGCCCTTTTCGATCAGCGCGACGGAGAGGTCCAGCTGGGCGGCGCGCAGTGCGGTCGCGTAGCCGCCGCTGCCACCTCCGAGAATGACGATGTCGAAGGTCGCTTCGTTCGGCTCGCTCACGTCCAACTCCCAGGTCGCGTCGCTGCATCGGGGGGTCACGGCGGGGTCACAGGAACACACCCCACCTCGGTCATCTTGTCACTAGGGGATGCGCAGCGCGTACCGAGGTGCCCAACGACACGTCCTCGGGACGTACGCTTGGCACCGTCTTCGATGACGCCGGGGGAGGAGAGGGATCGGGTGGGGCTGTTCCGACGACGCAGGCGGACCGAGCCGGTCGGCCGGGACCGGGCCGCGGACCGCGGTGACCTGGACCACCTGGAGAACTTCGTCCGTACGCGGCGCGGCGTCGAGGCGTACATCGAGCCGCGGACCACGGTCACCGAGACCACGGTCATGCTGATCGCCGACGACGGGGAGTGGACCCGTCGCCGCATCGACGGCCCCGACGGCGCTCGGCGCTTCGCCCACAAGCTGGCGATCCCCGTCTACGACGTCCGCCTGATGGGTTATCCGCAGCGCATGCGCGACTACAACGAACGCCGCAAGCGCCGCCCCGAACTCTTCTGACGACCCGTCCCGGCCCTGCCTCGCCGCCCGGCCGGGCGTCCCTGCGCGGCGCGCGACTCGCGGCAGGTCGGGGTGTCCCGGCACCTGGACACCCCCACACGCGACAAGAGCGTGCGGGACGGCACGGCGGGGCGAGGTATCGCGCTCGCGAGCGATGGCGGCGGCGCCGACATGCTTGCTGCGCTTTGGACCTGATGACGTTGACGACTCAGCGTGCCGGTTGTCCCCGCTGTGGCGGTCCGCCAACCGTGATCAGCTGAGTCGTCTACGACATCAGCTCCAAAGGACCCGCGACAGAGTCGTCGGATCGGCAACTTCACTCCAGACTTCGATCGCCGGCCCCCGAAACGGGGCTGGCGAACCGTCAGCCTCGGGATCGGGATCGGCTCGGGACGGCCGAGGGTGAACGGGTCCTGACCGGCGTGCCGGGGCGGGGGACGCCGACGGGGCGCCTCCCGGGTGGGAGCCGCCCCGTCGAAGGTCGCGGGTGGGCGTCAGCCGTTGGCGGCGACGTCCTCGACCAGCTGCACCAGGGTGCGGACCGGTACACCGGTGCCGCCCTTGGTCCAGTAGCCGGTCGCCTCGCCCGAGTGGTAGCCCGGTCCGGCGATGTCGATGTGCGCCCAGGCCACGTCCTCGGTGACGAACTCGCGCAGGAACACCCCGCCCTGGAGCATGTGACCGGCCCGGTCCATGCCGGCGTTGACCTGGGAGATGTCCGCGACGTCGGAGTCCATGCCCTTGCGGACCTCGTCCGGCAGCGGCATCGGCCAGGCGGGCTCGCCGACGGACTCGCCGACGGCCCTGACCCGCTCGCACAGCTCGGGGGTGCCCATCACGCCGGCGATCCGCTTGCCCAGCGCGACGACCTGCCCGCCGGTCAGGGTGGAGGTCTCGAAGAGGTAGTCCGTACCGTCCTCGCAGGCCCGCGCCATCGCGTCGGCGAGGATCATCCGGCCCTCGGCGTCGGTGTTGAGCACCTCCACCTTCTTGCCGTTGTACATGGTGATCACGTCACCCGGGCGGTAGCTGGTGCCCGACGGCATGTTCTCCGCCATCGGCAGGTACGCGGTGACGGCCACCGACGGCTGCACCGCCGCGATCGCGATCATCGCCGCGCCGACCGCCGCCGCGCCCGCCATGTCGGACTTCATCTCCCACATGCCCTGGGCCGGCTTGATCGAGATGCCGCCCGTGTCGAAGGTGATGCCCTTGCCGACCAGCGCCACCCGCTTGCCGGTGCCGCCACCGGCGGGGGTGTACGTGAGCTTGACCAGGCGCGGCGGGGCCTCCGAGCCCTGCCCGACGGCGATGATGCCGCCGTACCCGCCGGCCCGCAGCGCCTCCTCGTCCAGCACCTCCACGCCGAGCCCGGCCTCGCGGGCGGCGGCGGCGACGGCCTCGGCGAAGGCCGGCGGACGCAGCTCGTTCGGCGCGGTGTTGACCCAGTCCCGGCTGGTGCGGACCGCGCCGGCCACCACCGTGGCCCGCTCGATCTCGCCCCGGGCGGTCGCCTCGGCCGCGTCCGGCACGGCGATCAGCACCTCGGCCACCGGCTCCCGGCGGGTCGGCTGCGGCTTGGTCTTGTAGCCGGCGAAGCGGTAGCCGCCGAGCAGCGCGCCCTCGGCGACCGCGCGCAGCGCGGCCGGGGCGTCGGCGTCGTCCGGCAGGGGCAGACTCAGCGCCACCCGCGGTGCCCCGGCCAGCGCCCGGACGGCCGCGCCGGCCGCCCGGCGCAGCGTCTCCGGGGCGGGGGCGGCGCCGGTCGGCTCCGGGCCGAGCCCGACGGCCGCCACGATCGGCGCGGTGACGGTGCCCAGCGTGGCCAGCTTGATCACCTCGCCCGGGCCGCCGGTCGCGCCGAGCAGCGCCAGCGTCTCGGTCAGCTTGCCGTCGAAGGCGGCCGCGATGCTCTCCGCGCCGTCGGCCAGCAGCAGGGTCCCGGTGGGGCCGTTCGTGGCGGCCGGCTGTCCGGTCTGGCTGTGCACGCCGATCACGATCGCGTCGACGGCGAGCTCGGCCGGGTCGGTGTCGACCAGGCTCAGGGTGGTGCGGGGCGATGTCACTGAAGCTACTCCGGGCGGGCCGGGCCGGTCGCGTCGTCGCGGACCAGCGATGAAGGTCTCCGGCGGCAACCTACCCGCCGGACGTCGGGTGCGTCCCGCCGTTGTTCATGACGGGTCCCGCCGATGCTAACCACCGGTGCGGCCACGGGTAAGTTGCCACCCATGACGGACGTGACCTCCGACGCCGCCGCGACCCGGCTGCGCCGTTCCCCGCTGCACGAGCGGCACACCGCTCTCGGCGCCAAGTTCGCCCCCTTCGGGGGATGGGAGATGCCGCTGGAGTACGCCGGCGGCGGCGTGCTGAAGGAGCACACCGCGGTGCGGACGGCCGTGGGCGTCTTCGACGTCTCGCACCTGGGCAAGGCGCGGGTCGCCGGCCCGGGCGCCGCGGCGTTCGTCAACGCCTGCCTCAGCAACGACCTGGGCCGGATCGGTCCCGGCCGGGCGCAGTACACGCTCTGCTGTGACGAGGCCACCGGTGGCGTGGTGGACGACATCATCGCCTACCTGCACGACGACGAGCACGTCTTCCTCATCCCGAACGCGGCGAACACCGCCGAGGTGGTGCGTCGGCTGCGCGCCGCCGCGCCGGCCGGGATCACCGTCACCGACGAGCACGAGGCGTACGCCGTGCTGGCCGTGCAGGGCCCCCGCTCGGCGGAGCTGCTCGGCGCGCTGGGCCTGCCGGTGGCGCACGACTACATGAGCTTCTCCACCGCGACGCTGGAGGGCGCCGAGCTGACCGTGTGCCGCACCGGCTACACCGGTGAGCTGGGCTACGAGCTGGTGGTGCCGGCGGAGCACTCGGTGGCCGTCTGGGACGCCCTCTTCGCGGCCGACGCCGAGCTGCGGGCCTGCGGCCTGGGCGCCCGCGACACCCTGCGCACCGAGATGGGCTACCCGCTGCACGGGCAGGACCTGTCGCTGGAGATCACCCCGCTGCAGGGCCGCTCGGGCTGGGCGGTCGGCTGGGGCAAGCCGGCCTTCTGGGGCCGGGACGCGCTGCTCGCGGAGAAGGCGGCCGGTCCCCGGCGTACGCTGCGCGGCCTGGAGGCCGTCGACCGTGCCATCCCGCGCCCCGGGATGACCGTCCTGCTGGGCGACGACCGGGTCGGCGTCATCACCAGCGGCACCTTCAGCCCCACGAAGAAGCAGGGCGTCGCCCTGGCCCTGCTGGACACCGAGCCGGGGATCGCCGACGGCGACCTGGTCGAGGTCGACATCCGGGGCCGCCGCGCCCAGATGCGCGTCACCCGACCCCCCTTCGTCCAGCCCTCGGTGAAGTAACCCCCGACCCCGTTCGTCTCGTTGATCATGAGGTTGTTGTCGCTCGCCTCGGCGTGTCGCGGCAACAAGTTCATGATCAACAGGGCCGGGGCCGGGGGCGGGGCCGGAGTCGGGCCGTGGGTGGGTGCGGTCAGGCGGGGGGTTCGCCGGCGTCCAGGACGGCCTGGGTCCAGCCGCCCTCGATGACGCCGGTGCCGTCGAGGATCGCCCAGTCGACGATGTCGCTCGCCTCCACCACCACCGGGGAGCCGATCCGCACGGTCGGGTCGGTGTTGGCGTCGCTGGCGCTGTGGCCGACGATCCGCTCCGGCGCCTCCCACGAGGTCACCCCCGCCCAGACGTACTCCGGGCCCTCGTCGCCGGGGAGGCCGTACTTCACCACCAGCTGCGACTCCGGCGGCAGGTCGTCGGCGAGGAAGCGGGCCCGGATGCCGTCCAGCCCGGCCCGGGCGGTGGCGACCGCCCTGCTCATCGCGTCGCCCGGGCGGGCGTAGCGGACGTCCGGCTGGATGCCGGAGAAGAGCGTCGCGCAGGCGGCGGCGAAGTACTTGCCGGCCGGCCCGGTGTGCCCCGGCGGCGGGCGCAGGCTGAGAAACGAGTCGCCCTCCGGGTCGGTGGCCGGGTCCAGCTCCAGCCGGAGCAGCACCGGGGCGGTCGCGCCGTGCTGCTCCGGGTTGCCGTACGCCACCGCGATGTCGTGCCCGGTGACGGTGGCCAGCACCGGCAGCTGCACGAACGCGGGCACCTCGTCGCCGGCCAGCCCGTCGGTCCAGTCCCGCAGCAGCCGTCGCGCCGCCCCGGTCATCACCGCGCCCCAGGCCCGGGTGAGGTGGTCCGGCACGCCCTGGGTCTGCAACTCCAGCAGCCCGAACCGGCGCAGCCCCTTGGTGGTGAACCAGAGCCCCTCCGCGTCGGAGGAGTAGGGGACGAGTACCCAGTCGACCAGGCGTACCCGGCCCTGCGCGTCCGGCAGCGAGCGCAGCGCGGCCGCCGGGTCCAGGAACTGCAGGCCGAACACGTCCACCACATCACCGTCGACCGACTCGGCGACCGCCGCGGCGACCGCCCGGGCCGACCACTCGTGCGCCGGCGGCCACCCCGGCCGGTACTCGGCCTGCACCACCACCAGGTGGCTCGCCGCGGCGAGGCGGCCCAGCTGCGCCTCGGTGGCGCCGAACGCGGTGAGCAGGTCCGGCGGCAACTGCGGGAACTCGTCGACCGTCCGGGTGTCCACGGTCATCAGCGGGCTGTCGAGCATCTGCCGGGCCAGCCCGTGCACCGGCTCGGCCAGCCGGCCGGCCAGGGCCTGCACCGCCGTCTTCGGGCTCACCCGCGGCAACCCCGCCATCGGCACCAGGTAGGTCGCGCTCAGCGACTCCGGAACCGGAACGGGCAGGAAGTCGTCCGTGATGAGCAAGTCGTCCCCCGGGTGGCCGCGCCGGTGCTGTCGGGGCAAACGCTACCCGCCGCCACCTGTCCGGTTCAGCCGGACAGCACCAGTCCCAGGTAGACCAGCGTGGTGACGACCTCCACGGTGGCGCCGAGCACGTCGCCGGTGACCCCGCCGAGCCGACGTACCACGTGGCGCAGCAGCCCCACCGCGACGGCCGTGGCGGCCAGCACGGCGACCGGCCCCTGCCACGGGCGGCCCGGCACGGCCGGCACCGCCGCGAGCGCGACGGCGGCCGTGCCGACGGCCAGCGCGACCGGCCCGACGGTCCCGGCGACCAGCGCGCCCAGCCCCTCCGGCCGGGCCGCCGGCACACCCCGCCGGCAGGCCACCGCCACCCCGAGCCGCCCCGCCGCCGTCGCCGCGACCACCGCCGCGAGCGCCGCCGGCCAGGACCGCCCGACCAGCTCCGCGAGCGCCGCCGTCTGGAGCAGGAGTACGACCACCAGCGCGGCCACCCCGAACGGCCCCACGTCCGGCTTCTTCATGATCTCCAGCGCCGCCGCGCCCCGCCGGTACGACCCCAGCGCGTCGACGGTGTCGGCCAGCCCGTCCAGGTGCAGTCCCCGGGTTAGCAGGGCGGCGCACCCCACGGTGACCCCGGCGGCGACCAGCGGCGGGGCGAGCGCGCCGAGGAGCAGCAGCACCCCCGCCAGCACCGCGCCGAGCAGCGCCCCGACCAGCGGGGCGAGCGCCATCGCGGTGCCCGCGACGCTCCGGTCGATCCGGCCCGCCCGCACCGGCAGCGTGGTGAAGGTGGTCAGCGCCAGCCGCAGGCCGTCGGTGCGGCCCGGCTCAGCCGGCACGCCAGCCGGACGGGTCGCGCTCCGGCTCCGGCCCGGTGCTGGTGGGGCCGGGCCCGGCCGGTTCGGGTTCGGTGAAGTCCGGCTCGGGGAAGTCCGGCCCGGTGCTGGCCGGGCCGGGGCCCGCCGGTTCCGGTTCGGTGAAGTCCGGCTCGGTGGTGGCCGGCCCCGGACCGGCGGGCTCCGGCTCGGTGAAGTCCGGTTCCTCCTCGCCGCCGCCGAGCCGGGGGTGCACCGGCAGGGCGGCGGCCAGCGCCAGCACCGACCGCAGCAGCGGCAGCGCGGCCAGCGCGTTCGCCCCCTCGCCCAGGTCGAGCCGCAGGTCCAGCAGGGGGTTCAGGCCGAGCACGTCGGCGGCGAGCCGGACGGCCGGGTGGCCGCCGTGGTCGGCCAGCAGGCACCAGTGCCGGGCCTGCCCGGCCAGGTCCCGGCTCACCATGCCGGCGGCCAGACCGACCGGGCCGTCGAGCAGCACCGGCACCCGGCGGGCGGTCGCGCCGAGCAGCACGCCGGTGGCCACCGCGATGTCGCCGCCACCCAGCTCGGCCAGCACGTCCTTGGCGTCCCGGGGGGAGCGCCGGGTCCGGTGCAGCGCGTCCCGGACCGCCGCGCAGCGGACCATCCACGCCGCGTCGTCGATCTCGCCGTTGGCGGTCACCACCCGGCCCAGCACCGCCGGGGGCTCCGCGCCGGCGGTCGCCGCGAGCACCGCGGCGGCGGCGGCCTCGGTGCCGGCGCCGCACGCTCCCAGCACCAGCAGCTCCACGCCCGCGTCGGCGGCCTCCTCGGCGAGCCGCCAGCCGTGCCGCAGGGCCGACTCGACCGCGGCGGGGCTCACCGCCGGCCCCTCCTCGATGGGAGCCGCCGAGGGGGCGTCCACCACCTGGAGGCTCGCGCCGCTCTCCGCGGCCAGCCGGGCCAGCGCGCCTCGCCCCGCGCGGGCCTGCCGGGCCCGCCGCGACGACTCGCCGGGCACCGTGCCGGCGGCGGCGCCGCCCTCGTGGTCGCCGTGCAGCAGCAGCACCCGCACCGAACCCCAGGCGCGGGGGGTCGCGGTGCCCTGGGTGGCGGCGGCGAAGCCGACCACCCGCTCCAGCACGCCCAGCCCGGCCCCCGGCACGTCCAGGCTGGCGAGCCGGTCGATGGCCTGCGGCCCGGCGTACTCGTCGGGCATCGGCAGCTCCATGCCGGGCTGGATGACCAGGCCGGTGGCGACCATCGGCAGCGCCATGGTGGGCGCCGCCCACGCGGTGCCGTCGCCGCCGGCCTTCCCGCCGGTGCTCGCCGGCACGGTGGGGGTCAGCACGTCCGGCAGCGGGGTCTCCGGCTCCGCCGTCGTTCCGTTGGCGCGGGTCGAGGGCGCGGCCTGGGTGGGTACGCCGGTGGCGCGCGGCCCGGCGGCGGGCTTGAGCCAGACCGGTTGGCCGGCGATCACCAGCGCCACCGCGTCGCAGGCGTCGGCGACGGCCCGGTTCGCCGCGCCGAGCGCGTCGGTGAACGCCCGCCCCAGCGGAGTGGTGGGCACCAGCGAGAGCCCCACCTCGGGGCTGACCAGCACGATCCGCGCCGCGCTGTCGCGGACCGCGGCGGCCAGCTCGGCGATGGTGGCCACGTCGTCGGCGGGCTGGTGGGCCGGGTCGAGCAGCACGGTCACCCAGCCGCCCAGATCGTCCACGAGCAGCGTCTCGTTCGGGCCGGCGGAGGAGATCACGTCGGCGAGCCGGCGGGGATCCGTCGCGGTCTCCTCGGTGGTCCAGCCGCCGGGCCGGCGATCCCGGTGCGCGGCCAGCCGGGCGGCCCACTCGGCGTCGCCCGGGTCGGCGTCGGCGGCCGTCGCCACGTAGCGGACGGTGGGGGCGTCGGCCACCAGGGACTCGGCGAACTCCGACTTGCCCGAGCGGATACCGCCGAGCACCAGGATCGTGTGCCACCCGTCAACGGACATGCCCGTACCTTAAAGCCGCCGGGCGCGGAGCCGCCCGCCGGCCCGTGTCCGGTCGCCGTGCGCGAACCGCCGCCGCCACCGGCGCCGCCGGTCTCCGCGCCCCACGTCACGCGGGTACCGCCGGCCCCGGCGCGAAGTGGCCGATGGCCGCCCCCGGTGCCGGTGGGGGTGAGCGTCGGGCCGTCGCGCGACCGGCCGACTACGCTTGCGGGGGTCCGTCCCCCGGGGACGGTGGAGCGGCGAGGGGAGACGCGGCATGGCGTGGAGCTGGCGGTACGAGGGCACGGACGGCGCGTCGGTCGAGGGACCGGCGGAGACGTTCGGCAGCCAGGCGGACGCCGAATCGTGGATCGGCCAGACCTGGCGGGAGCTCGCGGCGTCCGGCGTCACCTCGGTCGCGCTGGTGGAGGACGACCGGGTGGAGTACCGGATGAGCCTGCTGCCGACGGCGGAGTGATGGGCTACGACCGCCCGGGGGGTGAGCCGCTGGTTCTCGGCGTGCCCAGGGCGGCGTTCCGGCCCAGCCCGATCTTCCTCGCTCTGGTCGCGCTCTTCGTGGCCTCCGGGGTGATGGCCTGGAACGGGTACGGCAACGTCCGGTTCGACATCTTCCTCTTCGTCGTCTCGGGCTGGGTGGTCTCGCTCTGCCTGCACGAGTACGCCCACGCGGTGGTCGCGTTCCGGGCCGGCGACCGGGACATCGCCCACCGGGGCTACCTGACGCTGAACCCGTTGAAGTACAGCCACCCGCTGCTGTCGATCGCGCTGCCGGTCGTGGTGGTGCTGCTCGGCGGCATCGGCCTGCCCGGCGGCGCGGTCTGGGTGGACCGGCACGCCATCCCGGGTCGGCTGCGGCACACCCTGGTCAGCCTCGCCGGCCCGGCCACCAACGTGCTGTTCACGCTGGTGCTGGTGGCGGCGCTGCGGATCGGCTCGGAGGTCTTCGGCGGGCCGGTCCAGTTCTGGGCCGGGGTGGCGTTGCTGGCGTTCCTGCAGCTCACCGCGAGCGTGCTCAACCTGCTCCCGGTGCCCGGGCTGGACGGCGGCAACATGATCCAGCCCTGGCTGAACCCGCAGTGGCGGCGGATGTACGACATGTTCGCCCCGTACGGCTTCATCCTGCTCTTCGTGCTGCTGTGGAACCCGCGCATCGGCGGCTGGTTCTTCGGCGCCGTCTTCGCGGTCGGCGACCTGCTCGGCCTGCCGAGCTGGCTCTACGCCCTGGGCCTGGACCAGATCCGCTTCTGGCAGGGCTGAGCGGCCCGCTGGCCGGTCCGGCCGGCCCCGACGGGCCGGCCGGACCGGGTGGGCGTCAGGGCCGCTGGGCCGGGCTCTCGGTCTTCGCCGGGTCGCGCTCGGTGACCGGCTCGACGATCTCGTCGATCGCCTTCATCAGCTCGGCGTCGAGCTTCACCCCGGCCGCCTTGACATTGTCGTGCACCTGCTCCGGGCGGGAGGCGCCGACGATCGCCGAGGAGACGTTCGGGTTCTGCAGCACCCAGGCCAGGGCGAGCTGCGGCATGGTCAGCCCGGCCTGCTCGGCCAGCGGCTTGAGCCGCTGCACCCGGGTCAGCACCTCGTCGGTCAGCCACTGGGCGATGAACCCGGCGCCCGACTTCTCGTCGGTGGCCCGGGAACCGGCCGGCGGGGGCTGACCCGGCAGGTACTTGCCGGAGAGGACGCCCTGCGCCATCGGCGACCAGACGATCTGCCCGACGCCCAGCTCCTCGCTGGCGGGGACGACCTCGGCCTCGATGACCCGCCACAGCATCGAGTACTGCGGCTGGTTGGAGACCAACGGGATGCGCAGCTCACGGGCGAGCTGGTGGGCCTCGCGGAGCTGCGACGCCTTCCACTCGGATACGCCGATGTAGTGGGCCTTGCCGGCGTGCACGATGTCGGCGAAGGCCTCCATCGTCTCCTCCAGCGGGGTGCTGTAGTCGTACCGGTGGGCCTGGTAGAGGTCCACGTAGTCGGTGCGCAGCCGGCGCAGCGAGCCGTTGATCGACTCCATGATGTGCTTGCGGGACAGGCCGCGGTCGTTGCGACCCGGGCCGGTGGGCCAGTAGACCTTCGTGAAGATCTCGACGCCCTCACGGCGCTCGCCGGCGAGGGCCTTGCCGAGCACCTCCTCGGCGCGGGTGGCCGCGTACACGTCGGCGGTGTCGAAAGTGGTGATGCCGGTGTCCAGGGCGGCCCGGACGCAGGCCAGCGCCGCGTCCTCCTCCACCTGGGAGCCATGGGTGATCCAGTTGCCGTACGAGATCTCACTGACCAGCAGGCCGGAGCGGCCTAGGTGTCGGAATTCCATGCCCCGACCCTAGCCCGACCGGATCATGAACACCGGCCAGCGGGTCAGAGCACCGGGTGGGCGTCGGTCAGCAGCCGGTCCAGCTCGGCGACGACCGCCTCCCGCCCCGGGTGCACCGGGTCGATCAGCGGCTCGCCGCGCCGGTCCAGCGCGCCCCAGCGGCCGGCGCCGTCCGAGACCAGGAACGCCACCGGATGGATCACCAGCGCCCGGTGGGCCGGCTGCACCAGCACCTTGCCGTTGCGGTCCACCACGCCCCGCCGACCGGCCAGGTCCACCACGGCCAGCCCCTCGTCGGTGAAACCGTCGAAGCGGCGGCCGTCGACCAGGGTGGTGGCGAAGCCGTGGTACCGGCCCGGCACGATCATCCGGCCGTAGCGGTCCACCGCGCCCCAGCCGCCGCGGCGCACCGCGGCCACGCCGCCACGGAACGGCCGGACCTCCTCGAAACCCGCCCCCGGCACCACCACGGTGTCCTCGGCGTCGATCGCCATCCAGTCGGCCTCACCGCCGCGCGACACCCAGGCCAGGCCGTCGGCGAAGGCCCGCACCGCCGCGTACGACGGGCCGATCAGGGTGCCGCCCCGCTCGTCGATCAGCTCCCAGCCGGGGGAGTCGACGCGGCGTACCCAGGCCATCCCCTCGTGGAACGGCTGCGCCTCGGCATACTCGTAGCCGAGCACCAGCTCGCCGTCGGCGTCGGCGTACCCCCAGCGGTCCAGGCCGCCGTCGTGCGTGGGCACCGGCGACCGGCGGCCGCGCCGCACCTCCTCCCGGCTCCGGGGGTACGGCCCGAAGCCGCCCCGCGAGGTCGCCCGCGCGTGCACGGCGTCCAGGCCGGTGCGGATCCGTGCGGTCAGCTCCGGGTCGTCGCCGCGGCGCAGGTCGAGCGCCCGCTCGAAGTGCTCGCACGCCTCCATCAGCCGTCCCTGGTCGTAGCAGGACCGGCCCGCGTGCTCGTGCAGCGCCGCCCGCAACGGGGCCGGCAGCTCGGTGGAGTTGGCCTCGGCGAAGAGCCGGTCCGCCTCGGCGAACTCACCCCGCCAGCGGAGCACCTGTGCCAGCCGGGCGCGGGCCAGCGCCGTCCGGCGCAGCTCGCCCGTCGCCTCCGCGTACGTCAGGGCGAGCCGCCCGTCGGCGAGCGCGTCGTCCAGGTCACCGACGATGCGGGAGGCCACCGCACGCAGGCTCAGCAGCCGGGCCCGGGCGCGGTTGTCGAGGGACGCGCCGAGCTTCTCGGTCAGCCGGCGCCGCAGCACCCGCAGCTCGTCCGGGTCGTCGGCCACCTCCCGCAACGTCTCCGGGTCCAGCCGCCACCGGTACGCGGCCAGGACCTGCTCCGGGTCGCCCTGCAGGACGGCCGGGTTCACGCTCTTCGACGCGCCGCCCGGGGTGTCGGTGGCCGGCTTGACCGGCTCCTGGGGAGCGTCCGTGGCCGCCGGAGCCCGCTCCTGCGGGGCGTCCGGGGCCGGCTGGTCCTGCTCGCCCGGGGCGTCCGGGGCCGGCTGGGCGTGTTCCTGCGGGGTGTCCGTGGCCGGGGCCGGCTGGGCCTGGTCCCGATCGGCGTCGGTGGCCCCGGCGGAGGGCTGCTTTCCGGTGCCGTCCATCGGGGTGGCCCCGACCGGGGGCGGTACGGCGGCGCCGTCGCCCGCCGTGGCGGTGGTGGCCCGGTCCTGCTCCCGCGTTCCGGGCGGAGTCGCCGTGCCGGTCCCGTCGGTGGTGAGCCGTTCCCGCGTTTCCTGCGCCGCCGGGGTGGCGACATCGGGTGCGCTCGGCGGCTCCGGCGTCGGCTGGCCGGTCGGCGGCTTCGGCTCCGACGGCGGCTGGCCGGTCGGCTGCTCCGGGATGGCGATGCTGGCCGCTGTGGACAGTTCCTGGTGCGGCGCTGCCGGGGCGGCGGTGGGCGGGCCCGGCTGGTCCGGCTCCGGAGGGCTCTGCGGGGTGACGGCGGGCCGGTCCGGCTCCTCCTGCGGGGTGCCGGCCGGGGGCGGGGTGGACCGCTGTCGTTCCTGGGTGTCCAGCGGCGGCAGTGCGTCCTGGGTGGACGCGGCGACACGCGCCGCGGGCTCGGCGGCGTGGTCGAGCGGCGCGCCGGTCAGGCGGTCGGGCGACGGCGCGTCCGGTTCGGCGGTGGAGGACGCGGGGTCGGCCGTGGGCGGGTCCGGCAGCGGCACTGCCGAGGCCGGCGCCGGGCCCGCCGGTGCGACCTGACCCGCCGAGGACTCGGCCGACGCCGGTCCGGTCCCCGGGTGCGTCGGCGCGGTCTGCGCCGGCGCGGTGTCCGGTCGGGCCGCTGCCGGTTCGTTCCGCGTCGGGGCGGCCGGCGGCGTGACCTGGTCGAGGGGTCCGGGCACCTGCTCCGGGATCGGCGGAGCCGCAGCCACCGGCGCGGGAACCGGGGTCTGCGTCGACGACTCGTGCGGGGCCGGTCGGGCGACCAGCGGAGCCGGTGGCCCGGAGACCGGGGCGGGTGGCCCGGAGACCGGGACCGGTGGCGCGACGGTTCCCTCGTGTGGCTCGAACGGCCGGGCCGGTGGCGCGGAGACCGGGCGCGCCGGCGTCACGGCGCCGGGGGACGCCACCGACGGGGTCGGCGTGACCTGCTGCGCCTCGTCCTCGTCGGCAGGGGCGGCCGGTGCGAGGTCGTCGTCTGACCGCGCCTGCTGTGGGGTGGACACCGGCCGTGCGGTCGCCGGGTCCGGTGCCGCGGCGGGCGGCACCGGGGCCGACTGCCGGGAGGGCGCCGATGCGGTCGTCGGCTCGTGCGAGTCAGCCGACATCGCTGCAAGGGCTGAGGCGGCGGGTGGGGCCGACACCGGCCGTGTGTCGGCCAGCTCCATGGAGCCAGCCGCCGGCGCGGGCGGTGCCGAGGTGGGCCGGGCCGCCGGCACTTCCGGATCGGCGGCCCGGGTCGGGGTCGGGGCCGGGGGAGCCGACACCGGGCGGACGAGCGGCGCGGGGACTGGTGCGGTGGGCGGCCCGGACAGCTCGGTCCGCTGGTCCGGCGGGGACGAGACCGGCGCAACCGGTCCGGCCGGCGCGGCCTCGCGGCCCGGGAACGGGCGCTCCTCTGCCGGCGAGGCGAGCGCCGGGGCTCCGGCCGGGGTCGACGCGTCGTTCGCGACCGGGGCCGGCTCGTCCTTGCCGGTCGGCTCAGTGGTCGCCGGCACCGGCTTGGCCGGACTGAACCAGGCTTCGGCGCTGTTCGGCGCGGACGTCCGCGCCGGCGGCGGCGCGGGTTCGGGCGTCGGGGCCGGTGGCACGTACCGGCGCGGCCGGTCGGGCGTGATGGCGAGCCCCGAGGTGGCCGGCGGGCCGGCGGGTGGCGTCGACGGCTCGGGGCCGGCCGGCGGCGTGGCGGCGGCCGGCGGCGTGGTGGCGGATGGCCCCGAGACGGGCCCGCCGGAGACGGGCCTGACGGAGGCGGCGGCTCCCGAGACCGGCGCGTCCGGGACGCCGCGACCCGGGCCGGACGGCACGGCGCCACGCCCGGCGGAGGCCGGCGGCGCGGTGCCGGGAACGACGCCCGGCGGCGGGACCGGCCGGCCCGGCTGGTGCCCCTGCTGTCCGCGCGGCCCCGCCGCCGGCACGCCGGAGACGGGACGACCGGGGAAGGACCCACCGGAGACCGGTGCTCCGGAGACGGGACGGCCGGGGTAGGGCCCGCCGGAGGTGGGGGCCCCGGAGACGGGTGCGCCGGAGACGGGTGCGGGCGAGGTGGGCGCCCCGGAGACGGGGCGGCCCGGGTAGGGCCCGCCGGAGGTGGGGGCCCCGGAGACGGGTGCGCCGGAGACGGGTGCGGGCGAGGTGGGCGCCCCGGAGACGGGGCGGCCCGGGTAGGGCCCGCCGGAGGTGGGGGCCCCGGAGACGGGTGCGCCGGAGACGGGTGCCGGCGAGGTGGGCGCCCCGGAGACGGGGCGGCCGGGGTAGGGCCCGCCGGAGGTGGGGGCCCCGGAGACCGGGGCGCCGGAGACGGGCGCCGCCCAGGTCGGGGTGCCCGGGACCGGCCGGCCCGGGACCGGCCCGCCGGAGGTGGGGGCGCCCGAGGTCGGCCGACTCGGCGCGACCGGCCCGGACCAGGGCCCACCGGAGGTGGGCGCGCCGGAGACGGGTGCGCCGGAGACGGGTCGCGTCGGCGCGCCCGCCGTGCGCGCGGCGGGGCGCTCGTCGTACCGGGACGGACGGGCGTCCGGGTGGATGTGCGGGGTCGGCTCGGCCGGTCGGCCGTGCTCGGGTCGTGGCTCCGGACGCCGGTCGTCCCGGCCGTGCTCCGGTCGGGCCGGTCCGGTCGGGGGCCGGTGCCCGCCGTCGCGGTCCGCACCGGGTCGCGCCCAGTGCTGCTCGCGGTACGCCTCGCCGGCCGGTGCCGCCTCACGGCCGCGCCGGTCCGGGTACGTCTCGGCGGGCGGGACGGCCTCGCGGGGCCGCCGCTCCGGGTACGTCTCGGCCCGGGCCGCCGCCTCGCGGGGCGGGCCCCACCCGTCGGGCTGCCGTCGCTGGTCGGGCTGCCGTCGCTCGTCGTACCCCGGCTGCCACCGCTGGTCGGGCACCTGCCGGGCCGGGCGGGAGCCGTCCTCGTGGTCGCGGGCGGCCGGCGGGCGTTCCGCGTGGTCCCGGCGCGGCTGCCAGCGCTCGGCCTCGTCCCGGTACCGGGACGGGCCGTCGCGTTCCGCGTCGTCCCGGTACCGGGACGGGCCGTCCCGCTCGGGACGGGCGCGGCGGTCGGCCGGGCCGGGGAACTGGTCGTAGGGGTCAGCGGGTGCACCCCGGCGTCGGCCGTCGTCGACGGGCCGGCGGTCGTACCCGGGGCGCTCCGGGGCGGCGGGCCGGCGCGGCGGCAGTCCCTCGTCCGGCTCGGGCATCCAGCCGGGCTCGGCGCCGCGCGCCGGTTCGGGCCGGGGGCCGGGGGAGACCGGGGTGATGTCGGGCGCGACCCGCCCATGCCCGGGCCGGGCCTCGTACCGGTCGGGGACGCCCCGGTCGCGGTGCCACGCCGCCTCACGGGACCGGTCGTCCGGGCGCGCGTCGACCCGGCCGGGCCGCTCGTCGGGGCGCGCGTCGGAGCGGCCTGCCGGGGCGGCCTGCCGGTCGGTCTCCGGGCGGCGTCGCTCGCGCTTCCAGGTCAGCTCCGGCGCCGGTGGCCGGTACAGGTCGTGGTTGTCGGGTCGCTCGGCCGGCCGCTCGTCGGGTGCGGGACCGCCCCACCGGGGCCGTTCCTCCTCGTGGTCCTCCCAGGACCGGCCCAGGTACGTCCCGTCGGGGCGGGTCGGCGCCAGCGGGGGCACCTCGGCCCGGCCCACCGCGCCGGCGCGTCCGCGGGGCGGGGGCGCGTGCCGGGTGCCGATGTCGCCGGGGTAGCGCTGGCCGGGGAACTGGGGGTGCCACTCGGTGGTCGGTTCGACCACCCAGGACGGCTCGGCCGGATCGTGCCAGCGGTCGCGGTAGCCGCCCGTCATCGGGGGGCTCCGTCGCCGCGCGTGCGCCGCGCCCCGATGCCCGGCTCGCGTCGCTCGCTCACGGCGGTTGTCACCTCGTTGCAAATTGTCGTGCCGGGCGCCTCCGGGTGCCGGTAGAGTCGCCCGATCCGGCACACCGTGGCTGCGGATGGAGGGTAGCGGCGTGGGCTCGGTCACCGCCACTGTGGCACCGCCCACGGACCCAAACGTTATCCGATGGTTTCGGACATTCTGGGCGATATCCCGTGCGGGCTTCCGACGATACGCCACCTACCGGCAGGCCGCCGTGGCGGGCGTGGTCACCAACTCGGTCTTCGGCTTCCTCCGCTGTTACCTGCTGCTCGCCGTCGCCGGGACCGCCGGCGCCGTCGGCGGGTACGACCGCGCCCAGCTCGCCACCTTCGTCTGGGTGGGGCAGGGCCTGCTGGCGGTCGTCCTGCTCTGGGGCTGGACCGACCTGGCCGACCGGATCCGGACCGGGGACATCGCCGTCGATCTGCTCCGGCCGGTCCCCCCGGTGACCAGCTACCTCGCCACCGACCTGGGCCGGGCCGGGTACGCCGCGCTGGCCCGGCTGGTGCCGCCGGTGCTGGTCGGGCCGCTCTTCTTCGACGTCCACCTGCCCACCCGGTGGCCGACCGTACCGCTCTTCGCGCTCTCGGCGGTGACCGCGGTCGTGCTCTGCTTCGGCTGCCGGTTCCTGGTCAACGCCAGCGCGTACTGGTTGCAGGACGTCCGGGGCCCGATGATCCTCTGGACCGTCGGCTCCGGCGTGCTGGCCGGGCTCTACTTCCCGCTGCGCTTCCTGCCCGAGGGCCTCCAGTGGGCGCTCTGGCTCGGCACCCCGTTCCCGAGCCTGCTCCAGACCCCGCTCGACGTGCTGGTCGAGCGGGACCCGCCCGGCACCCAGCTGGGCCTGGTCGCCCTCCAGCTCTGCTGGACGGTGGCGATCCTGGTCGCCTGCCACCGGGTGCAGCGCCGGGCCGAGCGACGGCTGGTGGTGCAGGGTGGCTGAGGTCGGCGGCACGATCGCGGCGTACCGGGCGCTGCTGCGGGCCCAGGCCCGGTCGCAGACGGCGTACCGGACGTCCTTCGTCGTCGACGTGCTGGGCAACGTCGGGTCGACCGTGTTCGACGTGGTCACCGTGCTGGTGATCTTCGGGGTCACCCGGGAGCTGGGCGGCTTCACCCTCCGCGAGACCCTCGTCATGGTGGGGCTCTCCTCCTGCGCGTTCGCCACCGCGGACCTGCTGGTGGGCAGCATCGAGCGGCTGCCCCGCTACGTGCGCACCGGCCTGCTCGACGCGGTGCTGGTCCGCCCGCTCGGCGCGCTGCCCCAGCTGCTGCTGATGGACCTGCCGCTGCGCAAGGTGTCCCGGGCGCTGTTCGGGCTGCTGGTGCTCGTGGTGGCCCTGGTCTCGGCCGGGATCGAGTGGACGCCCGGCCGGGCGGTGCTGGCCGTCGTCGCGCCGCTGGCCGGGGTGGTCTTCTTCGGTGCGCTCTTCGTGGCCACCGCCACCGTCTCGTTCTGGTGGGTCGAGTCGGGGGAGCTGGCCAACTCGATCACCTACGGTGGGCGGGACTTCACGTCGTACCCGGTCACGGTCTTCGAGGGCTGGTTCCGCGCGGCCTTCGCGTACGGCCTGGGGTTCGCCTTCGTCAGCTACCAGCCGGCGCTGGCGCTGCTCGGCCGGACCGACCCGCTCGGCCTGCCGTCCTGGGCGGGGTGGGCCGCGCCGGCCGTCGCGCTGGTCGCCGCCGCCGGCGCGGCCGCGGCCTGGCGCACCGGCGTCCGCCACTACCGGAGTACGGGGTCATGAGCGTCATCGAACTGCGGGGTCTGCGCAAGGAGTTCACCGTCCGGGTCCGGGCCGGCCGGCTGCGCCGGGAAAAGCGGCTGGTCACCGCGGTCGACGGGGTGGACCTGCGGGTGGAGCGGGGCGAGATGCTCGGCTACATCGGCCCGAACGGCGCCGGCAAGTCCACCACCCTGAAGATGCTCACCGGCGTGCTCACCCCCTCGGCGGGGGAGGTACGGGTCTGCGGCCTGCGTCCGGTCGCCGAGCGCACCCGGCTCGCGCTGCGCATCGGCGTGGTCTTCGGCCAGCGCTCGCAGCTCTGGTGGGACCTGCCGCTGCGCGACTCGTTCGACCTGCTCCGGCACGTCTACCGGGTGCCGGCCGGCGCGCACGCCGCCCGGCTGCGCCGCTGCCGGGGGCTGCTCGACCTCGACGCGTTCCTGGACACCCCGGTCCGGCAGCTCTCCCTCGGGCAGCGGATGCGGGGTGAGCTGACCGCCGCCCTGCTGCACGGCCCGGAGGTGCTCTTCCTCGACGAGCCGACGATCGGGCTGGACGTGGTCAGCAAGCAGGCCGTCCGGGACTTCCTCGGCGAGCTGGGCCGGGCCGGGGACACCACGCTGGTGCTCACCACCCACGACCTGGCCGACATCGAACGGCTCTGCCGTCGGCTGGTCGTGATCGACCACGGCCGGGTGGTGCACGACGGCTCGATCGCCGACCTGCACGCCCGCTACGGCTCCCGCCGCCTCGTCGTCGCCGAGCTGGACGCCGCGCTGGCCGCGCCGCCGGAGCTGCCCGGCGCGCCGTTGCACCGGGTCGAGGCCGACGGCCGGCGGCTGGTCTACGCGCTGGAGTCGGCCGGGGTGGCCGAGGTGGTGTCCGGGCTGGCCGGACTGGCGACGCTGCGGGACATCTCGGTGGTGGAGCCGGACATCGAAGAGGTGGTGACCCGGCTCTACCAGGGGCGGGACGGGCCGGCGGCCAACGTCGCCGGGGCGGCGGGGGCCCCTGCCCGACCCCGGTCGGGAGCGGTCAGACCGGGTCGCCGATGTTGACCCGCGGCGCGGGGGCGCGCATCCGACGGAAGGTGATCGACCGCATGATCGCGTAGAGGTAGAGCGACGCCATCCGCTCGCCGCTGTTCGGGAAGCGCTCCCGGACCAGCTTCCTGATCTTGCGAGAGATCAGGATCGAGTCGACCACCACACCGAACGCGAGCAGGCCCCACACCACGTTCGAGGCCAGCCGGATCGCCGGCGGCATCGCCGCGTTCGACCCGATCAGCACGATCAGCGCGCCACCGAAGAACCAGGTGCCGACGGTACGCCGGGAGTCGACCACGTTGCGGGCCAGCAGCCGCTCCGGGCCCCGGTCCCGGGGGCCGCCCTCGCGGCGGAACTCCGCCGCGGCCTCGGCCCGGGCCACCCGGCGCCGCTCCCGCGCCTCCTGCTTGGTCAACGGCTTGGTCGGACCGGCCGGCCGGCGGCCGGCGACCGGCCGCTTCGGGGTCTCCCGGCCCTTGGCCGGGGTGTAACCCCGGGCGGGCGCGGCGGCCGGCTCCTCGGTCGCCACCGGGGCGGAGGAGTCGGGGAGGTCGGCGGACTTGCGGCGAAACAGCGACGGCACGAGGTGAAGGGTAGCCAAACGCCGGCGCCCGGTGCACATCACGGTGCACCGGGCGCGCGGTGGGAGCGGGGCGAGGTCGGTTACGGGCGCTCGACGTGCGCGCCGAGGCTGGCCAGCTTCGCCTCGAAGTCCTCGTAGCCGCGGTTGATCAGGTCGACGCCGTACACCCGGGAGGTGCCCTCGGCGGCGAGCGCCGCGATCAGGTGGCTGAACCCGGCGCGCAGGTCCGGGATGACCAGGTCGGCGGCGTGCAGCTTGCTCGGGCCGGCGATCACCGCGGAGTGCTTGAAGTTGCGCCGGCCGAAGCGGCACGGGGTGCCGCCGAGGCAGTCCCGGTAGACCTGGATGTTGGCGCCCATCGTGTTCAGCGCCTCGGTGTAGCCCAGCCGCTGCTCGTAGACCGTCTCGTGGACGATCGACAGGCCCCGGGCCTGGGTCAGCGCGACGACGAGCGGCTGCTGCCAGTCGGTCATGAAGCCCGGGTGCACGTCGGTCTCCAGCGCCACGGCGTTGAGCTCGCCGCCCGGGTGCCAGAACCGGATGCCGCCCTCCTGCCCCGGGTCGCCCAGCTTCGGCGGGCGGGCGTCGGTGACCTCGTACTCGCCGCCGACGGAGCGGAAGATGTTCAGGAAGGTCATCATGTCGGCCTGCTGCGCGCCGAGCACCTCGACGTGGCCGCGGGTGGCCAGCGCGGCCGCCGCCCAGCTGGCCGCCTCGATCCGGTCGGGGATCGGCCGGTGGGTGTAGCCGTGCAGCTTCTTCACACCCTGGATCTCGATCACCCGGTCGGTGTGCACCTTGATGATCGCGCCCATCTTCTGCAGGATGCAGATCAGGTCGATGATCTCCGGCTCCACCGCCGCGTTGCGCAGCTCGGTGACGCCCTCGGCCATCACCGCGGTCAGCAGCACCTGCTCGGTGGCGCCGACGCTCGGGTAGGGCAGGGCGAACTTGGTGCCGTGCAGCCCGTTCGGCGCCGACAGGTGCAGCCCCTCCGGGGTCTTCTCCACGGTCGCGCCGAACTCGCGCAGCGCCTGGAGGTGGAAGTCGATGGGGCGCGGGCCGATGTGGCAGCCGCCGAGGTCCGGGATGAACGCGTGGCCGAGCCGGTGCAGCAGCGGGCCGCAGAACAGGATCGGGATCCGGCTGGATCCGGCGTGCACGTTGATCTGGTCGGTGCTGGCGCTCTCGACGTTCGCCGGGTCGAAGACGAGCTCGCCCTCCTCCTGGCCGTCGGTGACCTTCACCCCGTGCAGGCCGAGCAGGCCGCGGACCACCTCGACGTCGCGGATGCGCGGAACGTCGAACAGTCGGCTGGGGCTGTCACCCAGCAGGGCGGCGACCATCGCCTTGGAGACCAGGTTCTTCGCGCCGCGCACGCGGATCCGCCCTTCCAGCGGAGTACCTCCGTGTACGACCAGGACGTCGTCGGTCAACGCAACCTCCAGCGCGCGTCAGGTGGTGCCATGTGTCGAGGGTGGGACAAGCTGTCCAGCTACCCGGAACGGCGCCGGGTCAAAACGGCCGCCGTGCGTCATCGCCCCGGCAGCATAGCCCTCGGTGACGGAAATGGAATCGGTCACATCACCAGTGCGGGCACGAACTGGGGTGTCCGGTGCGTATCCGTACCAGCGATGTGACCGAGGGTGATCAAGAGGCGGCGGGCGGCGCGATGACGGCGCCCGGCAGGGCGAGCATCTGGTCCAGCGCCACCCGGGCGTGGTGCGCGGTGTCCGGATCGACCGTGATCTGGTTGACCACCCGACCGGCGACCAGCTCCTCCAGCGCCCAGACCAGGTGCGGCAGGTCGATCCGGTTCATCGTCGAGCAGTAGCAGACCGCCTTGTCCAGGAACATGATCTGCTTGTCCGGGTGCGCCAGCGCCAGCCGGCGGACCAGGTTCAGCTCGGTGCCGACCGCCCACGCCGAGCCGGCCGGGGCCGCCTCGATGGTCTTGATGATGTACTCGGTCGAGCCGACGAGGTCGGCGGCGTTGACCACCTCGTGCCGGCACTCCGGGTGGACCAGCACGTTGACCCCGGGCACCCGCTCGCGGACGTCGTTGACGCTGTCCAGCGTGAAGCGGCCGTGCACCGAGCAGTGCCCGCGCCACAGGATCATCTTCGCGTCGCGCAGCTGCTCCGGGGTGAGCCCGCCGTTCGGCTTGTGCGGGTCGTAGAGGACGCAGTCGTCCAGCGAGAAGCCCATCTCCAGCACCGCCGTGTTGCGGCCCAGATGCTGGTCGGGGAAGAAGAACACCTTCGAACCCTGCTCGTACGCCCACTCCAGGGCCCGCCGGGCGTTGGACGAGGTGCACACCACGCCGCCGTTGCGCCCGACGAAGCCCTTGATGTCCGCCGAGGAGTTCATGTAGGTGACCGGGACCGTCTCCTCGGCGATGCCCAGCTCGGTGAGCACGTCCCAGGCCGTCTCGACCTGCGACAGCACCGCCATGTCCGCCATCGAGCAGCCGGCGGCCAGGTCGGGCAGGATCACCTTCTGCGCGTCCGAGGTGAGGATGTCCGCGCTCTCGGCCATGAAGTGCACGCCGCAGAAGACGATGTACTCCGCCTCGGGGCGGGCGGCCGCCTCGCGGGCCAGCTTGAACGAGTCGCCGGTCACGTCGGCGAACTGGATCACCTCGTCGCGCTGGTAGTGGTGACCCAGCACGAACACCTTCGTGCCGAGCGCGGCCTTGGCCGCCGCGGCGCGGGCCACCAGATCGGGGTCGCTCGGTGCCGGCAGGTCGCCCGGACACTCCACGCCACGCTCGGTGGCGGGGTCGCTGCCGCGGCCGAGGAGCAGCAGCGCAGTGGCGGTGTTGGAGGGTTCCACCCAGGTCGAAGTCACGCCCTCATGGTCCCACAGCGGCCCGGTTGCGCAGCTGTGGCCGGTGTGGCCTGCGGCACTGTCCCACGCCGGTGTGGCCTGCCACACTGCCAGGCATGCGCGTGCTGCTCTGTCCGGACAAGTTCGCCGGCACCCTGGCCGCCCAGGACGTCGCCGTCGCCGTGGCGGAGGGCTGGCGCACCGTCGCCGCCGCCGACGACCTGCTCATCCGGCCGCTCGCCGACGGGGGTCCGGGCTTCGTCGCGGTGCTCGCCGACGCCCTCGGCGGACGCCGGATCCCGGTGCCGACCGTCGATCCGCTCGGCCGGCCCGCCGCCGGTGAGATCCTGCTCACCGCCGACGGCGTCGCCTACCTGGAGAGCGCCCAGGCGTGCGGGCTGCACCTGCTCTCCGCCGCCGAGCGCGACCCGAAGGCGACCACCTCGTACGGGCTGGGCGCGCTGGTCACCGCCGCGGTGGAGCACGGGGCCCGGACCGTGGTGATCGGGCTGGGCGGCTCCGGCACCAACGACGGGGGCGCCGGACTACTCGCCGCGCTCGGGGCCACCCCGCTGGACGGGACCGGCCTGGCCCTGCCGTACGGCGGGGCGGCGCTGGCCGCCGTCGCCGCGCTCGACGGGGCGCCCCGGCTGCGCGGGGCCACCCTGGTCGCCGCCACCGACGTGGACAACCCGCTGCTCGGGCTGCACGGCGCCAGCAGCGTGTACGGCCCGCAGAAGGGCGCCGGCCGGGCCGACGTGCTGCTGCTCGACGCCGCGCTGGAGCGCTGGGCGGAGGTGCTCGAACGGGACCTGCCGGGGTGCCCGCCGGGGCTGGGCGCGCTGCCCGGCGGCGGGGCGGCCGGCGGTCTCGGCGCCGCGATCCTCGCCCTCGGTGGCCGTTGCGAGTCCGGTATCGACCTGGTCACCCGGGCGATCGGGCTGGACGCCGCGCTCGACGCCGCCGACCTGGTGATCACCGGCGAGGGCTCCTTCGACCACCAGTCGCTGCGCGGCAAGGTGGTCGCCGGGGTGGCCGGCGCGGCCCGGGACCGTGGGGTGCCCTGCGTGGTGCTGGCGGGACGGGTGAGCACCGGGAGGCGGGAGGCCGCCTCCGCCGGGGTGACCGAGGCGTACAGCCTGGTCGAGCACTTCGGCGGGGAGGAGCGCGGCGGGGTCGAGGCGGCGATGGGCCGGCCGGCCGAGGGGCTGCGCGCGCTGGGCGCCCGGCTGGCCCGGCAGTGGAGCCGCTGAGGCCCGTCCGCCCCACCCGCCCCGCCCGACGGCGTCGCCGCCCGGCCCGGCCGCTCCGCCCGCCGGCCCGCCGGCGTGCGGCGCGGGTCACCGCGACGGGTCACGGCCCCCGGGTGAGCCCGGCCGCGACGGCGTACGATCGGATCTGGACCACACCGGGAATCACTGGACGACGCGCGACGTTGGCCAGTGCGTCCGGACCCAACCGCGCAGGGAGATTTCCACGTGACCACGCCAGCGCAGACCGAGTCGACCGAGGCCAAGGCCCCTACTTCCGTCGTCCTCACCGACGTCGCGGCGCAGAAGGTCAAGGCCCTGATCGAGCAGGAGGGCCGCGACGACCTGCGGCTCCGGGTCGCGGTGCAGCCGGGTGGCTGCTCCGGCCTGCGGTACCAGCTCTTCTTCGACGAGCGTTCGCTCGACGGTGACGTCGTCACCGACTTCGACGGTGTCGAGGTCGTCGTCGACCGGATGAGCGCCCCCTACCTCGCCGGGGCGACCATCGACTTCGCCGACCGCATCGACGCCCAGGGCTTCACCATCGACAACCCCAACGCGGGCAGCTCCTGCGCCTGCGGCGACTCCTTCAGCTGAGTCGCCCCGAACCCCTGCGACGGGGCCGTCCCTCCCGGGCCGGCCCCGTCGCTCGTTCCCGCGCCCGTACCTGCGGTTGTGGTGCCTTGTCACCCTTCTCTCGCCCTGTGCACCCCACCGGAACTGCATGATCGACCGGACCGGGGATGGGGTCAGGGGCGGGCCGGTAGGCTGACCGCGCCGTGTTCCCGACCCTGAAGGTTGACATGAAGATCGCCGTGACCGGCTCGATCGCGACCGACCACCTGATGAGCTTCCCCGGTCGCTTCGCCGACCAGCTCATCGCCGACCAGCTGCACAAGGTGTCGCTCTCCTTCCTCGTGGACGAGCTGGTCCTCCGTCGTGGCGGCACCGCCGCGAACATCGCCTTCGGGATGGCCCAGCTCGGGCTCCGTCCGGTCCTGCTCGGCGCGGTCGGCGCCGACTTCGCCGACTACCGGTCCTGGCTGGAGCGGCACGGGGTGGACTGCGACTCGGTGCACGTCAGCGAGGTGGCGCACACCGCCCGCTTCGTCTGCACCACGGACACCGACATGTGCCAGATCGCCTCCTTCTACGCGGGGGCGATGAGCGAGGCCCGCAACATCGAGCTGCTCCCCGTCGCGCAGCGGATCGGCGGCCTGGACCTCGTCCTGGTCAGCGCCAACGACCCGGCCGCGATGATCCGCCACTCCGCGGAGTGCCGGGAGCGCGGCTACGCCTTCGTCGCCGACCCGTCCCAGCAGCTCGCCCGGATGGACGGCTCGGACGTGCTCGGCCTGATCGACGGCGCCGACTACCTGATGACCAACGAGTACGAGAAGTCGCTGCTGCAGAGCAAGGCGGGGCTCAGCGACGAGCAGCTGCTGGACCTGGTGAAGGTCCGGGTCACCACGCTGGGCAAGAACGGCGTGGAGATCGCCGGCCGGGAGATCGGCGTCATCCACGTACCGATCGCCCGGGAGATCCAGGCCATCGACCCGACCGGCGTCGGCGACGGCTTCCGCGCCGGCTTCTTCGCCGCGCTGAACTGGGGCGTCACCCTGGAGCGGGCGGCCCAGGTGGGCTGCCTGCTGGCCACCCTGGTGCTGGAGAACTTCGGCGGCCAGGAGTACGAGGTGCGCCGTGACCTCTTCGTGAAGCGCCTCGCCGAGTCGTACGGGGACGCCGCCGCCGAGGACGTGCGGCCGCACCTGCTGCCATGAGTCAGGTACTGGTCGCCTTCGCCGGGCTGCCGGGGGTGGGCAAGAGCACCCTGGCGGCCCGGGTCGGCGTGGCCCGGTCGGCGCCGGTGCTGCCGGTCGACCCGATCGAGCGGGCGATGGCCCGGTTCGGGCTGGTCGGCGACGTGCCCGGGATGGCCGCGTACGGCGCGCTGGCCGGGCTGGCCGAGGTGCAGCTCGGGCTGGGCCTGAGTGTGGTGATCGACGCGGTCAACCCGGTCGCGAGCGCGCGGGGGCTCTGGTACGACCTGGCCGAGCGGGCCGGGGTGCCGCTGCGGGTGATCGAGGTGCACTGCGGGGACGAGGCGGAGCACCGCCGCCGGGTGGAGGCGCGGCTGCCGGCCGAGCCCGACCCGCTGACCCCCACCTGGGACCAGACCCTGCTGCGCCGCGCCGAGTTCGAACCCGTCATCGGCCCCCGGCTGGTCGTCGACACCTCGGTGGACATCGACCCACTCCCCGCCATCCTCACCTACCTCACCTGAGCATCCGCCCCACCGGGGGTCAGTGGGTGCGGCGGACGTCGTAGGCGGGGCCGGGGGTGGCGGCGAGGAACTCCTGGCCGCGCAGGCGGCACCAGGCGGGGATGTCGACGGCGGCGGCGGGGTCGTCGGCCCGGACCCGCAGGACCGCACCGACCGGCAGCTCCGACAGGCGACGGGCCAGCGCGATCACCGGTAGCGGACAGCGCTGCCCCCGGCAGTCCAGCACCTCCGTGGGCTCGCTCACAGCCCCACCACCCCGGCCTCGGCCCGCAGCCCCGCGACGATCCCGGGCAGCTCGGTCAGGAAGCGCTCCACGTCCGCCTCGGTGGTCTCCCGGTGCAGCGAGACCCGGACGTTGCCGTGCGAGAGCACCCCCATGGCCTCCAGCACGTGCGAGGGCCGCAGCGTCGAGGAGGTGCAGGAGGACCCGGAGGAGACGGCGAAGCCGCGCCGGTCCAGCTCGTGCAGCAGCACCTCGCCGTCGACGTACAGGCAGGAGAAGGTGACCAGGTGGGGGAGCCGGTCGACCGGGTCGCCCACCACCTCGACGTCCGGCACCTCCGCCGCCACCCGGGCCCGGATCCGGTCCACCAGCGGCGCCAGCCGGGCCGCCTCCGCCGCGGCGTCGGCCGCCGCCGCGCGCAGGCTCGCCGCCGCCGCCACCACCGCCGGCAGGTTCACCACCCCCGGGGTACGCCCCGACTCCCGCTCGTCGGCGGGCCAGGGCGACTCCCACCGGGTGCCCTTGCGGACCACCAGCAGCCCCACCCCGGGCGGACCGCCCCACTTGTGCGCGCTGGCGGTCAGCACGGACCAGCCCGCCGGCACCGGCGCCCGGCCCACCACCTGGGCCGCGTCCACGTACAGCGGCACCCCCGCCTCCGCGCAGGCGGCGGCGGCCTCGGCGACCGGCTGGACGGTGCCCACCTCGTGGCTGGCGGCGATCAGCGCGGCGAACGCGACTCCGGGCGCCCGCACCGCGTCGGACCAGGCCGGCAGGTCGAGCCGGCCGAGCCGGTCCACCGGCACCGACACCGCCGCGCCGCCGGCCGCGACGTGCCGCTCGGCGGCGTGCAGCACGGCCGAGTGCTCGATCGCCGAGTGCACCAGGGTGGGGCCGGTCCGGCGCCGGCCGGCCAGGCCGCCGAGCACGGCGGAGTGCGCGGCGGCCGTACCGCTGGGGGTGAAGGAGAGCTCGTCGGCGCGGACGCCGAGCGTCTGCGCGGTGGCCTCGCGGGCGGCGTCGAGCAGTTGGCGGGCCCGTCGCGCCGGGGAGTACAGCCGCGCGGGGTCGGCCCAGCCGTCGTCGAGGGCGGCCAGCAGCGCCTGCCGGGCGACCGGGTGCAGCGGCGCGGCGGTGGCCGCGTCCAGGTAGACCGGGGAAGGGCTCACGGCTGCTCACGCTATCGCGCCGGTATGCCCAGGATTCCCCGATGGGGGCGGGAAGTGACCCCAACACGGCCGACCCCCCCATGGTCGAGTAATCTGCGACCGTCGGTGACGCCTTTGCCGTCGGTGTTGAGGGAAACCCACCGCGGCGCGCTAGGGAGGCAGGACCAGGTGGTCGCAAGGAGTTCGGAGGTACGGCCGTCGGCCGTACGGCACAGCGCTTCCCCAGGAGCCGGTGGACGCCGGCGGCGTGGTGCTGGTCGGCTCGCCGGGCTCGGTCTCGGCGGAGCTGCGCTGCTGGTTCTGCTCACCGGGTGTGACGTCGGCAGTGCGGTGGACGGCTTCGGCTGGCCGCAGGGCGGCATCACCCCGGAGTCGCGCCGGATGTACGACCTGTGGATCGCGTCCTGCATCGCCGCCCTCGCGGTCGGCGTCTTCGTGTGGGGCCTGATCTTCTGGTGCGTCGTGCGCTACCGCAAGCGCGGCAACGAGCTGCCGGTGCAGACCCGCTACAACATGCCGATGGAGTTCCTCTACACCATCGCGCCGATCCTCATCGTCTCCGTGCTCTTCTACTACACGGCGGTGGTGCAGACCGACGTGGTCCGGACGACGAAGAACCCGGACGTCACCGTCGAGGTCGTCGCCTTCAAGTGGAACTGGCAGTTCAACTACCGCGACGGCCAGGGCACCGAGGCCAACACCGTCGCCTCGGTGCTGGGCACCAGCGAGGTCATCCCGGTGCTGGTCCTGCCGACGGACCGGTCCATCCGGTTCGAGGAGACCAGCCGCGACGTCATCCACTCCTTCTGGGTGCCGGAGCTGCTGTTCAAGCGGGACGTCATGCCGGGCAACGTCCGCAACGTGTTCGAGGTCTCGAAGCTGCAGACCGAGGGCGCCTACGTGGGCCGCTGCGCCGAGCTGTGCGGCAGCTACCACGCCTTCATGAACTTCGAGCTGCGCGTGGTCTCCCCGGAGAAGTACGACCAGTTCCTGGCGGCCAAGCGGGACGGCAAGTCGACGCAGGAGGCGCTCAGCGCGATCGGTGAGGAGCCGTACGCGCAGACCACCAAGCCGTTCGAGACGCGGCGCAACACCGCCAACTTCAACCCGGACAACGCGTCCGCCGGCGCGGGAAAGTGAGGGATCCGGCATGAAGACTGAGTGGCGTATCTTCCTGGTCATCGCCGCGTTCCTGCTCGGCGCGGCCATCCTCTACGGCGTCTGGACCTACGGCGACGGCGGCCGGGTCGAGTGGGTCGGCACGGTGGGCCTGCTGCTGTCGTTCCTGCTCTGCGCGATGTGCGGCGGCTTCTTCTGGTTCGTCTCCCGCCGTATCGACCTGCGGCCGGAGGACCGCCCGGACGGCGAGATCGCCGACGGCGCGGGCGAGATCGGCTTCTTCAGCCCGGGCAGCTACTGGCCGTTCGGCCTGGCGCTCGCCGCCGCGGTGGCCGGTCTGGGCCTGGTGTACTGGCAGTTCTGGCTGCTGGGCGTCGGCCTGGTGGCGGTCATCCTCGCCGCCTGCGGCCTGCTGTTCGAGTACTACACCGGCACCCGCCGCACGGCCGAGCACTGATCCGACGGCTTTCTTCGTAGGCCCGCGTCCCCACTCCGGGACGCGGGCCTACGCGTGTGTGCGGTCAGGAGCACGCCGGCCCCGGGCTAGCGCCCGCCCCGGCGGTGCAGGCTGGCCGTGCGGTGCTGGGTGGCCGTGCTCATGCTGGTGGCCGCGCCCGTGTTGGTGGCCGCGCTCGTGTTGGTGGTCGTGCCCGTGTTGGTGGTCGTGCCGTGGTGGCCGCGCCCGTGTTGGTGGTCGTGCGGCTTGGTGGCCGTGCCGTGCAGGGGGTCGTGCCCGTGTCGGCGACCGCGGGGGTGCTGGTCGTCGTGCGGTGGAGTGGTCGTTCGGTGCTGGTGGGCGAGCCACGGTGGCGGTGGCGCGACCTGGTTGCTGCGCTTTGGACCTGATGACGTGAATGACTCAACGCCGCGCGTGCGTCTGCGCCTGCGCCCCCGCCCGGCGCCCCGCTGCCGGGCCGCGGTTTGCGGCGTGTCGGGGTGTTCGGCGACGGGGAAAGCCCCACACGCCGCAAACGGTGGCGGTTCGCCTTCCGCGGTCAGGGCGATCGCCATGTGCGTGGTGGTCGCGGCCCCGCCCCGTCGCTGCCTCCGCAACTGCTCTACCGCTCCGTCGCGCTCTGCATGGCCCCGGTTTTCGGCGGGTCGTGCTGTCGCCGGCGTGATCGTCGAGCCGCCGCGCCGATCGTGATCCGCTGATTCGTTTACGACATCAGCTCTAAAGGATCCGCAACAGGGTCGTGGGGGTCCGCATCTCCGCTCCGTTTCCGCTCGGGTTGGGCCGGCCGTCTCCCGTAGGCGCTGTCCGGCCGCGACGGCCGTCGGCCTGGAGGGGCCGGGCTCGGGACGGCCGACGGTGAGCTGGTCCTGACAGCCTGGCCGGGCAGGCGTAATCCCTCGACGGGAACCGCTCGTCGTGGACCAGGGACGAAGGCAGGGGAGGGCCGCGCAGGGCGGGGGCCGCGTAGGGCGGGGCCAGCGTAGGGCTGGGAAGGGCGGGTAGGGCGGGGGAGGGCTGGGAAGTGCGACGTAGGGCGGGCGAGGGCTTGGAGGGCGGCGCAGGGCGGGAGGGCCGGCGGAGGGCCAGGGAGGGTGGCGTGGGCCGGGGAGGGCGGCGCAGGGCCGGGGAGGGCGGCGCGGGGCGGGCCGGGAGGGGTCAGGCCGCGCGGCGGCGGGGACCGGACTGCCGGCGACGCGCGGCGAGCTGCGGGGCGCGGAAGGCGAAGGTGGCGATCAGCACGGCCACGCCGCAGCCGGTGCAGATCAGCTCCGGGCAGTCAATGCCGTGGCCGTCCGCGCAGGGCGGGGCCTCGAACGGCTGAACGCCCTCGCAGCTGTCGCAGTAGAGCTCGCGGTCCGACACGGGCGTCTCCTCTCGCTCCGGCGTTCCCCGACGGGCAGCACCGCCATCGGTGGAAAACGGAAAATTACTCCCGTGTAGTTTGGCACGCCCCTCCGACACTTTCGGGCACGCCACCCTCGCCCGGTCGTTCAGCCCGCGTGGGCGACCTCGATCCAGCGCTCCAGGACGGCGGCCGCCGCACCGGAGTCGATCGACTCGGCGGCCCGGTCCAGGCCGGCCCGCAGCGCCCCGGTCAGGTCCCCGTCCAGCGGGCCCTGGGTGGCCAGCGCGGCGGCGGAGTTGACCAGGACGGCGTCGCGCACCGGCCCGGTCTCGCCGGCCAGCAGCCGACGGGCCACGCCGGCGTTGTACGCCGCGTCTCCGCCCCGCAGGTCGGCCAGGGTGGACCGGGGTACCCCGAGATCGGTGGAGTCCACCAGCGCCTCCGTGACGGCGCCCTCCCGGGCCACCCAGAGGCGGGTCGGGGCGGCGGTGGTGAACTCGTCCAGGCCGTCCTCGCCGCGCATCACGATCACCGAGTCGCCGCGAGCGGCGAAGACGGCGGCCATCACCGGGGCCATCCGCCGGTCGAAGCAGCCCACCGCGCCGGAGCGGGGGCGGCCCGGGTTGGTCAGCGGGCCGAGGAAGTTGAACGCGGTGGGCACCCCCAGCTCGCGTCGGACCGGCCCGGCGTGCCGCATACCCGGGTGGAACCGGGGCGCGAAGCAGAAGCCGATGCCGGCCTCGGACACGCAGCGGGCCACCGCCTCCGGGTCCAGGTCCAGCGGCACACCGAGGAACTCCAGCAGGTCGGCGGTGCCGCAGAGCGAGGAGGCCGCGCGGTTGCCGTGCTTGACCACGCGTACGCCCGCGCCGGCCACCACCAGCGCGGTCATGGTGGAGATGTTCACCGTGTGGGCGAGGTCACCGCCGGTGCCCACCACGTCCAGCGCGGTGCGGCGCACCTCCTCCGGGAGCTTCACCTCCACCGACCGGCCGAGCATCGCCTCGACCAGGCCGGCCAGCTCGGCGGGAGTCTCACCCTTCGCCCGCAGCGCGACCGCGAAGCCGGCGACCTGGGCGGGGCTGGCCGCGCCGGCCATGATCTCGTCCATCGCCCAGGCGGTGTCGCCGGTGGAGAGCTCCTCACCGCGCAGCAGCGCGTTGAGCAGGTGCGGCCAGGTCCGATCGCCCATGGCGGGCCTCCCGAGCGGGCGTGAGGTGCGGGTGGGACGGATCGCGCCCGTCACCCCGGGCGCCGGGGGCGCCGCCGAGCGCGGTGACTCAGGCGGCGGCGTGCGTACGCAGCAGCTCGGCGACCGTGGTGCCGGTGGTCACCGGGTCGAGCGGGTGCACCAGGGTGGCGTCGACCTGCGCGTACGCGGCGAGCCATCGGTCGGCGGCGCGGGCGATCACCACGCAGGTCGGCGGGGCGTCGTCACGGTCGTCCTTGATCTGCCGGGCGATGCCGATGCCGCCGCCCGGGGACGCCTCACCGTCGAGGAGCATGAGGTCGATCTCATAGTCGTCGACCAGCCGGATGCACTCCGCATAGGCGGAGGCCTCGACGAACTCGATCTCCAGACCGGGCGCGGGACGGGTGCCGACGGCCAGCCGCATCCGGTCCCGGACCTGCGGGTCGTCGCTGTAGAGCAGGACGGTGCAAAGACGATCGCTCATCGCTGGACTGGCTCCCACCTCGTAGCTGCCCGCTGATCGTACCGGTCGGTGTGGCGTACCTGACATCCCGCCCGCCGGGGCCCGGCGGACGCCGCCGTCGGCGCAGCTCAGGGTTGGGCGACCGGGGGTGGGGCGGCCTGCGCCGCGGCGGCGCGCTCGCGGGCCTCCTGGCGGTCCAGTTCGCGGTCGAGCCGGCGGGCCTCCCGCTCCGACTGCTTGACCCACTGCAGCACCAGCACCGCGAGCATCGTCACACTGACGAACTCGCCGCCGGCCCAGAGGACACCGCCGGCGACCACCTGGTCGTCCCAGGGGTCCGACCAGCTCAGGCCGAGCGACGGGTACCAGTCGCCGCCGAAGAGCGTGGTGCTCTGCATGATGGTGAGCCCGAGCACGGTGTGGAACGGCACGGAGAGCACCATCAGCAGCGCCCGCCCCGGGTACGGCCACCGCCCGGGCAGCGGATCGAGGCCGAGCAGCGGCCAGAAGAACACGCAGCCGGTCATGATGAAGTGCGCGTGCACCAGCTCGTGGGCCCAGGCGTGTTCGAGGGTGTAGCGGTACAGGTCGGTGAAGTAGAGCGCGAACGGGTTCACCACGAAGATGGCGAACGCCACCAGCGGGAAGCTGTAGATCCGGGCGATCCGGCTGTGCACGACCGCCAGCAGCCGCTTGCGGGGGCGCACCGGCAGGGTGCGCAGGGCCAGCGTGACCGGAGCGCCCAGGGCCAGGAAGATCGGCGCGATCATCGACAGCACCATGTGCTGGATCATGTGCACCGAGAGCAGCGCGGTGTCGTACGCGTGCAGTCCGCTCACCGTGACCGACGCGATACCGCCCAGGCCGGGGCCGAGGAAACAGACCGTGCGGACGACCGGCCAGCGGTCCCCGCGCAGCCGGAGCCGGTGGACGCCGTAGAGGTAGAGACCGGCGGCCAGCACCAGTCCGAGGGCGAGCCAGCTGTCCAACCGGGTCTCGGTGAACACCCGGGCGATGGTGAAGGGCGGCGGAACGGCCTCGCCCCCCGCCGCCAGGGTCGACGGGGCGACCGAGGTGGCGGCGAAGATCGGATCGACGTGCAGCACGCTTTTCAGGGTAGGTCAGGCGAACCGGACCACCCGGATCGGGCCACGGAAGGCGACGGTTTGCCACCCCGCTGATGGCCGGCCCCGGTCAAGGGCAATAATGACCGCGTGACTGCGGCCCCAGCCATTGACAAGAGCCGGATCCACTCCCTGACCCGACCCAACATGGTCAGCGTCGGGACGATCGTGTGGCTCTCCAGCGAACTCATGTTCTTCGCGGCGCTGTTCGCGATGTACTTCTCGATCCGCGCTGCGGCGCCGGAGCAGTGGGAGAAGCACACCGAGCACCTCAACATCCCCTATGCGACCACCTTCACGGTGATCCTGGTGTTGTCCTCGGTGACCTGCCAGCTCGGTGTCTTCGCGGCCGAGAAGGGTGACGTCCACGCCCTGCGGCGCTGGTTCACGATCACCTTCGTGATGGGCCTGATCTTCGTGCTCGGCCAGGTGAACGAGTACCGCGAGCTGGTGCACGAGGGCGTGAAGATCAACGAAGACGGCTACGGGTCGATGTTCTACCTGACCACCGGCTTCCACGGCCTGCACGTGACCGGCGGTCTCATTGCCTTCGTCATCTTCATGATCCGCACGACCATGGGCCGGTTCACCCCGGCGCAGGCCACGTCGGCCATCGTCGTCTCGTACTACTGGCACTTCGTCGACGTCGTGTGGATCGGGCTCTACGCCATGATCTACTGGCTTCAGTGATCTTGGCGCGTCACGTACCGCGCCGCTGCTCCGTCCCCTGAGACAAGGTCCAACCGGTTAAGGACACAGGTCATGACTTCTGACAACGACCGCCGAAGCGGTCTGCTCGCGCGCCTGCGCGGGCGGCCCGTGGCGCGCAGCAGGGGCCGCCGCCGGCTGGGCGCCGCGGTCCGGCTGATCGCCGCGCTCGCGCTGGCCGGCGGCGCCTACACCGCTTTCGCCCCGGGCGTGCAGGCGCAGGAAAACCCGCCGCTGACCGGCGCCGCAGCCGAGGGCAAGGCGCTGTTCGACGTGAGCTGCGTGACCTGCCACGGTCGCAACGCGCAGGGCGTCGAGGGTCGTGGCCCGAGCCTGATCGGGGTCGGCGCCGCCTCCGTGGAGTTCCAGGTCGACACCGGCCGCATGCCGATGGCCCGCCAGGAGGCCCAGGCCCAGCGCAAGCCCCCGGTCTTCACCGACGAGCAGGTGCGCCAGCTCGGCCAGTACATCCAGGAGCTGGGTGGTGGCCCGCAGGTCCCCGAGGGTGAGCTCCGCGAGGGCGCCAACCTGGCGACCGGTGGTGAGCTGTTCCGGATCAACTGCTCGCAGTGCCACGCCTTCGGCGGTGGCGGCGGCGCGCTCTCCTCGGGCAAGTTCGCCCCGAGCCTGCGCCCGGCGAGCGACCGGCAGATCTACGCCGCCATGCTGAGCGGCCCGCAGAACATGCCGGTCTTCGGCGACAACCAGATCTCCCCGGAGGAGAAGGCGGACATCATCGCCTACATCCAGGAGACCCTGAAGCAGGGCGAGGACCAGGGCGGCTTCAACCTCGGCCGGTACGGTCCGTCCACCGAGGGTCTGGCGATCTTCCTGGTCGGCATCGTCGCGCTGGTCTTCGCCAGCCTGTGGATCGCGGGCAAGTCGTGACCGAGCCGAACATCAGTACCATTGCCGTGGTGCCGGTTCGCGGCACCGCCCGTAGCGAGGTGACGGCATGAGCACCCACACCGAGCCCCAGGCCCCGCGGGGTCCGGAGCCGCTCGACGTCCTCGATCCCCGGCTGTCCCGGTTCGACATCGTCCAGGAGGGCGCGCGCCGGGACGACATCGAGATCGTGCACTACGAGGAGCAGGTGGCTCCGGGCAGCAAGGCCGAGCGCCGCCTGACCCGGCTCGTCGCCGGGTTCTTCCTGCTCACCGGTCTCGCGTCCACCGCGTTCCTGGTCGTCTACATCTGGTGGCCGTGGCACTGGGAGGCCGGCCGCGGCGGGGACAAGTGGTACACCCCGCTGCTCGGCCTCACCCTCGGCGTCGCGCTGCTCGCCATCGGCTTCGGCATCCTGACCTGGGGCAAGAAGTTGCTGCCCAAGGAGGTCTCGATCCAGGACCGGCACGACCAGCCGGGTTCTCCGGAGGATCGCAAGATCACCGGTGAGACCATGCTCTACCTGGCCGACGAGATGGGTGTGCGGCGTCGTCCGCTGCTCGGTGTCTCGCTGGTCGCCGGTCTGCTGCCGGTGGGCGCGGTCGCCGCGGCCCCGCTGGTCGGTGGCCTGATCTCCCAGCCGCACAAGAACAACCAGATGTTCACCACCGGCTTCGCGCCGGCGGACGGCGGTCGACGGATCCGGCTGGTCCGCGAGGACGGTCGACCGATCCGCCCGACCGACATCAGCGCCGGTGGTCAGCTGACCGTCTTCCCCGGCATCGAGCACGGTGTGAGCAACAAGCACGCCGACTCGCCGACCCTGCTGATCCACCTGCGGGAGTCGGACGCGCAGCAGTCCCGCGAGGCCAACGCCCGGGTCGGGCACGGCGACTACATGTGGGGCAACTACGCGGCGTACTCCAAGATCTGCACGCACGCCGGCTGCCCGGCGAGCCTGTACGAGCAGCAGACCAACCGGCTGCTCTGCCCGTGCCACCAGAGCCAGTTCCTGATCACCGACAACGCGCGGCCGATCTTCGGCCCGGCCAGCCGACGGCTGCCGCAGCTGCCGATCGAGGTGGACGAGGAGGGCTTCTTCGTGGCGAAGTCCGACTACACCGAAACCGTCGGCCCCGACTTCTGGGAGCGGCCATGAAGCGCCGAAAGTTTGACGTAGCAGCGGTGCCGGGCAAGGCCGCCGGGGAAGTGGACGACCGCTTCCAGGTGGCCACCCCGCTGCGCAAGCTGCTCAACAAGGTCTTCCCGGACCACTGGTCCTTCCTGCTCGGCGAGATCGCGCTCTTCTCGTTCGTCGTGCTGCTGCTGACCGGTGTGTTCCTGACCTTCTTCTACGAGCCGGCGATGACCGAGGTCATCTACAACGGCAGCTACGCCCCGCTGCGGGGCACGCCGATGTCGGCCGCGTACGCCTCCAGCCTGGACCTGTCGTTCGACGTCCGGGGTGGCCTGATCATGCGGCAGATGCACCACTGGTCGGCGCTGCTGTTCATGGCCGCGATCGTGGTGCACATGCTCCGGGTCTTCTTCACCGGCGCGTTCCGCAAGCCGCGTGAGACGAACTGGATCATCGGTTCGCTGCTGTTCTGGGTCGGCTTCCTGGCCGGCTTCACCGGCTACTCGCTGCCGGACGACGGCCTCTCCGGCACGGGCCTGCGGATCGCCTCGGCGATCATGCTCTCCATCCCGGTGATCGGCTCCTGGCTGACCTCGTCGATCTTCGGCGGGGAGTTCCCCGGCGAGATCATCATCAGCCGGTTCTTCATCGCCCACGTGCTGCTCATCCCGGGCCTGCTGGTGGCGCTGATCAGCGCCCACCTGGCGCTGGTCTTCAAGCAGAAGCACACCCAGTGGCCCGGCCCCGGCCGGACCAACGAGAACGTGGTCGGCGAGCGGATGTTCCCCCGCTACGCGCTCAAGCAGGGCGGCTTCTTCATGGTCGTCTTCGGCGTGATCGCGCTGATGGGTGGCCTCTTCCAGATCAACCCGATCTGGTACTTCGGCCCGTACGAGGCGTGGGTGGTCTCGGCCGCCAGCCAGCCCGACTGGTACGTCATGTTCCTCGACGGCTCGACCCGCCTGATGCCGGCCTGGGAGGTCAACATCCCGATCGGCGACGGCTACGTCATTCCGCCGCTGTTCTGGCCGACGGTCGTCCTGCCGGGCATCCTGGTCGCGATCTCCCTGTTCTACCCGTTCATGGAGGCGCGGCACCTCAAGGACCGCAAGCACCACAACCTGCTCCAGCGGCCGCGGGACGTCCCGGCCCGCACCGCGGTGGGCGCCATGGCCGTCGCGTTCTTCGTGGTGCTGACCCTCTCCGGCGCGAACGACGTGATCGCCGACAAGTTCCAGATCAGCCTCAACGCGATGACCTGGGCGGGCCGGATCGGCCTGCTGGTGGCCCCGCCGCTTGCCTACTACGTCACGTACCGGCTCTGCCTCGGTCTGCAGCAGCACGACCGCGAGGTGCTGGCCCACGGCGTGGAGACCGGCATCATCCGGCGCCTGCCGGACGGCCGTTTCGTCGAGGTGCACCAGCCGCTGACCTCGGTCGACGGGCACGCCGACGGGCACGGTCAGCTGGACTACGTCGGCTGGGTGGTGCCGAAGAAGATGAACCGGCTCGGCGCCCTCGGCCCGGCCATCCGGGGCTTCTTCTACCCGATCGAGAAGCCGGCGGAGGCGCCGGTCTCGCCGGGCCACCCGCCGGTCGAGCCCCGACCGGAGCGGGAGGAGATCAGCAGCGGCGAGCGCCGGCGCTGACCCCCGACGCACCTGAGCGTGGCGCCCGCCGGAGTTTCCGGCGGGCGCCGCGTCCGTTTCCGGGCCGGTCGTCCTGCCGCGCCGCCACATCCGGGCGACCCGCCCACGAACGGGTGGACACGCAGGAATAAGCCCCGTCAGCCGGGTATCCGTGCGGTCCAACGAATCGGGGAGGGAACATGTTGGGAATCAAACGCCTCGGCCTGCTGGCCGCGCTGGTGGTGATTGGCCTCGCGCCCGCCACGGCGGTACAGGCCGCGGCACAGCCGTCGGCGCAGGACACCCAGTACCTGCAGGCGGTGCACCAGGTGAACCTGTTCGAGATCACGGCCGGCGACCTGGCCCGGCGGAAGGCCCAGAGCGAGGACGTCAAGCGGCTGGGCGAGATGTTCCGGACCGACCACACCCAGCTCGACCAGACGGTGCAGAGCACCGCGCAGCAGCTCAACGTGACGCTGCCCAGTGAGCCGACCGCGGATCAGCAGCAGGTGCTCGACCGGCTCGGCAACCTCGACGGCGCCGAGTTCGACCGGCAGTGGGTGACCGCGCAGTTGGCCGGCCACGTCCAGGCCATCCAGGCCACGCAGACCGAGATCTCGCAGGGCACCGAGCAGTCGGTCGTCCAGCTGGCGCAGAACGCGCTGCCGATCCTCCAGGCGCACTACGACGAGCTGGTGACCCTGGCCCAGCAGCTGGGCGTCCCGGTGCCGCAGACCAGCGCCACCGGCACCCCGAGCCCGGGTGGCACCACGACGCCGGGTCCGGGTGCTCCGGTGCCCCCGGCTCCGGGTGGCACCGGCACCGAGCAGCCGGCCCCGGGTGGCACCATCACCAACTCGCCGGCTCCGGGTGACGGCTGACATCACCGTACGGCCGATGGCCGGTCCGCCCTTCCGGGTGGGCCGGCCATCGCCGTGCGTGGGTGGCGCGGCGGCCGCGCCGTCAGTCGGCGCCGGCCAGCCCGATCGCGAACGCCTCCTCCAGGTCGTGCTGGGAGTAGGCCCGGAACGCGATGTGCGACTCCGTGTCGATCACCCCGGGCACCTTGGAGATGCTGCCGGCGATCACCTCGGCGATCTGCTCGAACTCCCGCACCCGGACGATGGCGATCAGGTCGACGTGACCGGCCACCGAGTAGACCTCGCTGACGCCGGGCAGGTCGGCCAGGGTCTCGGCCACCTCCGGGATCGAGTCGGTGGCGCAGTCGATCAGGACGATCGCGGTGATCACTGGACGATTCTCCGTTCGTCGACGTCGTGGCTCATGCTAGATGCTGACCGGTTCGCCCGGAGCGGGACCGCCCCGGCCGCTCACGCCGCCGGCACGGTCCGCCCGTCGCCCGTCCGGACCACGTCGCGCAGCCGTTCACCCGCCTCGACCGTCGCGCCCGGCCAGAGCACCGCGCGCGCCACGTCGCCGTGCACCACCGCTCCGGCGCCGACCACGGACCGCCGCAGCGGGCCGCTCACCGTCGCCGTCGGGTCGACCAGGCTGTCGCCGCCGGCGGCGTGCAGGTTGGCGGCCAGGTAGTCGGCCGGGGTGCCGGTGTCGTAGAAGACGCCCGGATAGGAGACCACCGCCAGGGCGCCCGCCGCCTCGGCCGGCCGCCACACCGCCCGGACCAGGTCGCCGAAGGTGGGCGGCAGGTCCCGGACCAGTCGCCAGGGCAGCAGGGAGAACCCGGTGAAGTCGTGCCCGTCGAAGGTGCCCGGCGCCGTCGGGTCCGCGGCGGGCCGACCGAGCAGGCGTACGGTGCGCCCGTCCCAGCCGGCCAGCAGCGCCGCGATGTCGGGCCCCGGCGCGGCCCCCGGGTCGGCGAGGTACGCGTCGGCGTTGCCGACCAGCACCCCCCGCCCGGCGATCCAGTCCCGCAGGTTGCCGATGCCGCCGGCCGTGCCGAGCGGTTCGCCCGGTTCGACCGAGCGGTGCGCCCGGTCACCGACGTGCGCGACGACCTGGTCGGCGAGGTAGGCGGCGTTGACCGCGACCCGGTCCGGGCCGGTCAGCCCGAGCCCGGCCAGCCGGGCCAGCGCCCGGTCCAGCAGCGGGACGTTGCCGACGGGGCAGAGCGCCTTGGGTACGCCGGTGGTGAGCGGCCGCAGCCGGGTGCCCTCGCCCGCGGCGAGCACCACCGCGCAGATCCCCGCCCCGGCCCGCGCCGGTTCGCGCCCGTCGGCGGTCACGCCGCCGGCTCGCCGGTCGGCGGGACCTTCCCGGCCATCGGACCGATGCCGTAGTGGCCGAGCAGGTTGGCGGTGGCCCGGCTGAGCCGGGGCAGGTCGTCCAGCGGGTGCCAGACCGCCTCGAGAACCTCGGCGCCGTCGACCTTCAGCGTGGTGGTGGAGGCGGGCACCTCCGTCTCGAAGACCACGTCCACCCAGCCCCCGGCGTGCACCAGGGCGTTCGGCACGGCCGGGCGGAGCCGCTCCGGGGCGAGCCGGATGCCGGACTCCTCGTGCAGCTCGCGGGCGGCGCCGACGACCGGGGGCTCGCCGCGCTGGAGCAGCCCGGCGGGGAGGCTCCAGCTGTGCCCCGGGGGCTGCCGCAGCAGCAGGATGCGGCCGTTCCCCTCCGCCTCGCTGTCCCGGACCAGGGCGACCGCGCCGACGATGTACTTCGGTACGGCCAGCCGGACGAGCCGGCGGCGCATCGTCACCGGCAGCCGGTAGAAGACCTTGTAGGCGACGGCCCGGCCGGTGGCGCGCGAACGGGGGATCATGACTCCAGGCTATGCCGTGCGGGGCCCGCCGTGGCGGGCGGGGCGACCGCGCGGGCTGGGCCGTGGCGCTGCCTGGTCACTGCCGGTGGTCCACCAGGTCGATGAGCTGACGGACCACCGTGTCCGGTTCGATGGTCCGGTCGAAGACGGCCACCAGCAGGGTCTCCAGGTCGGGGTAGCCGAGCTCCTCGGACAGGCGCAGCAGCGGCAGGTCGCTGGCCAGCCCCCGGTCGTGTTTGCGCAGCGCCAGCCCGATGGTGGCCCGGCCCAGGCGGACCTTGTCGGTGATGGAGATGCCCGGCTCGGTGTGCTCGGCGAACCAGCGGTTGATCTGCATCTGGGCGTGCGGCGACTTGACGAAGCCGAGCCACTCCCGCCGGGGACCACGGGGCGCGGCGTCGGCCTCGAAGCCGCTCTCGGCGTCGTTCTCGGTGTAGATCTCCACCACGTCGCCCTCGTCCAGTTCGGACGACAGGGGGACCAGCCGGCCGTTGATCCGGGCGGCCAGGCAGTGGTCGCCGCGCTCGGCGCCCAGCTCGTACGCCAGGTCGACCGGGGTGGCGCCGGCGGGCAGCACCACCTGGCGGCCGTCGGCGACCACCTGGATCTGCGCCTCCGCCAGGTCGCAGCGCAGCGACTGGAGGAACTGGGCCGGGTCGGGGGCCTCCTGCTCCCAGTCCAGCACCCGGCGCAGCCAGGAGAGCTGGCCGGGCCGGGCGGTGTCGCCGGAGGAGCGGGGGAAGCGGAACTCGGCGGCGATGCCGTACTCGGCGGCGCGGTGCATCTCCCGGGTGCGGATCAGCACCTCGACGGTGCGGTCCTGCGGCCCCAGGACGCTGGTGTGCAGCGACCGGTAGAGGTTGTTCTTCGGTGAGGCGATGAAGTCCTTGAACCGGCCGGGCACCGGACGCCAGCGGCCGTGCACCGCGCCGAGGGCGGCGTAGCAGTCGGTGGCCGGCCCGTCCACCACGATCGCGATCCGGGGCAGGTCGTACGGGGCCGAATGTCCGCCGGCGACGGTGTCCTTCCAGATCGAGTAGAGGTGCCGGGGGCGCGGGCCCACCTCGGCGTCAACCCGGCTGCGGCGCAGCGCCACCCTGGCCTGGGCCACCACGTCGTCGAGGTAGGCGTCCCAGCCGGGCCGATCGTGCACGTGCCGGGCGATCCGGGCGTGCTCCTCGGGCTCCAGGTGCAGCAGCACCACGTCGTCCAGCTCGCGTTTGAGGGTCTGGATGCCGAGCCGGTCGCAGAGCGGGACCAGCACCTCCTGGGTGGCCCGGGCGATGCGCTGCCGGGAGGCGGCCGAGCGGACCCCCAGCGTCCGCATGTTGTGCAGCCGATCGGCCAGTTTGATGATCAGCACCCGGACGTCCTTGCCGGCCGCGATGATCATCTTGCGGATCGTCTCCGCCTCGGCGGCCTTGCCGTAGAACGCCTTGTCGAACTTGGTCACCCCGTCGACCAGGTGGGCCACCGCGTGGCCGAAGTCCTCGGCGAGCGCCTGGAGGGTGTAGCGGGTGTCCTCCACCGTGTCGTGCAGCAGCGCCGCCACCAGGGTGGTGGTGTCCATGCCGAGATCCGCGCAGATCTCGGCGACGGCCAGCGGGTGGGTGATGTACGGCTCGCCGCTCTTGCGGAACTGGCCGCGGTGCATGTTCTCCGCGATGGTGTACGCCCGGCGCAGCACCGACGGGTCCGCGCCGGAGTGGATGCTGCGGTGACTGCGCACCAGCCGGGCGACCGGATCGCCGTCGGTGGTCGGCCAGGTCAGCAGCGACCGCAGCCGGCGGGCCAGTGGCAGCTCTCCCGGCTGGGTCGGGAGCGCGCCCCCCAGGGCGGCGCCGTGTCCGGCGTCGACGTCCACGAGGGACACCTCCTCACCCCGGCTCCTCGGTCACCGTCACCAGTAACCGGAAGCAGGCCCACGAAACGGGCAGGACTGCACTCCTTCAACAGCCTAAGTGAGGCACGGTCGTCCGATCGGTCACTTGCTCATGAGCGTTCGGTCGAGAGTTGGTGGGATCCGCCGTTCTCGGCCTTCGCCAGCAGGTCCCGGAAGCGGGCCGCCCCGGAGACCGGGGACGACCACTCGGAGGACATCTCCACCAGCCGGGTCTCCGGCCGCTCCAACCAGGACAGGATGCGCTCGGTCTCCTCGGCCGAGGCGCGCGGCACCGGCCCGTGGCCGGGCTGCACCGTCTCGGCGGTGGCCCGGATCGCGGTGATGGTCGGTCGGGGGTGGACCCCCGGCGGGGAGACCCCCGCCCCGGCCAGCCGCCCGTGCCGGACCAGGGCCAGCTCCCAGCCGCCGCCGGCCGCCGGCCGGGCCGCGGCCAGCTCGGCGATCCGGGTCAGGCCGGCCAGCCGCTGCATCCGGACGGCCGCCCGGAGCACCGCGGCGAGCCGGGACCGCACCACCGCCGCCTCCTCGTACCGCTGGGCGGCCGAGAGCGCCTCGATCCGGGCCAGCAGGGCCTGCACCACGACCTGGGGGTCGCTCGCCGTCGCGGTGCGGAACGGGGCGGCGGCGCGGTGGTCGTACTCCTCGGGGGTGATCCGGTGCTCGCAGGGCGCCGGGCAGCGGCCCAGCTCGGCCAGCGCGCAGGCCGGCGTGACCGTGCGCAGCGAGAGCCGGTGCGTGCACTGGCGCAGCGGAACCGCGTCGTGGAAGCCGGCGGCGGCCAGCTCGGCGGCCTGTTTGGACCGGAACGGACCCAGGTAGGCGGTGTCGCCGGGGGAGAGGTTGCGCACCACCGACAGCCGCGGGTAGGGACCGTCGGTCAGCTTCAGCCACACCATCCGCTCGGGGAACTTGGACCGCCGGTTGTACGGCGGGGCGTGCGCGCCGATCAGGCGCAGCTCGCGGACCTCCGCCTCCAGGGAGTGGGCGCACTCGACCGCCTCCACCCGCTCGGCCGCGGCCAGCATCTCCGACATCCGGGCCCGCTTCTCCGCGGCGGTGAAGTAGCTGCGCACCCGGGTGGCGATGTCGCCGGAGGTGCCGACGTAGAGCGGCCGGTCGTCGGCGGCCCGGAAGATGTAGACCCCGGGCGCCTTGGGCAGCCCCTCGGCGAGGTGCCGCTTGCGGCGCTGGGTGGGGGTGACCGCGCGGGCGAACTCGATCGCGTCGCCGACCGTGTCGACCCGGTGCCCGCCCAGCCGGGCGATCAGCCCGTGCAGCACGTCGACGGTCGCCAGGGCGTCGTCCAGCGCCCGGTGGGTGGGCTGGGTGGCGGTGCGGAAGTAGGCGGCCAGGGTGCCGAGCTTGCGGTTGGGCACCTCGTCGCGGGTCAGCACCCGGCGGGCCAGCGCGGCGGTGTCCAGCACCCGGGGGTTGGGCCAGCGGTAGCCGTGCTTGGCGCAGGCCGCCTTGAGGAAGCCCACGTCGTAAGGGGCGTTGTGGGCGACCAGCACGGCGTCGGTGATGAACTCCAGGAAACTCGGCAGCACCTGCTCGATCGGCGGCGCCGGGATCAGCATGGCCTGGGTGATACCGGTCAGCACGGTGATGAACGGCGGGATCGGCACCCCTGGGTTGACCAGGGTGGCCAGCACCCCGAGCTGCTCGCCGCCGCGCACCTTGACCGCGCCGATCTCGGTGATGCCGCCGCCGTCCGGCGCGCCGCCGGTGGTCTCCAGGTCGACCACCACGAAGGTCGTCGCGTAGAGCGGCAGCGCCGGGTCGACCCCGCCGCCCGCCGTCGGATCCAGACCGGCCAGCGTCTGCTGGACGTACTCCCCAGGTGCCACGCGCGGCAGGCTAGCGGCCAGGTCCGACACTCCCGCCCCAGCAGCCTCACAGGTGGTCACGGGTCTAGGATGAGAGATCGGCTCACTCATCCGGCAGTGGGCCCGGTCGCGGTGGGAGACTTGCCACATGCCCCTCACCGAGCCGTACGACGACCACCTCCCGGAGGAGGGGTCGTCCGCCGCCGCGCCCGGGGCCGGCGTCGATCCGGGTGCGGGGGCGCCCGAGCCGGAGCCCACCCTGCCCGAGCCGGTCCGGCAGCGCATCGTCGCGCTCACCGCCGCCGTGCTGCCCGGACTGCCCGTCGACGAGGTGCCGGTGCCGCTGCGCCGGGTGGCCAAGTTCGCGCCGAACCGCCGCGCCCGGCTGGGCGCGCCCGCGATCGCCGCCCAGCTGACCGCCGACCCGCTGTTCCGGCAGCGGGTCACCGCCCGGGTGCTCGCCGACTCCGGCGACCTGGGCGCGGCCGTGGTCGAGGGCACCGCCCCGGCCGCCGCCGACCCGGTCGAGGTGGCCGCCCTGGCCTACCTGGCCCGGCCGCGCGGCTGGCGGGAGCTGATCGAGGCCAGCGGCGCCGCGGTGCGCGCCGAGGCGGACAGCGCGGTCGTCGCCGAGCTGGTCCGCGAGGCCGAGCAGCGGGCCACCCGCGCCGAGCACGACCGGGCGGTGGCCCGGGTCGAGGCGGAGAAGCTCCGCGACGAGCTGGCCCGGGTCCGCGAGGAGCTGGGGCAGCTGCGGGAGGAGGCCCGCCAGCTCCAGCGCACGTTGCGGGAGACCCAGGCCCGCGAGCGCAAGGCCACCGAGCTGCTCGCCACCGAGCGCGGCCGGGCCGCCCGGGCGGCCGCCGACAGCGACGCCGAGCTGCGCCGGGCGCGGGCCCGGCTGGCCGAGGCGGAGGCGGCGGCGGGGATGGCCCGGGCCAGCGCCAAGGAGGCCCGCTCGGTCGACGACGCCCGGCTCTGGCTGCTGCTGGAGACCATCGGGCAGGCCGCCGTCGGGCTCCGCCGCGAGCTGGCCCTCGACCCGGTCGAGAAGCTCCCCGCCGACTTCGTCGCCGACGCCTTCGCCGAGAACCCGGCCGCTGCTCCCACCGGTGGGCCGGCCGCCAGGGCCCGGGACACCGACGACCCGGCCCGCCTCGACCAGTTGCTCGCCCTGCCCCGCGCGCACCTGGTGGTGGACGGCTACAACGTGACCAAGCGGGGCTTCGGCGAGATGTCGCTGGAGCAGCAGCGCAAGCGGCTGATCACCGGGCTCGGCGGGATCGCCGCGCAGACCGGTGACGAGGTGACCGTGGTCTTCGACGGCGCCGAGCGGATGCACGGCCTGCCGCCGACCCCGCGCGGGGTACGGGTGCTCTTCTCCCGCAAGGGCGAGACCGCCGACGAGCTGATCCGGCGGCTGGTCCGCGCCGAGCCGTCGGGGCGCCCGGTGGTGGTGGTCTCCTCCGACCGGGAGGTCGCCGACGGGGTCCGCCGGCACGGGGCGTACCCGCTGGGTGCGGACTCGCTGCTGCGCCGGCTCTCCCGCTCCTGAGGTGTTGATCACCGGATGTCCGGTTCTGTCGTACCCGGGCTCTAGTGTCCGACCTGACCGACGGTGGCCGGGCGGTGACGAAGTCGTCGCCCCCGCCGCCGCACTGCGTCAGGAGGCACGATGCTCATCGACTGCGACGGCTGCGGGATCCGCGGCGCCGGCTGCGCCGACTGCCTGGTGACCGCCCTGCTCGACGACTCGCCGACGACCGGCCTGGACGCCGCCGAGCGCCGGGCGGTCGAGGTGTTCGCCCGGGCCGGCTTCGACGTGGAGGTGCTCGGCCACGAGCCCGGCCCGCCCGTGCGACGCCGCGTACCGGGTCGCCGCCGGGCGGCGTAGCCGCCCCCGTGCCGATGCGGCGGCTCCCGCTGACGGTGCCGCACACGGTGCGTGCCGGCGTGCCGACGTCCCGTCCAGGGTCGACCGCGCGGGCAATAGGATGGGCGCTCACGGCGGGAGGAGCGGTGGGATGACCGGGGGACGACGCCACGCCGGCAGGCCGACGACCGACGGGGTGCCGAGGTGACCCCGCGCGGTTGGGCGCTGCTCACCCTCGCCGGCCTGGTGCTGGCGCTGCTCGTGACGAGCGCGCTGCTGGTGCCCTGGCACCGCCCGCCGGCACCCCGCGCCGACCAGCTCGCCGCGCTGCGCGACCTCCCCGTCGACCAGGTCGACCGGAGCCGCGCCTTCCGCGCCGCGCTGCGTCCCGGCACGTACGGCGCACTCGTGGCCGGCCTGCTCGTGGCGCTGCTGCTCGGGCTCACCCCGCTCGGCGCCCACCTGGTCGAACTCGCCGGCCGTCCGTTCGGCGGCCACTGGGCCGCCCGCGCGGTGCTCGGCGGCCTCGCCGTGGTGCTCGTCGCCGACCTGCTCACTCTGCCCTTCGCCGCCTGGCGGCAGGCCGTGCTCACCCGCTACGGGCTCAGCACCCACGGCTGGAGCGGCTGGACGGTCGACCTGCTCAAGTCGTACGCGGTCAGCGCCGTGATCGGCGCGATCGCGCTGCTCGGCTTCTACACCGTCACCCGGCTCGCCCCGCGCTGGTGGTGGGCGTTCGGCGCGGCCGGCGCCGCCGGGCTGGTGGTGCTCCTCTCCTTCGTCCTGCCGGTCCTGGTGGAGCCGGTGTTCAACCGGTTCACCCCGATGGAGCAGGGCGCGCTGCGCACCGAGCTGATGGCCATGGCGGCCCGCGACGGCGTGCCGGTGCGGGACGTGCTGGTCGCCGACGCGTCGCGGCGGACCAGGGCGGTCAACGCGTACGTCTCGGGGCTGGGGCCGACCCGGCGGGTCGTCGTCTACGACACCCTGCTGCGCGAGGCCACCCCGGCGGAGGTGACCAGCGTGGTGGCGCACGAGCTGGGGCACGCGAAGGACCGGGACGTCACGGTCGGCACGCTGACCGGGGCGCTCGGCGCCGCCCTGACCGTGGTCGGGCTCTACCTGATCGGCTCCTGGGCGCCGCTGCTGCGGCTGGCCGGAGTCGACTCCGTCGCCGAGCCGCGCGCGCTCCCGCTGCTGATCGCCCTGGTGACGGTGACCGGGCTGATCGCCGGGCCGGTCCAGTCGCTGGTCTCCCGCCGGGTCGAGGCACGCGCCGACGCCCACGCGCTCGCGTTGACCGGCGACCCGGCCACCTTCGAGGCCATGCAGCGCCGGCTCGCCGGGATCAACCTGGCCGACCCCGATCCGCCGCGCTGGGAGTACCTCTGGGCGGCGTCGCACCCGTCCACCGTGGAGCGGATGGCCGCCGCCCGCGCCTACGCCAGGGAGGCCGGCCGATGAGCCGGACGTTGCTGATCACCAACGACTTCCCGCCCCGCCCCGGGGGCATCCAGTCCTTCGTGCACGGCCTCGCCGTGCAGCAGCCCGCCGGCTCGGTGGTGGTCTACGCCTCCAGCTGGAAGGGCGCCGAGAAGTTCGACGCCGACCAGCCCTTCCCGGTGGTCCGGGAGCGGACCCGGGTGCTGCTGCCCACCCCGCTGGTGGCCCGCCGGGCCGCCCGGCTGGCCCGGGAACACGAGTGCGACACCGTCTGGTTCGGCGCCGCCGCCCCGCTCGGCCTCCTCGCCGCCGGGCTGCGCCGGCGGGCCGGCGTCCGCCGGGTGGTCGCGCAGACCCACGGCCACGAGGTCGGCTGGGCGGCGCTGCCCGCCGCCCGCGCCGCGCTGCGCCGGATCGGCCGAGGCGCGGACGTCGTCACCTACCTCGGCGACTACACCCGGGTACGCCTCGAACGGGCGCTGCACGGGTTGACCGACCTGCGCCGGCTCGCCCCCGGCGTCGACGTGGACACCTACCACCCGTCGGTCGACGGCGAACCGGTCCGGGTCCGGCTCGGCCTGGCGGACCGGCCGGTGGTGGTCTGCGTGTCGCGGCTGGTGCCCCGCAAGGGCCAGGACATGCTGATCCGGGCCATGCCGGAGATCCGCCGTCGGGTCCCGGACGCGGCGCTGCTGATCGTGGGCGGCGGACCGTACCGGGCGACGCTGGAGAAGCTCGCCCGGCAGACCGGCGTCGAGCGGGACGTGGTCTTCACCGGCTCGGTGCCCGCCGTCGAACTGCCGGCGCACTACGCCGCCGGTGACGTGTACGCGATGCCCTGCCGCACCCGTAACCGGGGCCTCGACGTGGAGGGGCTCGGAATCGTCTACCTGGAAGCCTCCGCGACCGGCCTGCCGGTGGTGGCCGGTGACTCCGGCGGCGCGCCCGACGCGGTCCGCGAGGGCGAGACCGGGTACGTCGTGCGCGGCCGGGACGTCGCCCAGCTCGCCGACCGGGTGGCCACCCTCCTCGCCGACCGGGACCTGGCCCGCCAGCTCGGCGCGGCCGGCCGGGCCTGGGTGGAGAAGGAGTGGCGCTGGGAGACCCAGGCCCACCGGATGGCCGCCCTGCTCGCCGGCTGACGACCGGTCCGGATGCGCCGGTCCGGGGCGTGACACCACCGCGAGCGTGACACCGCAGAGGCATCGACATGCTTCTGCGGTGTCACGCTCGTTCGGCAACGGCCGGTCCGGCACGACATGCGCGTGGCGCCTCGAGGAGCGGTCGCGGTCAGGCTCCGGCGGGCACCGGCTCGGCCGGGGCGGTAGCGGCGTCCCGGCGGGACAGCTTCCCGGGCCACCAGGTGCGGGCGCCCAGGTCGAGCGCCAGCGCCGGGATGAGCAGGCTGCGCACCAGCAGCGCGTCGAGCAGGATGCCGACGGCCACGATCACCCCGGTCTGCATCGACGGCACCAGCGGCAGCACACCCAGCGCGCCGAAGGTGGCGGCGAGCACGACCCCCGCGCTGGTGATGACGCCGCCGGTGACGGTCAGCGCGTGCAGCACGCCCCGTCGGTGCCCCAGCCGCGCCGTCTCCTCCCGGGCCCGCGTCATCAGGAAGATCGTGTAGTCGACGCCGAGGGCGACGAGGAACAGGAACGCCTGCAGTGGGATGCCCACGTACAGCTTGGGGTGGCCCAGCGCCTCCAGGACGAGGCCGGCGGCCCCCATCGCGGCGGCGTACGACAGGACCACGCTCACCATCAGCAGCAGCGGCGCGACCAGCGCCCGCAGCAGGAGCACCAGGATGACGAGAACGACCGCGAGCACGAGCGGGATGATCACCCGGTTGTCCCGGCCGACGACGCGCTCCTCGTCCACCAGGACCGCGGTCCTGCCGCCGACCAGCGCCTGGGCGCCGGGCACCTCGTGGACCGTCGCGCGGAGCCGCTGCACGGTCGCCAGGGCGGCGTCGCTGTCCGGCGTGTCGGCCAGCACCGCCGGGATCCGCACCCAGGCGCCGTCGGCGGAACGCTCCGGCTCGTCGACCCGGGCCACGCCGGGCACCGCCCGGGCGGCGGTGGTCACCTCATCGGCCGTACCGGCCGTGGCCAGGATCTCGGCCGGGGACGCCGAACCGCTCGGGTAGTGCGCCGCGATCAGCCGCTGACCGGTCACCGAGCCGACCTCCGACGTGAAGGATTCCTCGTTGGGCAGGCCGATGCTCAGGTTGCCGATGCCGAAGGTCAGCGCGACGAGCGCCGCCGCGGTGCCGATCCAGACCGCGCGGGGCCGCCCCCCGACCAGCGCCGCGATCCGGCGCCAGAGCCCGTGGTCGCCGGTCGCGTCGGCGGTGGCGGCGGTCGGGGTGTGGCGCGGCACGAACGGCCAGAAGATCCACCGTCCGCACAGGACGAGCACCGCCGGCAGCAGGGTGGTCATGGCGAGCAGGGCGGCGCCGATGCCGACCGCGCCGACCGGGCCCAGCCCGCGGGTGGACGGCAGCTCGGCGGCGAGCAGGCAGAGCAGTCCGATCGCGACGGTCGCCGCCGAGGCGCAGATCGCGCCGAACGACCGGCGCAGCGCCACCCGCATCGCCTCGTGCCGGTCGGCGTGCCGGCGCAGCTCCTCCCGGTACCGGGCGATCAGCAGCAGGGCGTAGTCCACGCCGACGCCGAAGACCAGCACGGTCAGGATGGTCTGGCTCTGGAAGTCGACCGTCACCCCGCCGTACCGGGCCATCAGATAGACGATGCCGCCGGCGAACTGGTTGGCGATGCCGGCGGTGATCAGCGGGATCAGCCAGAGCACCGGGCTGCGGTAGGTGACCAGGAGCAGCACCGCGACGGTGGCCGCGGTCGCCAGCAGCAGCGTGAGGTCCATCCCGCCGAACGCGTCGAAGACGTCGCTCTCCGCCGCCGCGTCACCGGTCAGCGCGGTGCGCAGGCCGGCCGGCTGGTCGACGGCGAGCCGCTCCTTGACGTCGGTCACCGCCGCCAGGCGCCCGGTGTCGTCGCCGACGACCGGGAAGGACACCAGCAGGGCCTTCCCGTCCTCGCTGGGCACCGGGGGCGGCACCGCACCGCCGTCGGCGTACCGGGCGAACACGACGCGGTCGGCCTCGGCCTTGGCCCGGTCGGCGTCGGTGAGGCCGCCGTCGCGGACGTAGACGGCGATCGCCACCGGCTTCTCCGACTCCGGGAAGGCCGCCTGCGCCCGCGCGACGGCCCGGCTGCTCTCCACGCCGGCGGGCAGCAGGCCGAGCGTGTCGTTGTCCTGCACCTGGCTCAGCTTGACGGAGAGCGGGCCGGCCACCGCGACGAGGACGAGCCAGAAGACGATCAGGGCGTACTTGCTGCGTCGGCCGGACGGCAGACCGGCCAGTCTTTGCCGGGACATGTCGGGTTCCTCCGAGGATCGGGTTCGCTTCCTGCCTTCGATCCTTCTGGCCGGCGGGCGCCTGAACAGGAGTGTCACGTCCCCGACGCCGGTGGTCCTAGCACCACCGAACCCGCCACGGTCGTGACCGAGAATGGAAACCGTGGACAGCCCCGTACGAGAGTTCGCCCGCCAGACGCTCCGGCCCGGCGCGACCGCCGCCCTCCAGGGCCTGGCCGTGGCGGTGCTCTCGCTGACCACCAACCTCGCGCTGTTCGCGCTGTCGCTGGTGTCGCTGCTGCTCATCCCCGCCTTCGGCATCGGCTTCGCGCTGTTCCCGATGGTGACCGCGCTGGTACGGCTCTCGACCGGGCTGCAGCGCCAGCTCGCCCGGTGGGCCGGCGTGCCCATCGCCACGCCGTACCGGCCGCTGCCGGAGGGGGCGCAGTTCGGCACCTGGCGCCGCTTCCGGTGGGTGGTGGGCGATCCGGCCACCTGGCGGGACTTCGCCTGGCTGGTCCCCGGCGCGCTCACCGGCGGGGCGTGCCTGCTCGCCTTCGCCCTGCCGCTGTACGGGCTGGAGGGCGCGCTCGGGGTGCCGCTGCTGCTCTACCTGATCGCCGACTCGTACGGCTACGGCCTGTTCTGGCCGATGACCAACCTCGCCGAGGCGCTGGCCGCGCTGCCGCAGGGCTGGCTGCTGCTGCTCGGCGGCCTGGCCGTCGCCCCCTGGCTGGTCTGGCTGCACCTGGCCTTCGCCCGGCTCTTCCTGGCCCCGACCCGGGCGGCGGAGCTGGCGCTGCGGGTCCGCCAGCTCACCGTCACCCGGGCCGACACCGTCGACGCCCAGGCGGCCGAGCTGCGTCGCATCGAGCGGGACCTGCACGACGGGGCGCAGGCCCGGCTGGTCGCGTTGAGCATGAGCATCGGCCTGGCCGAGCAACTGCTGGCGCAGGACCCGGCCGCCGCCGGGAAGCTGCTGGCCGAGGCGCGGGAGACCAGCGGCCAGGCCCTGGTCGAGCTGCGCGACCTGGTACGCGGCATCCACCCGCCGGTGCTCGCCGAACGCGGTCTCGACGGCGCGGTCCGCGCGCTCGCGCTGGCCGTTCCGCTGCCGGTGGAGGTCGAGGTCGACCTGCCGGGCCGCCCGGAGGCGCCGATGGAGTCCGCGGCGTACTTCGCGGTGGCCGAGGGGCTGGCGAACATCACCAAGCACAGCGGCGCCGCGCACGCCTGGATCCGGCTGGGTCACGCCGACGGGCGGCTGAGCATCCTGGTGGGTGACGACGGCCGGGGCGGCGCCGATCCGGCGGCGGGCAGCGGACTGGCCGGTATCGGGCGACGGCTCGCGGCCTTTGATGGAACGATGGTGGTGACCAGTCCGCCCGGCGGGCCCACAGTCATGACCATGGAGCTGCCGTGCGAGTTGTCATCGCCGAAGACCTCGCCCTCCTCCGGGACGGGCTGACCCGCATCCTCGAGGCGTTCGGGTTCGAGGTGGTCGCGGCCGTCGACAACGGACCGTCGGTGCTGTCGGCCCTGGTGACCCACCGTCCGGACGTGGCCGTTCTCGACGTCCGACTGCCGCCGACCTTCACCGACGAGGGGTTGCAGGCGGCCATCCGGGCCCGCACCGAGATCCCCGGCCTGCCGATCCTGGTGCTCTCCCAGCACGTCGAGCAGCTCTACGCCCGGGAGCTGCTCTCCGACCGCGCCGGTGGCGTCGGCTACCTGCTCAAGGACCGGGTCTCCAACGTGGCCCAGTTCGTCGACGCGGTACGCCGGGTGGCCGGCGGTGGCACGGTGATGGACCCCGAGGTGGTCTCCCAGCTGCTGGCCAGCCGTTCCGGGGCCGAGCCGTTGCAGGAGCTGACCGCCCGGGAGCGCGAGGTGCTGGGCCTGATGGCCGAGGGGCGGTCCAACGCGGCGATCGCCGCCCGGCTCTTCGTCACCGAGAAGGCGGTCAGCAAGCACATCAACAACATCTTCAGCAAGCTGCGAATGCCGCCGTCGGACGACGACAACCGGCGGGTGCTGGCGGTGCTGACGTACCTCAACGGGGACGACGGCCGGTGGCCGGTGCCGGGGCGGGCCCCGCGTCGTACCGCCGCCGGGCCGTCACTACCCGCCTGAGCCGACCGCCCCGGCGCCGGCCAGGGTGGACAGCGCGGGGGAGCGGTCGAGGCAGCCCGCGGCCGGCCCCGGCCGACCGAAGTACCAGCCCTGGCCGGCGTCGCAGCCGATCGCCCGCAGCCGGTCGGCCTGCCCTTCGGTCTCCACCCCCTCGGCAGTCACCGTCAGGTCCAGCGCGTGGGCGAGCGAGACCAGCGAGGCGAGGATCCGCTCGTCGGTACGGCTGGTCGGGTCGGTCACCGGCGCGCGCAGCCCGGCCACGAACTCCCCGGCCACCTTCAGCTCGGTCACCGGCAGGTCCCGCAGGTACGCCAGGTTGCAGTAGCCGGTGCCGAAGTCGTCGATGGCGATCCGGACGCCCAGGTCGGCCAGGACCCGCAGGGCCCGGACCGGCTCCTCCGCGGTGCTCATCATGGTGCTCTCGGTGATCTCCAGCTGGAGCCGCTCGGGCGGCAGGCCGGTCTGCCGCAGCAGCCCGCCGACCTCCTGCACCAGGCCGGGCCGGTGCACCTGACGGACCGCCAGGTTGACGCTGACGAAGGGCGCCGGGGCGCCCCAGCTCTCGGCCTCCCGGCAGGCCTCGGCGAGCACCCACCCGCCGAGCCAGACGATCAACCCGGTCTCCTCGGCGAGCCCGATGAAGCGGTCCGGGCGCAACACCCCCAGCTCCGGGTGGCGCCACCGGACCAGCGCCTCCACGCCGAGCAGCGCCCCGTCGCGCAGCGAGGTGAGCGGCTGGTAGTCCAGGTAGAACTCGCCCCGGTCGATCGCCGCGGGGATGGCCGCCGAGAGGGCGTACCGGTCCAGCTCGTCGCGGTGCCGGTCGGGGTCGAAGATGGACCAGCGGGCCCCGCCGGCGGCCTTGGCCCAGTGCAGCGTGCTGTCGGCCGCGCGCATCAGCTCGACGGGCGAGGCGCCGGCCACCGGCCGCTCGACGATGCCGACGCTGGCCGACACGGTCAGCTCGTGCCCGTCCACCAGGGCGGGTTCGCCGACCGCGGCCAGCGCCGCCTCGGCGACCCGGACCACGTCGTGCGTGCCGGTGGTCCGCTCGACCAGGACGACGAACTCGTCCCCGCCGAGGCGGGCGACGAGGTGGTCGCCGAGGGTCCGGCGCAGCCGCGCCGCCACCGACACCAGCAGCGCGTCGCCGACCTGGTGCCCGAGCGAGTCGTTGACCACCTTGAACCGGTCGAGGTCGAGGAAGCAGACCCCGATCCGGTCGGCGCCCCGGCCGGGCCGGTCGATGGCGGCGGTGAGCCGCTCGGTGAACAGGGTGCGGTTGGGCAGGTCGGTCAGCGGGTCGTGGGTCGCCTGGTGGCGGAAGCGGGCCTCGCTGTCGCGCAGCGCCCGCTCGGCCTGCGCGCGGGCCGTCATCGCGGCCCGGCGGATCGACTCCTGCTCGTCGAGGGTCCGGTCCCGCAACGCGCGGGCGTACCCGGTGGTCACCGTGGCCAGCAGCCGGGCCATCCGGTCCTCGACGTCGTCGGCGACCAGCCCGAGGTCGCGGACCAGCCGGAGCTGGATGACCTCCACCGTGCGGCCCAGCCCCTCGGCGGAGGCGATGTGCGCGGCGACCAGTTCCGCGCCGACCTGGTGGCCGACGCGGGGGTCGAAGGGCTCCGCCCGCAGCGCGCCGGCCAGCCGCCCGGTGAGCCGGTGCAGCAGCGCTTCCAGCTGCGCCTGGGTCATCGGCAGGTAGCTGGTGCCGGAGACCGCCTTGGCCCAGGCGCGGGCGAACGTCCCCGGGCAGGACGTCGCCGCCGGCTCAGCCACCGAGACGTCCGACGCCACCGATGAAGACGGCCCGCTCGGCGTCCTCGGCGCTCTCCGCCGTCTCGGGGCGCCACTGGGGCACCCAGACCACGCCCGGTTCGACCGGCTCGAACCCGTCGAAGAACGCGGTCAGCTCGGCCCGGTCGCGGATCGACAGTGGATTGTCGGTGCGCCGGTAGACCCGCTCCGCCTCGGCCCGCTCGCCGGTGTGGCCGCGGCTCTCGTCGCTGGCCTGCGACAGCACCAGGTAGCTGCCGGGCGCGAGCGCCGCGCGCAGCGTCCGCAGGATCTCCTCGGGCCGGTCGGAGTCCGGGATGAAGTGCAGCACCGCCACGATCATCACGGCGACCGGCTGGGAGAAGTCGATCAGCCTGGTCACCTCGGGGTGGGCCAGGATCGCCGCCGGCCGGCGCAGGTCCTCCTGGATCACCGTGGCGCCCGGGTTGTCGCCGAGGATCTCCCGGCTGTGCGCCACGGCCACCGGGTCGACGTCGACGTAGACCACCCGGGCGTCGGGGGCGATCCGGTGGGCGATCTCGTGCACGTTGCCGACGGTGGGGATGCCCGAGCCGATGTCGAGGAACTGGCGTACGCCGGAGTCGACCAGGAACTGCACCACCCGGCGCAGGAAGGCCCGGTTGGCCTGGGCCATCAGCGGGGCGTCGGGCACCGCCTCCATCATCGCCCGGGCCGCCGCCCGGTCGGCGGCGAAGTTGTGCGAGCCGCCGAGGTAGTAGTCGTACATGCGGGCGACGCTGGGGCGCTCGATGTCGATGGTGTCGGGTGCCCAGTCCGGCCGCTGCATGCCCTACCTCTTTCGACAAACGCGAGAGCGTCGCCCGCGCGGGCCACCCGGGTATTCTGCCCCTCCGCCGCCCCGGTGCAAAGACCGCCGTCGCTGCGCGGTCGTCCGCTCACCCGGGGTTGTCGACGGCACCCGGACAGACCGAGGGGCCCGGGTCCGACGAGCGGACGCGGACCCCTCGGGCACGCTCGGGAGCGGTCAGAACTTCGGCGCGTCCGGGGCCTCGAGCAGGCCGAGCCGCAGCGCGGTCATCAGCGCCTGCGCCCGGTTGGCGGCACCCAGCTTCTCGTAGAGCTTGGAGATGTGGGTCTTGGCGGTGGACTCGCTGACGAAGAGCTGCTTGGCGATGCCGGCCACGCTCATGCCGTCGGCGAGCAGCCGCAGCACCTGGCCCTCCCGCGGGGAGAGCTGCGGGCCGGAGGGGGCCAGCCGGCGCTTCATCGCCTCGGCCAGGTCGGCCGCGGTGAACGCGCTGGGGGAGGAGGCGGCGTGCCGGGCGGCGGCCACCACCTCGTCGGCCGGCGCGGTCTTCGGCACGAACGCGCTCGCCCCCGCCTCCAGGGCGCCGAAGAGCTGGTCGTCGCCCGCGTACATGGTGAGCACGACGATGCCCATCGAGGCGCTGGACTTGCGCAGCGCCCGGGTGGCCTCCAGGCCACTGCCGTCGGGGAGCCGCAGATCCATGATCACGACGTCCGGCTGGAGCGCGCCGGCCTGGCGTACGCCCTCCGCCGCGGTGGCGGCCTCGCCGACGACCTCGAACTGCCGGTCGCGCTCGAAGGCGTGCCGAAGGCCCTTGCGGATCAGATCGTGATCGTCGACAAGGAGGACCTTGGTACGAGTTGCCGGTGTCGGACTTGTGGTCATCCTCGGGTTACTCCCCTTCTGCTGCTGCGCTGCCACGCACGGTATCGCGCCGGGGCGAAGAACCCACCACCACCGCCACGGTCGTGCCGCTGGGCTGGCGGGGCCTGATCTCCAACCGGCCCCGGATACGTTCCGCCCTCTCGGCCATGATCGCAAGACCGTAGTGCCCGTCCGTGCGCTGGTCACCGATGCCGTGACCGTCATCCGACACTTCGATCTGCGCGTACGGGGGGTCCACCTCGCAGGTGACCCAGAGGTTCGAGGCCCCAGCGTGCTTGCGGGCGTTGGTGACCGCCTCCTGGGCGATGCGCAGCAGCTCAGCCTCGGTGGCGGCGGGGAGTCGGGCGGTGGACTCGTCCAGCGACAGGTGCACCCGCAGGCCGCCGGAGGCGCCGACCGTGCGCGCGTACTCGGCGATCGCGGCGGCCAGCCCGCCGTGCCGGTCCACCTCGCTGCGCAGCTCGAACAGGCTCAGTCGCAGCTCGGTGATCACCCGCGTCACCTCGGCGCGCAGGGTGCGCAGCGCCTCGGCGGTCTCCTTCGGGTCCTCCTCGACGTAGGCCAGCGCGTTGTCGATGCCGTAGCCGACCATCACCAGCTCCTGGGCGACCCCGTCGTGGATCTCCCGGGCCAGCCGCTGCCGCTCCTCGTTGGTGGCCAGCGAGCGGACCTCGTCGAAGAGCAGCGCCGCCTCCAGCCGCAGCGCGGCCGGCCCGGTCAGCGCGGTCACCCGGGACACCACCGGCGGCGGGTACGCGTGCGCGGTGTCCGCCTCGATCACCACCAGGCCGATCGTGCGGACCCCGGCGACCAGCGGGACGATCAGCGCGGAGACGTCCCCCCGCCGGTGCGAGCGGGCCTGTGAGCGGGCCGCGGTCTGCGGCTGCTGGCTGGCCCAGGCGTCGGCGATCGCCGAGTCCGCGTCGAGCGTGGTCTCCCAGTCCACCCGGTCCACGCCCACCTGGGCGAGCACCACCAGCCGGCCGCCGCCGCTGGCCGACAGGACCGCCGCCCGGTCGCCGGGGGCGACGGTACGCAGCTCCTCCAGCAGGTGCTCGGAGATGCCGCCCGGGTCGAGGGTGGCGCCGGGCAGCTGCCGGGCCACCGTGCGCAGCTGGGTCAGCAGGCGGGTCGCCTCCGCGTACGGCTGGGGCTTGCCCTCGCCGCGGACCCGCATCACCTGGTGCAGGGTGCCCGCCGCGTAGAGCCCGAGCGCGGCCAGGATCAGCCACTGCGCGCAGACCGCGAGGTACCCGGGCTGGCCGAGCTGCCGCCCGCCGTCGACCTCGGTGAACGCCCCGGCGACGAGCAGGGTGGCCGCGGTGACCCCGAGCAGCGCGGCGCCCTCCCGGAACCGCCGGCGTAGCGCGGTGACGGTCACCGGCACCGCCAGGTACGGCAGCACCGCCGAGGCGCCGAGCCCGGCGACCGACCCACCCAACGCGGACTCGACGGCGACCTGGCTGGCGGCCAGCCCGATCACCACCGCCTCGGCGAGCCGGCTGAGCGGACCGAGCAGCCGGTGCTCGGGCGCGAGCAGCGAGGGCAGGCCGGCGACCGCCAGCAGGGCGATCCACCACAGCTGGCCGGGGTCCCGGGTGGCGGTCAGGGTCAGGACGGCCACCAGCGCGAGCAGGACGCCGCGGGCGGCGGCGGCGAGGGGACGCGTCTGCGGCCGGGCAGGTGTGGAGGCGGGCACGTGACGGATCGTAGTCAGCCTCGGTAGATGTCCGCGATCTCGGACGCGTACGTCTTGTGCACGATCTGCCGCTTGACCTTGAGCGACGGGGTCAGCTCGCCGGTCGCCTCGGTGAAGTCGCGGGGCAGGACGCGGAACACCTTGATCGCCTCGGCCTTGGAGACGGACTGGTTGGCCTGGTCGATCGCGCCCTGGATCTCGGCCCGCAGCGTCTCGTCGTCGCGCAGCTGCTCGACCGTGGTCTCCGCCGGCCGGTCGTGCGCGGCCAGCCACTTGGGCAGCGCCTCCTCGTCGATGGTGACCAGCGCGCCGATGAACGGCTTGGCGTCGCCGACCACCACGCACTGGCTGATCAGCGGGTGCGCCCGGACCTGGTCCTCCAGCACGGCCGGGGCGACGTTCTTGCCGCCGGCCGTCACGATGATCTCCTTCTTCCGGCCGGTGATGCTGAGGAAGCCGTCGTTGTCGAGCTGGCCCAGGTCGCCGGTGCGGAACCAGCCGTCGGCGCTGAGCGCCTCGGCGGTCGCCTGCTCGTTCTTCCAGTAGCCCTGGAAGATCAGGTCGCCGGAGAGCAGGATCTCGCCGTCGTCGTCGATCCGGACGGTGACGCCGGGCAGCGGCCGGCCGACGGTCCCGATCCTGGTCGCGGTGGGCAGGTTCGCGGCGGCGGCCGGGGAGGTCTCGGTCAGGCCGTACCCCTCGCAGATGGTCACCCCGATGCCGCGGAAGAAGTGCCCGAGCCGGGCCCCGAGGGGCGCGCCGCCGGAGATGGCGTCGCGGCACCGGCCGCCGAGCGCGGCGCGCAGCTTGCGGTAGACCAGCTTGTCGAAGAGCGCGTGCTGGGCGCGCAGCGCCAGACCCGGCCCGTCGGGGGTCTCCAGCGCCTCGCTGTACGCGATCGCCACCCGCTCGGCCCGGTCGAAGATGCCGCCCTTGCCGTCCGCCTCGGCCTTCTGCCGGGCGCCGTTGTAGACCTTCTCGAAGACCCGGGGCACGGAGAGCACGAAGGTCGGCTTGAACTCCTGGAGCTCGCCGACGAGGTTCTTGGTGTCGAGGCAGTGCGCCATGGTGGCCCGGGCCTGCACGACGCCGATCTGGATGAGCCGGGCGAAGGCGTGCGCCAGCGGGAGGAAGAGCAGGGTGGAGGCGCCCTCCCCGAAGAGGTTCGGCAGCACCGGCACGGCGTTGGCGATGTCGGCGTACATGTTGCGGTGGGTCAGCACGCAGCCCTTGGGCCGACCGGTGGTACCGCTGGTGTAGATGATCGTGGCCAGGTCATCGGCGCCGACGGCCTTGCGGCGTCGCTCGACCTCGGCCGGCTCCACCGCGGCGCCGGCCGCGACGATCTCGTCCACCCCGCCCAGCTCGATCTGCCACACCTGGCGCAGCTCCGGCAGCCGGTCCCGGACCCCGGCGACGAGGGTGGCGTGCGCGTTGGACTCGACCACGACGGCGACCGCGCCGGAGTCGGCGAGGATCCAGGCGGCCTGCTCGGCGCTGGAGGTCTCGTAGATCGGCACGGTCACCCCGCCGGCCGCCCAGATGGCGTAGTCGAGCAGGGTCCACTCGTACCGGGTGCGGCTCATCAAGCCGACCCGGTCGCCGGGGGAGACGCCGGCGGCGACCAGGCCCCGGGCGACCGCGATCACCTCGTCGCGGAACTGCCGGCAGGTCACCTCGGTCCGCGCGCCGTCCCCGCCGAGCCGGACGAACTGCACCGCGTCCGGCGCGGCCTCGGCGTTGTCCCAGACCGGGTCGGTCAGGTTGGCCGCATCGCCGATGGTGACGATCGGCGGAACGGAGAACTCGCGCACCTGCACTCCCTCGTGCTCGCACTGCCCTGGCGGGCCGCCCCGGGGGTCGGCTCTGTCGCAACCTACCCGTCCGCCCCGGCCAATGGGACAGGCAGGTTGCCCGCACGCCTACCGGGACGCGGCGACGGCCGCGTCCCGGCGCGGCGTGGCGGGGTGGAGCGGCGCGCGCGGGGGACGCGCCGGGTAGCCTCCCCCCATGGCGGACTCCTCCACCCAGTCGATCATCATCGGCGCGTCACCGGACCGGGTGGCCGCGGTCATCAGCGACTTCCCGAGCTACCCCCAGTGGACCGACGCGGTGCAGCGGGTGGAGGTGGTGGAGGAGTACGAGGACGGCTATGCCAGCCAGGTCCGCTTCACCATCGACGCCGGGGTGATGGCCGACGAGTACGTGCTGGCGTACGAGTACGCCGAGGACTTGTCCCGGATCGAGTGGCACCTGGTGGCGCCGTCGAAGATGCAGCGGTCCCAGCGGGGGTCGTACGACATCGTCGGCAACCCGGACGGCACCTCGACGGTGACCTACACCCTGGAGGTCGAGCTGTCCGTCGCGATGCTCGGGATGTTTCGCCGCAAGGCCGAGAAAATGATCATGGATACGGCGTTGAAGCAGCTCAAGCGCCGGGTAGAGACCTCCGGTGCGGCGCAGTGACGCGGCCGTCGGCGGCGGGGTAGGGGAGCCGGGCATGGGGAGCACGGATCCGGGCTCGGCCCGGGAGGAGGCCGAGCGGCTGGTGGCCACGCTGCTCGCGACGGCCCGGCTGGCCTCCGCCACGTCCGGGGCGGGCCCCTGGGGTCCGCTCGGTGGGATCCTGACGGGTGTCCTCGGTCACAGTGCCGGCGGTTCCCGATCCGCGGGCGCCCACCCAGGTCAGTCCGGGGGATTCGCCACCGGATCGCCCGAGTGCTGCATCTGTCCGGTCTGCCGCGGTATCGCGGCGTTGCGGGACCCGAGTCCCGAATTCGCCGAGCGGCTCGCCACCGGGGCGGGCGATCTGGCCGCCGGGATCGCCAGCCTGATGCGCGCGTTCGGCCCGCCCGGGGCCGGGGAACCCACCCCCGGGGCGCCGACCGCCGCCACCGAACCGCCCGGCGGGACCGCGGGCGGGGGCCCGGCCGCCGACCGCGTGTGGCGCGATGCCACCCGTACCGGGCATGATTCTCCGTCGGCGCCGCAGCGGGACGTCTGGTCCGCCGCCACCCGGGCGGAGGACGCGGTCGTGCCGGCCGCCGCCCCGCCCGGCGACGACGCCGGGCCGGTCACGCCGGCCCAGGCCCGGCCGACGGCCGATGCTCCGGTGGTGCCCGCCTCGCGTGCGCCGGCCGGCGCGGGCGGGGACGCACCAGGCGACGAGGCCTGACCACCGGACATCCCGGCATCGCACGGCCGGTTCCCGGCCGATGTCGGTCAGCACAGCAGAGGGGAGTGGCAGCGGTGACGCTGACCATCGGAGTCGACGTCGGTGGCACGAAGGTGGCCGGCGGTGTCGTGGACGACACCGGCAAGGTTCTCGTGCAGGCCCGACGGGACACCCCCGCGGACGACGTCGGCAAGACCCGGGACGTCATCATCGAGCTGGCCACCGAGCTGGCCGCCGGACACGACGTCGCGGCCGTCGGCATCGGCGCGGCCGGCTGGATCGACGCCTCCCGCTCCACCGTGCTCTTCGCCCCCAACCTCGCCTGGCGGGACGAGCCGCTGCGGGAGTACGTCAGCGCCGCGACCGGCCTGCCGGTGATCGTGGAGAACGACGGCAACGTGGCCGCCTGGGCGGAGTTCCGCTACGGCGCGGCCCGCGACGCCGACGACTCGATGGTCATGTTCACCATCGGCACCGGCGTCGGCGGCGGCATCGTGCTCGGCGGCGAGCTGGTCCGCGGCGCGAACGGCATCGCCGCCGAGCTGGGCCACATGCTGACCGTCCCGGACGGCCACCAGTGCGGCTGCGGCCGGCTCGGCTGCCTGGAGCAGTACGCCAGCGGCAGCGCCCTGGTCCGGTTCGCCCGCGCCGGCGCCCGCCAGGAGCCGCAGCGCGCCGTCGCCCTGCTCGAGCTGGCCGGCGGCGAGGCCGAGGCGATCACCGGCCCGATGGTCACCGCGGCGGCCCAGGGCGGCGACCCGATCTCCGCCGAGGCGTTCGCCCAGATCGGGCGCTGGCTCGGCACCAGCCTCGCCGACATGGCCCAGATCCTCGACCCGCAGGTGCTGGTGGTCGGCGGTGGCGTCGTCGAGGCCGGCGACCTGCTGCTCGGCCCCACCCGGCGCTCCTTCACCGACGCGCTGGCCCAGCGCAGCCGGCTGGCGGTCGCCGAGATCCGCCCCGCCGAGCTGGGCAACACCGCCGGCGTGATCGGCGCCGCCGACCTCGCCCGCCGGCTGTGAGCACCGCCGGATCGGAGGCCGCCGCGACGGGTGGCGTGCCGCTGCGGGTGGTGTCGTACAACATCCACAGCCAGCGCGACGACACCGCCGCGCTGGCGGCGGTGGTCCGCGCCGCCGCACCCGACGTCGTGATCGTGCAGGAGGCGCCGCGCCGGTTCCGGTGGCGGCAGAAGTCCGCCGCGCTGGCCGACTCCTTCGGCCTGGTGGTCGCCGCGGGCGGCTTGCCCTCGCTGGGCAACCTGCTGCTGACCAGCCTCCGGGTCCGGGTGACCGCGACCCGCTGCCAGCGGTTCCCGCTGACCCCCGGCCGGCACCTGCGCGGCGCGGCGTACGCGGAGTGCGTCGTGGGTGGCGCCCGTTTCCTGCTGGCCGGCTCCCACCTGTCCACCGACCCGGGGGAGCGCCCGGGCCAGGCCGCCCTGCTCAAGCGCGAACTGGCCCGGACCGGCCTGCCGGTGGTCTGCGGCGCCGACCTCAACGAGGGCCCGGACGGCCCGGCCTGGCGCACCGTCGGGGAGGGACTGACCGACGCGGCGGTGGCCGCGGACGCCGCCGACCGGCACACGTACTCGTGCGCCGACCCGCGCCGGCGGATCGACGCGCTCTTCGTCGACCCGCGCATGGCGGTGGTCGGCTACGACGTGGTCGACACCCCGCTGACCCGCCGGGCCAGCGACCACTTCCCGGTCCTGGTCGACCTGCTGCTGCCCACCGCAGGCTGACCCGCCGCTCAGGGCAGCGGCCGGCCGCCGCGCCGCGGCGGCCGGCCGTGCCCGTCGTCCCCGTTCCCCGCGGCGGGCTGGACAAGGGGTCGCCGGTGCGGGAAGGATGCTCGCCGGACCGGCGTTCGTGCCGCAGCCTAAGGAGATTCCCGGTGTCCTCCTCCACCGAGCACGGCCGGCCCGATCCGGAGACCACCACGCTCGCCCTGAGCCGGGACGGCCGCCCGGTCTCCGACCGGGGCGAGACGGTCTGCGTGATCGGCGCCGGCGCCAGCGGCCTCACGGCCGTGAAGAACCTCGCCGAGCACGGCTTCGGCGTCGACTGCTACGAGCGGGAGACCGGCGTCGGCGGCGCCTGGAACTGGCGGCACGACCGCAGCCCGGTCTACGCCAGCACCCACCTCATCTCGTCCCGGCCGTTCACCCAGTTCCCCGACTTCCCGATGCCGGACTCCTGGCCGGACTATCCGCACCACAGCCAGCTGCTGTCCTATTTCGAGCGCTACGCCGACCACTTCGACCTGCGCCGGCACATCTGGTTCGGCACCGAGGTGGTCCGGGTGGAGCCGGTGGCCGGGGACCGGTGGGACGTCACCACCCGCAGCACCGGCGGGTACGGCCCGGAGCGCACCTCCCGGTACGCCGCCGTGGTGGTCGCCAACGGGCACAACTGGTCGCCGAAGCTGCCCAGCTACGAGGGGCTGGAGGAGTTCCGCGGCGAGATCATGCACGCCTCGTCCTACAAGGACCCGGCGCAGCTGCGCGGCAAGCGGGTGCTGGTGGTCGGCGCCGGCAACACCGGCTGCGACATCGCGGTCGAGGCGGCCCAGCAGGCGTCCCACTGCTGGCACTCCACCCGCCGCGGCTACTGGTACGCCCCGAAGTACGTCCTCGGCCGCCCCGCCGACCAGGTCAACGACGCGCTGCTCGCGCTGCGGGTGCCGCTGCGGGTCCGGCAGTGGCTCTACCACTGGACGCTGCGGCTCACCGTCGGCGACCTGACCCGGTTCGGGCTGCCCAAGCCGGACCACCGGGTCTACGAGACCCACCCGATCGCCAACAGTCAGCTGGTCTACTACGTCGGCCACGGCGAGATCACCCCGGTGCTGGAGCTGGCCCGCTTCCACGCCGGCGGGGTGACCCTCACCGACGGCCGGGAGATCGACCCGGAGCTGGTGGTCTTCGCCACCGGCTACCTGCCGCGCTTCGAGTTCCTCGACCCGACGATCCTCGGTGACGCCGAGGGCGTGGGCCGGCCCCGGCTCTGGCTCAACGCCCTCGTCCCGGGCCACCCGACCCTCGCGGTGGCCGGTCTGGTGCAGCCCGACTCCGGCATCTTCACCCTGTCGCACTGGCAGACCGTCCTCTTCGCCCGGCTGCTCCAGCTGCGCGCGACCCGGCCGGACCGGGCGACGGCCTTCGGGGCGAAGGTGGCGGCCGGCGCGGGGGAGCGGTACGCGGGAAAGGTCAAGGACAGCAGCCGGCACTGGTTCGAGGTGGGCCACGCCGACTACCTGCGCGCCGTGCAGCGCGCCCTCGACGAGCTGGAGAAGACCCGGTGAGCGCGAGGAACGCAGCGCAGCGGAGTCCCGCAGTCGCGAACGAAAGGCAGACCCGGTGAGCGCGAGGAACGCAGCGCAGCGGAGTCCCGCAGTCGCGAACGAAAGGCAGACCCGGTGAGCGCGAGGAACGCAGCGCAGCGGAGTCCCGCAGTCGCGAACGAAAGGCAGACCCGGTGAGCGCGAGGAACGCAGCGCAGCGGAGTCCCGCAGTCGCGAACGAAAGGCAGACCCGATGAGTGAGCGGCTGCGGATCATGCGGGGCCGGGAGTGGGCCCGACCGGTCCGGCCGGTCCGGCGGGAGGTGCTGGGCGCGGCCCCGGAGCTGGAGGAGGGGCGCCCACCGATCCTGTTCGTGCCGGGCTTCGGCCACGGCGCCTGGGCGTTCGCCGAGCACTGGCTGGAGCACGCCGCGTCCCGCGGCTTCCCGGCGTACGCGCTGAGCCTGCGCGGGCACGGCGGCAGTGAGCCGGCGCCGGAGGCGACGCTGCGGGCGTACACCCATGACGTGGTCCAGGTGGCGGCGGGCCTGCCGCGCCGGGCGGTGCTGGTGGGGCACGGCGCCGGGGCGCTCGTGGTGACCCACGCGCTGGCCCGCTATCCGGCGCGGGCGGCGGTGCTGGCCGCCCCGGTGCTCGGCGGCTGGGCGACGGCCGGCACGGCGCTGCGCCGCAACCCCCTCGGCACGTTGCCCGCGCTGGTCGGCGGCCCGCTGCGGCTGCACCGCCGGCAGCTGTTCAGCCGGGAGCTGCCGGAGGCCGACGCCCGCCGGTACGTCTCCCGACTCGGCCGGGCGGGCCGGCGGGCACAGTGGCAGCTGCTGGCCGGCCGGGAGGCCGAGCCGGCGGTGGGCCGCCCGCCGGTGCTGGTGCTGGGCAGCCCCGACGACCGGGTGGTCCCCCCGGCCGCGCTGAACGAGGCCGCCCGCCGGTACGGGGCGGCGCCGCTGCTCTTTCCGGGGATGGGGCACGACCTGATGCTCGACGCCCGCTGGCGGGAGCCGATCGACGCGATCCTCGACTGGCTGGTCAAGGACCCGTCGGCCCGGTGACGGGGCGGCTCAGCCCGAGCCGCCCAACCGGGTCACCAGCGAGCCGGTGTCGTCCAGGGCGTTGAGGTAGGAGCGGGCCCAGGCCCGGATGTCGTGGCGGTGCAGGTGCGCGCGCATCGCCCGCATCCGGTCGCCGCGGTCCTCCGGGGCGGCCCGCAGCGCCGACAGCAGGCCCTGCTTGAGCCCCTCCAGGTCGTGCGGGTTGACCAGGTACGCCTGGGGCAGCTCGGCGGCCGCGCCGGCGAACTCGCTGAGCAGCAGCGCCCCGGTGTCGTCCACCCGGGCGGCGACGTACTCCTTGGCGACGAGGTTCATCCCGTCGCGCAGCGGCGTGACCGCCATGACGTCGGCGACCCGGTAGAGGGCGGCCAGCTCGGCCCGGTCGAAGGGCTGGGTGAGGTAGTGGATGGCCGGCTCGCCGACCCGGCCGAACTCGCCGTTGATCCGGCCCACCTCGCGTTCGATCCGCTCGCGCAGGATCTGGTACTGCCCGACGCGTTCCCGGCTCGGCATGGCGACCTGGACCAGCACGGTGTCCCGGACCTTGACGTCCCCGCTGGCGAGCAGCTCGCTGTAGGCCTTGAGCCGCTGCTCGATGCCCTTGGTGTAGTCCATCCGGTCGACGCTGAGGATGACGTGCTCGGGGGCGCCGAGGTCGCGGCGCAGCCGGGCGGCCCGGTCGGTCACCGTCGGGCGGCCGGCGAGCGCGGCCATCTCCGCGGTGTCGATCGACACCGGGTACGCCCCGATCCGGACCACCCGGTCGTCGACGCCGATCCGCCGGTCGGTGGCGGGCAGGTCGAGCACCTTCGCCACCAGCTGGGCGAAGTTGTGTGCCGCCTGGGCCCGCTGGAAGCCGATCAGGTCGGCGCCGAGCATGCCGCGCAGCAGCTCGGCCCGGCGGGGGAGCTGCATGAACAGCTCCGGCGGTGGGAACGGCACGTGCAGGAAGAAGCCGATCCGCAGGTCGGGGCGGAGCGCCCGGAGCAGGCCGGGGACCAGTTGCAGGTGGTAGTCCTGCACCCAGACCACGGCGCCCGGTTCAGCCACCTCGGCGGCCGCCTCGGCGAACCGTTGGTTGACCCGCTGGTACGCCTCCCACCAGCGGCGATGGTATTCCGGCTGCTCGACGGCGTCGTGGTAGAGCGGCCAGAGGGTGGCGTTGGCGAAGCCCTCGTAGTGGTCGCGCAGGTCGTCGGTGGTCAGGGCGACGCTGTGCAGGCGGACGCCGTCGACGTCGGCGAGGGTGGGGGCGGCGCCGGTGCCGCCGGCCCAGCCGACCCAGGTTGCCGGGCTGTGCCGCAGCAGCGGGTGCAGCGCGCTGACCAGCCCGCCGGGGCTGCGGCGCCACTCGCAGGCGCCGTCCGGTGCCGCGCTGTCGTCGATGGGGAGCCGGTGGGCCACCACCACTAGGGAAGTCTGTCGCATCTCGGGCATTCCGATCTGCAGCGGACCGGCCGGCCGACAGAAGGAAGAACCGGGCAGTCGGAGGGGGAAGTGACGGACAGCGGTATTCCTACTGACCGTAAGTTACACCACTGTTACGCCGTCGGCGGGTCGGCGACGTCCCGGGATGCGGGCGGCGGCGCTCAGACCACCGCGCCGTCGTCGGGGTCGTGGTCGTCCTCGTCACCGGGGCGCAGCCGCCAGACCAGCGTGACGAAGCCGGCCAGGATGCCGGTGAAGCCGAGCAGGGTCACCACCGAGGCGTCCACCGGCAGCAGCCCCGGGTTGAGGAAGAGCACGAACCCGACCACCACCGACAGCACGCCGACCACGGCGTACTTCGACACCCGGGGCAGCGGCGGGGGCGGGGGCGGGGTGTAGCCCTCCTCCGCGTCGTCGTCCGGCAGGTCGGCGCCGAAGGTGTCCAGCCCGTCCAGCAGCGACGGCTCCTCCTGCCGCCCCCGGCCCACCGAGATCCCGGAGATGTCCGCCGCGTACGGCAGCCGCCGCACGTCCGTGGCGGTCGGTCCGGTCGGCTCCTCGGCGCGGGCGGGCGGGCCGCCGCCGGGACCGGCCTGGTCGGCGGGCTCCTCGTCGACGTCCTCGGCGGCGGGCCACGGGTGGCTGCCGGCCGCCGGCGCGGTGTGGAAGGCGGCGACGATCCGGTCCCACTCGGCGTCGACGTCCGGCTCGCCGCGCGGCGGCTCCGGGGTCGACTCGTCGGTGAGCTGGGTGAGGTAGTCCCGGGCGGTGGTCAGGTGCGAGCGGTCCACGTAAAGCCGGTCGACCGGGCGGGACGGCACGGTGGTGGTGCGGGTGATCGGGTTGAGGTCGGCCGAGGGTTGCAGGTAGGCGGCGATCCCGCCGGCCGCGAGCACGTCGAGCAGATGCTCGCCGACGCGCGGGTCGACGTCGCCCGCGACGGCGTACTCGCTCGCGTCGAGCCCGTTGTCCCGCCGTCCCCGGCGGGCGCCACCCGCTGACACCCGGACATCCTCCTTGTCGCGCCCCGCGGCGCGGTCGTCCCGGCGCCCCGTACGCCGTGCTCTGAATCGTGACACGTCAGGACCCGGTTCCGGGAGTGCGTTGTGGCGTGCCGCTCCCGGTTCGTAGGCTCAGGGCGGACGTTCCCACCCACCGGCGCCCCCGACGGCGGCGCCGGTGCCCCCGGCGGCCCACCCGGCCCCGGTGGGATCGCCCGACCCCTGCTCTGGAAGGACCCCGTTGCTGTACTGGCTGATGAAGTACATCATCCTCGGCCCGCTGCTCAGGCTGATCTTCCGGCCGCAGGTGGAGGGGTTGGCGCACGTGCCGGAGACCGGTCCGGTGATCCTCGCCAGCAACCACCTCTCCTTCTCCGACTCGATCTTCACCCCGCTGATCGTCCCGCGAAAAGTGACATTCGTTGCCAAGGCGGAATACTTCACCGGTAAGGGCATCAAAGGCTGGCTCACCAAGGCGTTCTTCGCCGGGACCGGCTGCATCCCGGTGGACCGCTCCGGCGGCCGTGCCGCCCAGGCCGCCCTGGACACCCAGCTGAAGGTGCTGCGGGCCGGCGGCGTCGCCGGCATCTACCCGGAGGGGACCCGGTCGCCCGACGGCCGGCTCTACCGGGGCAAGACCGGCGTGGCCCGGCTGGCCCTGGAGAGCGGCGCCCCGGTGGTCCCGGTGGCGATGCTGAACCTCGACCACATCCAGCCGCCCGGCAAGCTGATCCCCAGGATCGCCCGGGTGCGGATCCGGTTCGGCCCGCCGCTCGACTTCTCCCGCTACGCCGGCCTGGCCGGCGACCGGTTCGTCGAGCGCGCGGTCACCGACGAGATCATGTACGAGCTGATGGAGCTCTCCGGCCGCGAGTACGTCGACATGTACGCGGCCAAGCTGAAGAGCCAGCCCGCCCCGGCCGAGCCCACCCCGACCCTGCCCGTCGCCGCCTGAGCGCCGCCCCGGCCGCTCAGCCGCCGTCCACCCCGGCCGGCGCGGCGAGCCGGAGCAGCCCGGGTACGTCGTTGCGGTCGGCGAACGCGCGCACCCGGTCCCGCGCGGCCGCCGCCCCGGCCGGATCGGCGGCGGCGAGCGCGCCCAGCGACAGCGCGGTGGTCAGCACGTGGTCCGTGGTGTCGGTCATCCGCGCGTAGCTCTGCGCCGCCGCCCCGAACAGCCGCGCGGCGGTGCCCGGATCCCCCTCGGCCAGGGCCAGCGTCGCGTCGGCGACCTGCCCGGCCGCGGCGGCCCAGGGCGTGCTGCGGGGCGCCCTGACGAGCATCCCGCCGACCAGCCGGGCCGCGTCCGGGCCGAGCACCGCGGCGACGTGCCCCACCGCCGGCACCCACTCGGCGAACGGAATCATCCGGGTCCGCCGCCAGTCCTCGTCCAGCTCCACCAGCAAGTCCATCGCCTCGTCCCGCAGCCCCCGCACCGCCCGGCAGAGCGCGGCGTGGGCCAGCGTCGAGCGCAGCACCCGGTGGAACCCGCTGCGCCGGGCGGCGGCCAGCGCCCGGGCCACGTGGTCCGGCTCCCCGACCCCCGACGCGGACTCCCCGCCCCCCGGCGGGGTACGCAGCGCCCGCATCCAGCCGGAGACCGCCACGATGTGCAGGTCCCACTCGGCGGTCGGCCGCCGGGTCGACTCGGCCGCCATCTCCAGCGCGGCCACCCAGTCACCGGCGTAGTACGCCCGGGCCCACTGGTCGGCGAAGCTCGTGGCGAGGCTGTGTCCACCGGCCAGGTCCAGCGAGAGCTGCTCCTCGACCAGCCGGGCCGAGCCGGTCAGGTCGCCCTCCTCCTGCGCGGCCCAGGCCAGGTTCTGCACCGCCCGGCGCCGGCTGGTCAGCCGCTCCACCCGGCAGTGCTCGGCCACCTCCGTCAGCTCCCCGTACGCCTCCCCGGCGCCGGCCAGGTAGCGGGCCACCGCCAGGGTGATCCGGGCGTTGGCCCGCACCTCCGGCAGCTCCAGCCGTTCGGCCAGCTCGGCCGCGGACCGGGCGGCCGCGCACGCCGGGTCGGTCTCGGCGTTGAGCATCCGCACCCGGGCCAGCTCCAGCAGCGCCTCCGCCTTCTCCTCGGTGTCCGGCAGGCCGGCGTAGATGCCGATCGCCCGGTCCAGGCAGCGCAACGTCTCCGACCGGTCGGCCCGGCTCCACGCGGCGGTGGCGAGCAGGGTCCAGGCCCGGGCCGCCCCGGTCCGGTCCCCGGCGGCGGCCAGCCGGTGGGCCAGCTCGGTCAGCCGCCCGGTGCCGCCGTCGACCAGGAACCCGTCGCCGTCGCGGAAGAGCGCCAGCTCCGCGTCGAAGAGCTCCAGCGCCGGGTCGGGCTCGGGGGAGACGGCGAGCGCCCGGCCGACCAGCGTGGCCGCGTTCTCCAGCGCGTGCAGCGCGTACGCCCGACGGGCGGCGCGGTGCAGGGCGGCCCGGGCGGCCAGCGCGTACGGGGCCGGGTCGAGGCCGATCGTGCGGGCGATCTCGTGCGCCGTCCAGCGGTGGTTGGCCAGCACCTCCGCCAGGTCGTGCTGGCGCGCGTCGGCCAGCTGCTCCAGCCACTCGGCGGTGCGCCGGTGTCGCAGCACCCGCTCCGCGCGGGGCAGCCGCTGGTAGCAGACGTCCCGCACCAGGATGTGCCGGAACCGGTACTCCGGCTGGCCGGGCATGGTGGAGGCCGGCAGCTCGTACACCATGTCGCGGCGGTGCAGCCGGTCCAGCGCCCGCTCCACCCACTCCACCGGCCGGCCCAGCGCGGTGGCCACCGGCGCCGGCCAGAACTGCACCCCGACCACCGCGGCGGCCTGCAACACCGCCCGGTCGGCCGGGTCGAGCAGGTCCAGCCGGTTGGCGATCACCGCCTGCACCGTGCGTGGCATGCCCGACGTCCCGGCCAGGTCCAGCCGGGCGGTCGGCTCCAGCAGGCCGCCGTCGAGCAGCATCCGGGCGTACTCCTGGGCGTAGAGCGGGTTGCCGTCGGCGAACTCGATCAGCGGCGTGCGCGCCGAGGCCGGCAGCGCGGCCTTCCCGAGCAGCAGCGAGTAGAGGGCGTCGATGTCCGTGTCGTGCATCGGCGGCACCGACAGGGACATCGCGCCGCTGATGGTGCCCGTCCAGGCCGGGTGCCGTTCCCGCAGCTCCGGCCGCGCCGTCGCCACGACCAGCAGGGGTACGCCGCGCGCCGCCGCGCCGAGCTGCTCGACGAAGGTGAGCATCGCCTGGTCGGCCCAGTGCATGTCCTCGAAGACCAGGACCGTCGGCCCCTGCGCGGCCAGCGTGAGCAGGAAACGCCGCCAGGCGGCCTCCGTCTCGCCCGGGCTGAGCCGCTCCCCGGGTACGCCCACCAGCGGCCCCAACGCGCCCGCCAGGTTGCCGGCGTGCGGGTCGGCGAGCTGGGCCAACCGCTGCCGCAGCCGCTCGCGCAGGACGGCCGGGTCGTCGGTCTCCGGCACGCCCACCCAGCCGCGGACGATGTCGGCGAGCGCGGCGTAGGTGACGTTCTCGCCGAACGGCGGGCACTGGCCGACCAGCCAGGTGACCCGGTGCCCGGGCAGGTTCGCGGCGTGCCGGGACAGCTCCCGCAGCAGCCGGCTCTTGCCCACCCCGGCCGGACCGAAGACGGTCACCAGTTGGGAGGCGCGTTCGGTGACCGTGCGGTGCAGCGCGCTGACCAGCAGGCCGCGCTCGTGGTCCCGGTCGACCATCGGGGTCAGCTCGGCGGTACGCGGATCGGCGCGCGGGCGGGCCCGCACCGCCAGCCAGAGCCGGCTGACCGCGGAGCGGCCGCGCAGCGTCACGGGTGGACGGTCGACGTACTCCATCTCGTGCCGGGTGGCCGACCAGGTGCTCTCGTCGACGACCACGCCGCCGGGCGGTGCGAGCGCCTGCAACCGGGAGGCGGTGTTCACCACGTCCCCGGTGACGAAGGCCTGCCCGCCGTCGCGGGTGGCGGAGAGGTCGACCAGCGCCTCGCCGCTGGCGATGCCGACCCGGAACTCGAGCGGCCGCCGCGGGCCGGCGGCCTGCCGGGCCAGGCTGCGCTGGAGCTCCAGCCCGGCCCGGACGCAGCGCAGCGCGTCGTTGTCGGTGGCGACGGGGGCGCCGAAGAGCGCCATCACCGCGTCGCCGATGTACTTCTCCACCACCCCGCCGTACTGGTGGACCAGCTTGCGCACGGTGGCGAAGTACGCCTGCTGGAGGCCGCGGGCCTGTTCCGGGTCGGCCTGTTCGGCGTACGTGGTGAAGTCGACGATGTCGATGAAGAGCACGCTGACCTGGCGACGGTCCTCCTGCACCACGGCGGCGTGGTCGCGCAGCGGCTGGCCGCAGTTGGTGCAGAAGTTCGCCTCGGTGCCGTTGGCGTGCCCGCAGGCGGCGCAGGCGAGCGTCAGCGCCTGTCCGCAGCCGCCGCAGAAGCGGTCGTCCGGCCCTGCCGCCCGGGAGCAGTGTCCACACTTGAGGTCGATGTCGGGCTCCGTACGTGAGGAGGTCCCAGTATCGGTGTCCGGCCGGTCAGTCGGGTACCCGACGTGCGGGCGGACCCTGCGGCTGATCGGCCGGGACTACCCTTCCTCACGAGGAAGGTTCACCCGTCAGGAGAGTGCCGTGCAGGTGAGACTGTCCGCCCCCTGGACCGACCCGGACGGGACGGTCCGGTCCCCGGGCGAAACGGTGGATGTCGACGCGGTCACTCTCGCCCGACTGGAGGAGCACGGAATGGTAGAGAACCCGGACGGCCAGAGCGCCGCCGACAACACCACCACGTCGACCACCACGTCGACCGATCCGCAGAAGATCGGTCCCGGTCCGGGCACGCCGCCGGAGAAGATCGGTCCCGGCCCGGGCGCCCCGCCCGCGGACGACACCACCAAGTGACCCACCGGCAGGGCCGGCGGACCGACGGTCCGCCGGCCCTGCCGTGTCCGGGGGCCGTTCCGTGGATCGTCGGGTCGGCAGCGGAGCCCGGCTGCGTCAGCGCTCGTTCATCCCGGCCCGGCGGCGCAGCGCCGAGACGTCGGTGACCACGATCCGGCGGCCCTCCGTGCGCAGCCAGCCCCGGCTGGCGAAGGAGCCGATGGCCTGGTTGACGCTCTGCCGCGAGCCGCCGGCCATCTCGGCCAGCTGGCTCTGGTTGAGCTCGATCGTGATCATCGGGGCCTGGCTCTCGCCGGCCAGCCGGACCAGCGTCTTGGCCACCCGGCCGGGCAGGTCGAGGAAGACGTGGTCGGCGTTCTGCTCGGTCAGCCGGCGGATCAGCGCGCCGAGAGAGCGCATCACCGCGTCGAGTATGCGCGGGTTGGAGTGCACCAGCTCCATGAAGGCGGGCCGGGACAGGGCGAGCGCGGCGCAGTCCTCGATGGCCTCCGCCGAGGCCGACCGGGTGGAGGCGTCCAACAGGGAGACCTCGCCCAGCACGTCGGGGGGTCGGATCACCGACAGCACGGCCCGCTCGCCGGTCGGTGCGGTGCGGAAGACCGCCACGGCGCCGCGGCGCAGCACGATCAGCGACTCGCCGGGGTCGTTCTCCACGAAGAGCAGCTGGCCCTTGCGGTAGGTGCGGGGCACCGCCGCGGCGATGACCCGCTGTCGCACCTCCGGCTCCAGCCCGGCGAACATCTCCACGCCCGTGAGGGCGTCACCCGGCTCCGGCAGGCGCATCTCCACGGCCCAACCCCTCCCCGGTCAAGGACCACCCCTCGCTGACCGGGTGAACTCCGATCTGCCCGGCGCGAGGTCGACTGAACCGAATCGGTGTCCGGTAGCGGTACACATCAGATCATGACGGCCCGGTCGCTTGCTGTACACCCCTCAATTCACTTCCGTGACGCCGCCGGGTCGTCGCGCGCACCGCGTTGAGGTGCGGATCCACCGCCAACCGGGCCCTGGCCAGGGTGCCCGCGGCGCGGCGGACGGACCCGGCCGGCGCCGGCCGGCGGCCATGGGTCAGGATGACCCCGATGGTCTACCGCTATTTCTACGACTGCGAATTCATCGAGGACGGCCGGATCGTCGACCTCGTGTCGATCGGTGTCGTCGACGAGTACGGCCGCGAGTTCTACGCGGTCTCCACCCAGTTCGACGACTCCCGGGCCGTGCCCTGGGTGCGCCGCAACGTGCTGGACAAGCTCCCGTCACCGGCCGACCGCGCCTGGCGTTCCCGCGAGCGCATCCGCGACGACCTGTACGAGTTCCTGATGGAGCCGATCCGGGACCGCCCGGGCGAGCAGCTCGAACTCTGGGCCTGGTACGCCGCCTACGACCACGTGGTGCTGGCCCAGCTCTGGGGGGCGATGCCGGCGCTGCCCCGGGAGATCCCCCGGTTCACCAAGGAGCTGCGTCAGCTCTGGGACGACCGGGGCCGGCCGGCCCTGCCGGACGCCGAGGCCGACCGGCACGACGCCCTGGTCGACGCCCGCCACAACCTGGCCCGCTGGCGGGCGATGACCGGCGGCTGAGCCGGCCGGCGGTGGCGGGTGTGCGCCAGTTCCCGCAGGTTTGACCCGGTCCGTCCAGGGCAGGGTCTGACGAGCCGACGCGAAGGGGATCGTCATGTCCAACGAGCCGACCACCGCCGCCGACGCCCGCCGGCGGGTCACCGAACTGATTCGTCAGGCGCGGATCTGCATGCTCACCACCATCGGGGTGGACGGCCGCATGGTGAGCCGCCCGATGGGCCTCCAGGAGGCCGAGTTCGACGGCGACCTGTGGTTCTTCGCCTACGCCGACTCGGCCAAGGTGCGCCAGATCCGGGTGAATCCTGAGGTCAACGTCGCCTTCTCCGACCAGCGGCACCACGCCTGGGTGTCGGTCTCCGGCACCGCCCGCGAGGGGTACGACCGGGCCCGCGCCGAGCAGTTGTGGAACCCGCTGTTGAAGACCTGGTTCCCGGACGGCCTGGACACCCCCGGACTCACCCTGATCAAGGTGCACGCCGGCTCCGCGGAGTACTGGGACTCGCCGAGCAGCACGGTGGTCAACCTGCTCGGGTTCGCCAAGGCGGCGGTGACCGGCAGGCCGCCCAGGGCCGGGGAGAACCACGAGGTCAGCTACTGACCGGTAGCCGGCCCGGCGGGTGGGACCGCCCGGGGTGCGGTGTGGTCGGACACCCGCGCCGACTACAGTGCGCACTGACGGCCCGCCCCGGGCCGGCAACGGCGCCGATGGTCTGATCTGACACATACCCTGGGGCTTAACCGGGCTTCACCTGATGCTCCAGGAGGATGAGCAGATCATGCGTATCGGCGTGCTCACCGGCGGCGGCGACTGCCCAGGTCTCAACGCGGTCATTCGGGCGGTGGTCCGCAAGGGCGTCGCCACCTACTCCCACGAGTTCGTGGGCTTCCAGGACGGTTGGAAGGGCCCGCTGGAGGGCCTGTCCCGGCCGCTGGGCATCGCGGAGGTCCGCGGCATCCTGCCCCGCGGCGGCACCATCCTCGGCTCGTCCCGGACCAACCCGTTCAAGATCGAGAACGGCGTCGAGCGGATCAAGGAGAACCTCGCCGCCCAGGGCGTGGACGCGCTGATCGCGATCGGCGGCGAGGACACCCTCGGCGTCGCCACCAAGCTGCACGAGCTCGGTGTCCACGTGATCGGCGTGCCGAAGACGATCGACAACGACCTCGGCGCCACCGACTACACCTTCGGCTTCGACACCGCCGTCAACATCGCGATGGAGGCGATCGACCGGCTGCACACCACCGCCGAGAGCCACCACCGCACCCTGGTGGTCGAGGTGATGGGCCGGCACGCCGGCTGGATCGCCCTGCACGCCGGCCTCGCCGGTGGCGCCAACGTGATCCTGCTGCCGGAGCGGCAGTTCGACGTCGAGCAGGTCGCCGGCTACGTCGAGAAGCGCTTCCAGCACCAGTACGCCCCGATCGTGGTGGTCGCCGAGGGCGCGCAGCCGCTCGACGGCCAGATGGTGCTGCACAACCAGGAGCTCGACGCGTTCGGCCACGTCCGCCTCGGCGGCATCGGCCAGTGGCTCGCCCAGCAACTGGAGGCCAAGACCGGCAAGGAGGCCCGCACCGTGGTGCTCGGCCACATCCAGCGCGGTGGCACCCCGACCGCCTTCGACCGGGTGCTCGCCACCCGGCTCGGCCTCCAGGCGATCGACGCGGCGCACGAGGGTGACTGGGGCAAGATGGTGGCGATGCAGAGCACCGACATCGTCCGCGTGCCGCTGGCCGAGGCCACCCGTGAGCTGAAGACCGTGCCGCTGGAGCGGTACGCCGAGGCCGAGGTCTTCTTCGGCAGCTGATCGCCCGGTGCCGGCGGCGCGGCGGGCCACCCGCCGCGTCGCCGGCCTCCGTCACGGAAGGGGTACGACTGCGATGGCACCCGGCAGGCACACGGTCGCGGTGATCGGCGCCGGCAAGATCGGCGAGTTGATGCTCTCCGGGCTGCTGCGCTCCGGCTGGCCGGTGGAGCGGCTGCTGGCCACCGCCCGGCGGCCGGCCCGCGCCGAGGAGCTGACCGCTCGGTACGGCGTACGGGTGGTCGACAACCTCACCGCGGTCGACGAGGCCGCCGTGCTCGCGATCTCGGTGAAGCCGCAGGACGCGGCGGTCCTGCTGGACGAGATCGGCCCCAAGGTGCCGCCGGACAAGCTGGTCATCTCGCTCTGCGCCGGGCTGCCCACCGGCTTCTTCGCCCGCCGGCTGCCCGAGGGCACCCCGGTGGTGCGGGTGATGACCAACACCCCGGCCCTGGTCGACCAGGCGATGACCGCCATCTCGGCCGGCGCGCACGCCTCCGGCGAGCACCTTGAGCTGGCCGAGGAGATGTTCAAGCCCCTCGGGGCGACGATCCGGGTGCCCGAGTCCCAGCAGGACGCGGTGACCGCCCTCTCCGGCTCCGGCCCGGCGTACTTCTACCTGCTGGTCGAGGCCATGATCGACGCCGGCATCCTGCTCGGCCTGCCCCGGCAGGTGGCGCACGAGCTGATCGTGCAGACCGCGATCGGCTCGGCGGTGATGCTGCGCGACTCCGGCGAACACCCGGTGAAGCTCCGCGAGGCGGTCACCTCACCCGCCGGCACCACCATCTCCGCCGTCCGGGAGCTGGAGAAGCACGGGGTGCGGGCGGCGCTGCTCGCCGCGCTGGAGGCGGCCCGCGACCGGGCCCGCGAGCTGGCCGCGCAGGCCGACTGAGGCGGGCCGCCGGGCACGCCAGGCGGCCCGTTCCCGGCGCGAGCCGGGGCACGCCGACCGTGCGCGGTCTCCGGCCGGTCGGCAGCGGCCCCGGTGGCCCATACTTGCCGGGTGTTCACACTCGCCCAGGCCCGGCACCTGGCGGCCACCCTGCGTCCCCGCGTCGACGAGCTGATCCGGCTCCGCGCCGACCTCGCCGAACTCCGCGCCGACCTGGCGGGCCCGGGCGTCTCGGCGCTCGGTGGCCGGGCCGAGATGAAGGCGCTGGAGGCCCGGCTGCACGCCGTGCTGGAGGAGCTGAACGGCCACGACATCCAGGTCAAGGGCATCGCCCCGGTGCTGCTGGACTTCCCCGGCGAACGCGACGGCCGGGCGGTGCTCTGGTGCTGGCTGGAGGGGGACACCGACGTGCGCTGGTACCACCGGGCCGAGTGCGGCTTCGCCGGCCGCCGGCCGGTCTGACGCTCAGCCGGCCGCCGAGCGGGGCAGTGGGTCGCCCGCCGCCCCGGCGACCGCGAAGACCACCACGTTGTCCCGGTAGTGGCCGGTGCGCCGGTCGAAGTCCCCGCCGCAGGTGATCAGGCGCAGCTCCGGGCCGGGGGTCGGGCCGTACACCCGGGCGGTGGGGAAGGCGTCCTTGCGGGTGCGCAGCGAAGCGGTGACCCGGAAGAACATCCACCGGTCGCCGCGCCGGACCTCGATCCGGTCGCCCGCGCGCAGCTCGCCGAGGCGGGCGAAGACGGCCGGCCCGCGGCGGGTGTCGAGGTGGCCGGCGATCACCGCCGGACCCGGGTCGCCCGGCGCGGGGCCGCCGCCGTACCAGCCGGCGCGGTCGTGGTCGGCCGGCGGCACCAGCTCGCCGGCCGCGTCCAGCCCGAGCACCGCGAGGTCGGCGTCGACGCCGATCCGCGCGACGCGTACCCGGGTGGGTGGACCGTGCGGCGTGGGCGGCGGGGCGGCGGTCGTGGCGCAACCGTCGGCGCAGCCCGGCCGCCAGCTCGCCGGTGGCACCGGCGGTGCCTCCCCGGCCAGCCCGACCCCGGTGCCGGCGGCGAGGCAGGCCGCCACGCCGGCGGCGGCCAGCACGGCCAGCGGTACCCGGCGGTCGCGGTGCCGCCGGATCGCGAAACCGGGCGGGGTCACCAGACCGGCCGCCGCCGGCGTCGCACCAGCAGCGCCACCCCGACCACCACGGCCGCCGCGAGCAGGCCGCCGGCGACCATCGGGTACGCCCCGCGCCCGCCCCCGGCCAACCCTCCCGCCCCGGCCGGCACCCCGCCCGCGGGGGTGACCACCCCGCCCCGGGCGTCCTCGCGCAGCTCGGTGGCGAGTCCGCCGCGCTCGGCGTCCAGCACCAGCAGCGAGTAGACCCGGCCGCCGCTGAGGGTGACCTCGACGTCCGTGGTCGGGCCGTTGTCGCCGCCCAGCCGCAGCCGCCAGCGTCCCGGCTCCACCTCGCGGTATCCGGTGGTGGTGGCGAAGCGGACCGCGTCGGCGATGGCCGGCCCGTCGGTCGCCGCGACGTCGATCACCGGCGCCCGGACCGACGCCTGCACCACGCGGATCTTGGCCTGCCCCGAGGCCGGGGCGCTGAGGTCGTCGGCGAGCACCCGCAGACCCAGGTCGGCGTGCCGGCCCACCCCGGCGACCGTGTACGCCGCGCCGGCCTCGACGGCCACCTCGGTGGTGAGCACCGGCGGCTGGCTGGCCGGGGCGCCCGCCTCGCGCATCGCCACCGCGTAGCGGCCGGCGGGCAGGGTCAGGTACTGGGAGACCACGCCGTAGCCGACGGCGGGGAAGACCCGCGGCTCGGCCGCGCCCGGCGCGGAGAGGTAGACGTCCACGGCGGGGGTGTCGGGGGAGAGGTGCGCGAGGCGCACGTACCCGACGTCGGGTCCGGCGGCGGCCCGGGCGGGCGGTGTGGCGGCGACGGTAAGCGCCGCGCCGAGCAGCAGCGCCCCGGTGGCGGCGACGAGCCGGCGGGGCACGGTACGGAGCGTGTACATGTCGCCTCCGGGGCGTGAGTGGACGGTCGTAGAGTCTCGCGGGCGGGACTTCGACGCAACCATCGGCGCGCGCGTGTCGCCGCGTGTCCGGTTGCCGGGATCGGCGGCCGGGCCGAGCCGGCACGGTGCGGTACGGTCCGGGGGTGATCAAGGTGCGCCGGGCCGGGCCCGGGGACGCGGGGGAGATCGTCCGGCTGCGCGGGGTGATGCTGGCGTCGATGGAGGGGGCGGAGCCGCCGCCCGGGCCGTGGCAGTCGGCCGCCCGGGAGGTGCTGCGCGAACGGCTCGCCGAACCGGCGGACCTGATGGCCGTGTTCGTGGTGGACGCTCCCGACCGGCCCGGGGTGCTCGCCGCCTGCGCGACCGGCACCATCGAGCGCCGCCTGGGCGGGCCGGGCAACCCCAGCGGCCTGACCGGCTACGTCTTCAACGTCGTCACCGACGCGGCGTACCGGCGGCGCGGCTACTCTCGGGCCTGCCTGACCGGGCTGCTGGACTGGTACCGCGACCGGGGCGTCCGCAAGATCGACCTGCGGGCTTCGGTGGCGGGCGAGTCGCTCTACCGCTCGCTCGGCTTCCGGGACACCCCCGGGCCCACCTTGCGCCTGAGCCTGCCCGCGTCCTGAGGAGTCGCCGTGTTCGCCCTGCCGTTGACCGCGACCGCCGAGCTGCGACCGCTGTCGCCCTGGCATGCGGAGGAGTTCCTGGCCCACCTCGACCGGGCCCGGGCGCACATCTCGCCCTGGGTCGGGGCGTCCTTCGTGGCCACCGACCTCGACTCGGCCCGTACCGTGCTGCGCCGCTACGCCGATCTGTGGGCGCGCGACGCCGGCGGCGTCTGGGGCATCTGGGACGGGGGCGTCCTGGTCGGCGGGGTGATGTTCGTGTCGTTCGACGCCGCACTCGGCGTCTGCGAGGCCGGCTGTTGGCTGGAGCCGGCGGCCGAGGGTCGAGGGCTGGTCACCCGCGCGGTCGGCCGGATCGTCGACTGGGCGGTCGGGGAGCGCGGCATCCGGCGGGTGGAGTGGCGTACCAACGCCGACAACGCGCGCAGCATCGCCGTGGCCCGGCGGCTCGGCATGCGCCGGGACGGCACGCTGCGGCAGCTCTACCCGGGGCCCGCCGGGCGGATCGACATCGAGGTCTGGTCGGTGCTCGCCCACGAGTGGCGCTCCCCGGCCTGACCGGGCTTCCCGGCGTCGACGCGCGTCAAAGCCTCTCGCCGGTGCTGGCGCGGAGGTGCGTCAGGGAGGAGCTACGGGCGGCTCAGGCCGGGAGCGACTTCTCGATCGCGGTGCGCAGCTCGGCGGAGTCCGGGGTGACCGTCGGGGCGAACCGGGCCGCGACCGTGCCGTCCGGCGCGACCAGGAACTTCTCGAAGTTCCACCGGACGTCGCCGGTGTGCCCCTCGGCGTCCGCGGTGGAGACCAGCTCGGTGTAGAGCGGGTGCCGCGCGGGCCCGTTGACGTCGACCTTCTCGGTCAGCGGGAAGGTCACCCCGTAGTTGACCTGGCAGAAATCGCTGATCTCCTCTGCGGTGCCCGGCTCCTGCCCGGCGAACTGGTTGGACGGCACCCCGAGCACCACCAGGCCGCGGTCGGCGTACTCCTCCTGGAGGTGCTGGAGGCCGGCGTACTGCGGGGTGAGGCCGCAGCGAGAAGCCACGTTCACCACCAGCAGCGCCTTGCCCCGGTGCCGGGCGAGGTCGGCCGGGCCGCCGGAGAGGGCGTCGATCTCGATGTCGAAGACGGTCATGCTGTGAGGCTACGCAGCGGCCCGGGCCCTTGAGTGCGCGCCGCGACAAATCGAGACATGCACATCTTGACTAAGTGATGACGAGCTGAGTAGCGTCTCCCCATCTTCTGGAAAGTTTCCTAACTGTTTGGGGAGGTGCCACATGAAGAGATCGCTCCGCCGCGCCCTCTGGGCCGGCGCCGTGGTCGCGGTGACCGTCGCTGCGGTACCGGTGACCTCGGCGTTCGGCGCCGGCAGCGTGACCGCCTCGTTCGCCAAGGCCCAGGACTGGGGGACCGGCCACGAGACCCGGGTCACCGTCGCCAACGGCTCCACCGCCAGCGTCGACACCTGGCGCATCGAGTTCGACCTGCCGGCCGGCACCACCGTCAGCAGCGCCTGGGACGCCGACATCACCAGCAGCGGCAACCACTACGTGGCGGTCAAGAAGAGCTGGGCCGGCCCGATCGCCCCCGGCGCCAGCTTCAGCTGGGGCTACAACGGCACCGGGCCGTACCAGGCCCCGCTGAACTGCACCATCAACGGCGCGCCGTGCGCCGGCGGCGGCACCCCGCCGACCACCACTCCGCCCACCACCACCCCGCCGACGACGCCGCCGCCCACCACGCCGCCGCCGACGACCCCGCCGCCCACCACCCCGCCGACCGGGGACAAGAAGATCGTCGGCTACTTCGCCGAGTGGGGCGTCTACCAGCGCAACTACCACGTCAAGAACATCCAGACCAGCGGCTCCGCCGCCAAGCTGACCCACATCCTGTACGCCTTCGGCAACACCACCGGCGGGCGCTGCACCATCGGCGACAGCTACGCCGCCTACGACAAGGCCTACACCGCGGCCGACAGTGTGGACGGCGTCGCCGACACCTGGGACCAGCCGCTGCGCGGCAACTTCAACCAGCTGCGCAAGCTCAAGAAGATGCACCCGCACCTGAAGGTGATCTGGTCCTTCGGCGGTTGGACCTGGTCGGGCGGCTTCACCCAGGCCGCGCAGAACCCGGCCGCCTTCGCCGACAGCTGCCACGCTCTGGTCGAGGACCCGCGCTGGGCGGACGTCTTCGACGGCATCGACGTCGACTGGGAGTACCCGAACGCCTGCGGTCTCTCCTGTGACACCAGCGGCCCGAACGCCTTCAAGAACGTGGTCAGCGCGCTGCGGTCGAAGTTCGGCTCGTCGGCGCTGGTCACCGCCGCGATCACCGCGGACGGCAGCAACGGCGGCAAGATCGACGCCACCGACTACGCCGGGGCCTCGTCGTACCTCAACTGGATCATGCCGATGACGTACGACTACTTCGGCGCCTTCAACGCGCAGGGCCCCACCGCCCCGCACTCCCCGCTCTACTCCTACCCCGGCATCCCGCAGCAGGGCTTCAACTCGGACGCGGCGATCCAGAAGCTCAAGAGCAAGGGCATCCCGGCCAACAAGCTGCTGCTCGGCATCGGCTTCTACGGCCGGGGCTGGACCGGGGTCACCCAGTCCGCCCCGGGCGGCACCGCCACCGGGGCGGCCCCGGGCACCTACGAGCCGGGCATCGAGGACTACAAGGTCCTCAAGAACACCTGCCCGGCGACCGGCACGGTGGCCGGCACGGCGTACGCCAAGTGCGGCAGCAACTGGTGGAGCTACGACACCCCGGCCACCATCAACGGCAAGATGACCTACGCCAAGAACCAGGGCCTCGGTGGCGCCTTCTTCTGGGAGCTCTCCGGCGACACCGGCAACGGCGAGCTGATCGGCGCCATCAAGGGCGGTCTCGGCTGAGCCGAGCCGACGCACCACCCACACGGCGGGGAGGGACCACGGCGGTCCCTCCCCGCCCGGCGTGTCCGCTCAGTCCCGGCCGGCCCGCTCCCGGTGCTCCCGGGGGGAGAGCCCGTAGGCGGTCCGGAACGCCCGGCTGAAGTGGGCCCGGTCGCGGAACCCGCAGCGCGCGGCGACCTCGTGGACGGTCAGGTGGGCCAGCCGGGGGTCGGTCAGGTCCCGGAAGCAGCGCTCCAGGCGGCGGGTCCGGATCAGGGCGGCGATCGTGGTGCCGGTGCCCTCGAACGACCGGTGCAGCGACCGCAGGGACACGTGGTACGCCTCGGCCACGGCGGCCGGAGTGAGCTCGGGATCGGCCAGGTGCCGCTGGACGAACGCCTCGACCCCGGTGCGCAGGCCGGTGGCCCGGACCTCCGCGGGCAGGGCAGGTTCCAGGTCCAACCGGCTGGCGAGGGCGCCGGTCAGCAGGTCGAGGACGGCCCGGTCGAGGTGGGGTGCGTCGGCCGGGGCGTACTGCTCGGGGTGCGTGGCCACCTGGCGCAGGATCTGAGCCAGCAGCAGGCCCATCCCGGTGGTGGCCGGGATCTCCGCGGCCAGCAGGGCGTCCAGCCGGTGCGCGGGCAGCGGCAGCGCCGCGCGCGGCACCAGGGCGGTGATCGTCCGCAGGAGCGCGTCGCCCGGTCCGTCCGGCCGGTGCGTCGACCCGTGCGGGCGGGCGGTGTCGATGAGGGCGAAGCCGGACGGACCGAGCGGGCCGGCACGCCGCCCCTGAGACACGCCGCCGTGGCCGGACAGGGGCAACGCCAGCTGGTACAGCTCCGGGTCGGTGCTGCGGATCATCCGGGACGTGCGGTGCAGCTCCAACGAGGGGTACTGCCAGACGGCGAGGCGGACCACCCCGAGCTCGACGACCCGGGCCGAGGCGGTGAAGTCGAGGGTGTGCGCGCTGCTGATCCGGGCCGGCACCGACTCGCGGGCGACGAGGTCCTGCCAGAAGTCGAACCGCTCCGCCGGGGGCAGCCCCGCGGTGTCGACCGACGCGACGGGAAGGATCGCCCTCACCCCCTGTCCTCGGCGTACGTTCCGCGATCCCCCGCAGAGTAGCCAGCCACCGACCCGCCGCCGCCTGCCCGGGCCCGCCGAGGCTTCCCCCCACCGGTGGTACGCCATGGCTGTCACCGGCGTCCGATGACAGCCATGGCGGACCGCTCGTGGGTGTCCGAGCCGTGGAGGCTGTGGTCAGGCGGGGAGCCAGAGGGCGGGGACGTTGGGCGGCTCCCACCCGGTGAGCGAGGTGTGCGCCTGGCGGCACCGCCAGGTCCGTCCGTCGTACGAGACCAGCGCGTCGACGGCGTACGCCGTGCCCGGCTGCCAGGCGGGCGCGGTGCCGGGCGGCGGGGTGCCGGGCGGCGGGGTGGTCGCGGGCGGGGGAGTGGTCGGCGGGGGTGTGGTCGGCGGCGGCGGGTTGGTGGCGGGCGGGGTGGTCGGGGTGCCGCCGAACGTCACGTCGGAGCAGGTGTAGAAGGCCTCCGGACTGTCCGAGCGCTGCCAGATCGAGTAGACGACGTGCCGCCCGGTCCGCTGCGGCAGCCGGGCCGTCATCCGGTACGCCCCGTCGGTGAGCGCCGGGTCGGTGGCGGTGTGGAAGAGCTCGAGGTCGGACCAGCGCAGCGGCTGGGTGGGGTCGTACCCGGCGCGGGTGACGTGCAGCTGGAAGGTGCCGCGGTGCGGCGCGGTGGCCCGGTAGGCGAACGTCCAGTTGCCGCCCGACGGCAGGGCGGTGGCCGGCCAGTCGGCGCGGGCCAGGTCGAAGCCGCGGTACTTGTCGCGGTTGGCGCTGCACAGGCGGCCGTCCGGGATGAGCTGGCGGTGCCGCCCGGCGGCGTCGGCGATGTTGACCTCGTTCCAGTCGTACAGCGCCTGGGTGCCGCCGGCCGCGACCGCCGCCCGGCAGGCCGGGGTGTCGGGCGACTCCGGTCCTTCCAGGAAGCAGGCGTACGTCCGGCTGACCGGGGACTGCATGGAGCCGTGCGCGCCGGCGGTGCCGACCAGCGCCAGCGTGGCCAGGGCCGGGAGACCGCCGAGCGCGGCCACGGTCAGGGCGCGACGTCGTCGTCGTTCCATCGCTCCTCCTGTAATAGTTAATAATATTAAATGAAAGTCTGGGCCATGACGGCGTGCCATGCAAGTGCGTCGATGTGACACACTCGCCGCTCGGAATCCGCGAGGTCCGCACCGAGGGGAGGGCCGATGGGCCCGAGGCACCGCACCGCCGGCGGCGTCGCCGTCCTGGCGCTCCTGCCGCTCACCCTGCTCGGCTGCGGCATCGGCGGGGACGACGAGGGTGGCGCCGCCGCGCCCCAGCGGGCCCCGGCCGAACAGGCCAGCGCCAAGTCCCGCGAGCGGGTGCAGGCCTACCTCGACGCGATGACCGCCAAGGACGTCACCGCCGGCCGCAGCCAGCTCTGTGCCCCCATGCACGAGGCCTTCGACGCCGCGGCGACCGGCCCCAACGGCGACTTCGCCGACCACTTCGAGGTCGTCGGCGCGACCATCACCGACATCCGTACCGGCCCGCGCGGGCAGGAGGTCAGCACCTCGGTGACGGTCACGGCGGGCGCCCGGGAACTGGTCCGGCCGCTGCTGTTCACCGTCACCCGGGCCGGCGCCGACTGGTGCATCTCGGGAGAGGCGCCCGGCGGGCACACCCCCGCCCCGGCCGGCACTCCCTGACCCTCCCATCTGCCGGAACCCTCACCCTCGGCGGCGGGTCGCGCCGGCAGTCGCCGTACGCTTTCTGTCATGCGCCATGAGTGGCATCAGCTGAGCTACCCCGCCGTGAGCAGCCCCGGGCTGCAGACCAGCCGGCCCACCGTCGACTCGGCCGAGGACGCGGCCCTCGGCCTGGACCGTTGGCGGGACCTGCCCCGCGCGCAGACCCCGCCGTGGCCCGACCCGGCCGCCGTCGCCGAGGTCTGCAAGGTGCTGGACACCGTCCCGTCGGTCGTCGCGCCCTACGAGGTCGACCAGCTCCGGCAGAAGCTCGCCCTGGTCTGCGAGGGCAAGGCGTTCCTGCTCCAGGGCGGTGACTGCGCCGAGACCTTCGCCGACAACACCGAGAGCCACCTGCTGGCCAACGCGCGGACGCTGCTCCAGATGGCGATCGTGCTGACCTACGGCGCCTCGCTGCCGGTGGTCAAGGTCGCCCGGGTCGCCGGGCAGTACACCAAGCCCCGGTCGCTGCCCACCGACGCCCGGGGCCTGCCCGCCTACCGCGGCGACCTGATCAACTCGCTGGAGGCCACGCCGGAGGCGCGGGTCGCCGACCCGCAGCGCATGATCCGGGCGTACGCGAACTCGGCCGCCGCGATGAACATGCTCCGCGCCTACCTCGCCGGTGGCCTGGCCGACCTGCACGCGGTGCACGACTGGAACAAGGGCTTCGTCCGCAACTCCCCGGCCGGCGAGCGCTACGAGGCGATCGCCCGGGAGATCGACCGGGCGCTGGCCTTCATCCGGGCCTGCGGGATGACCGACGACGAGGCGCTGCGCACCGTCACGCTCTACTGCTCCCACGAGGCGCTGGCCCTCGAGTACGACCGCGCGCTCACCCGGGTCTCCGACCGCCGGGCGTACGGGCTCTCCGGGCACTTCCTCTGGATCGGCGAGCGGACCCGGCAGATCGACGGGGCGCACATCGACTTCATCTCCCGGATCGCCAACCCGATCGGCGTGAAGCTCGGCCCGACCACCACCCCGGACGAGGCGATCGAGCTCTGCGAGAAGCTCAACCCGGACAACGTCCCCGGCCGGCTCACCCTGATCAGCCGGATGGGCAACCACCGGGTCCGCGACGCCCTGCCGCCGATCGTCGCCAAGGTCACCGCGGCGGGCGCCAAGGTGGTGTGGCAGTGCGACCCGATGCACGGCAACACCCACGAGTCGTCCAACGGCTACAAGACCCGGCACTTCGACCGCATCGTCGACGAGGTGCTCGGCTACTTCGAGGTGCACCGCGGCCTGGAGACCCATCCGGGCGGGCTGCACGTCGAGCTGACCGGCGAGGACGTCACCGAGTGCCTCGGCGGCGCCCAGGGCATCGAGGACCTCGACCTGCCCGACCGGTACGAAACCGCCTGCGACCCGCGGCTGAACACCCAGCAGTCGCTGGAGCTGGCCTTCCTCGTGGCGGAGATGCTCCGTGGCTGACGCGAGGAGTGAGCTTGCGAGCCCCGCAGTCGGCAGCCGAAAGGACAACCGTGGCTGACACCTTCATCGATCTTCGATCCGACACCGTGACCCGGCCCACCGCCGGGATGCGGGAGGCGATGGCCGCCGCCGAGGTCGGCGACGACGTGTACGGCGAGGACCCCACCGTCGAGGCGTTGGAGGCCGAGGTCGCCGCGCTCTTCGGGCACGAGGCGGCGCTCTTCGCCCCGACCGGTTCGATGGCCAACCAGCTCGCCCTCCAGCTCGTCGTACCGCCGGGGGAGGAGCTGCTCTGCGACGCCGACGCGCACGTGGTCACGTACGAGATCGGCGCCGCCGCCGCGTACGGCGGGATCTCCTCGCGGACCTGGCCGGCGGTCGGCGCGGACATCGACCCCGACGTGGTCGCCGGGATGATCCGGCCGGACGGCTACTTCGCGGTGCCGACCCGGGCGATCGCCGTCGAGCAGACCCACAACCGGGGTGGGGGTGGGGTGATCCCACTGGCGACCCTGCGGCAGCTGCGGCGGGTCGCCGACGACAACGGGCTCGCCCTGCACTGCGACGGCGCCCGGATCTGGCACGCGCACGTCGCCGACGGCGTGCCGCTGGCCGACTACGGCACCCTCTTCGACACCGTCAGCGTCTGCCTCTCCAAGGGCCTCGGCGCGCCCGTCGGCTCCCTGGTCGTCGGCAGCGCGGACAAGATCGCCCGGGCCCGGTTCCTGCGCAAGCGGATGGGTGGCGGCATGCGGCAGGTCGGCATCCTCGCCGCAGCCGGCCGGTACGCCCTCGCGCACCACGTCGAGCGGCTCGCCGAGGACCACACGAGGGCGGCCCGGCTGGCCGAGGCGGTCGCCCCGTTCGGGGTGCTGGCCGCCCCGGTCCGGACCAACCTGGTCCCGCTGGACCTGACCAAGCACCCGCTGGACGGGAAGGCCCTCGCGGCCGCCGCCCGCGCCGAGGGGCTGCTCATCTCGGTGCTCGGGCCGCGTACCGCCCGGCTGGTCACCCACATGGACGTCGACGACGACGGCGTCGACCGCGCCGCCGAGATCCTCACCCGCCTCCTGCGCGCCTGACGGGATCGGCAGGGCCCCCGGTCATGGGGGCCCTGCCCACCACGGCGCTGCGCCCGGGCACCCGGCCGGGCAGGCCGGTCAGGGGTGCAGCCGGTTGAGGGTGGCGATGTCGGCGGCGTGGCCCAGGTGCTTCTCCGACGGGGTCTCCACCACGATCGGCACCCCGGCGGTGGCCGGATGGGCCATCAGCTCCGCGAAGGCGGGCTCGCCGATGCTGCCCTTGCCGATGTTCTCGTGCCGGTCCCGGGTGGAGCCGCAGAGGTCCTTCGAGTCGTTGGCGTGCACCAGCCGCAGCCGGCCCGCGCCGACCGTGGCCACCAGCGTGTCCAGGGCTTCCGTCATGCCGCCCTGGGCGGCCAGGTCGTGCCCGGCCGCCCAGGCGTGGCAGGTGTCGAAGCAGACCCCGAGCCCGGGATGCCGGTCGACGGCGTCCAGGTAGGGGCCCAGCTGCTCCAGGCGGGAGGCCAGCGACCGGCCCCCGCCCGCGCTCGGCTCCACCAGCAGCATCGGCCCGCCGGCCGCCGTGGCGGCGTCCAGCAGCGGCAGCAGCGCCTCGCGTACCTGACGCATGGCCGCGTCGGCGTGCCCGGCGTCGACCGAGCTGCCGGCGTGGAAGACCACGCCGCGGGCGCCGATCTCCCGGCCCCGGCGCAGCGCGTGGGCGAGGGTCTCCGCGGACCGTTCCACCGTCGCCGCCGTCGGGGAGCCGAGATTGACCAGCAGCGACGCGTGGATGAAGACCGGTACGTCCCGGGCGGCGCAGCCGTCGCGGAAGAGCACGTCCTGCCCCGGGTCGCCGGCCGGCAACGCCCAGCCCCGGGAGTTGGAGACGTAGACCTGCGCCACCGCGGCGCCGACCGTGTCGAGGTAGGGCAGGGCCGTCTTCGCCAGACCGCCCGAGGTGGGGGTGTGCGTGCCGACCGGTCGGCGTGCCATGGCCGTGGTCACAGGCACCCCAGGGTGACCGGCGTGCCCGGCGGCACCGGCGTGTTCTCCGGGTTCTGGAACCGGACGATGCCGTTCGGGTTGAACTGCACGGTCACCGGGAAGCCCAGGCCCTGCAACTGCTGCTGCGCCTGGGCGCACGGCAGGTCGACCACCCGGGGGACGACCACCTCCGGCGGGCCCTTGCTGACGTCCAGCTTGACCTGGGCGCCCCTCTCCACTCCGGCCCCGTCGGACGGGCTCTGCCCGAGCACCTCGTCCTTGGGCTTGGCCGAGTCCTTGTACGTCTCCGCCGGCACCAGCCCGAGCTGCGCCAGCGTCGCCCGCGCCTCGTTGACGTTCTTGCCGACCAGGTTCGGCACCGTGATCGGCGCCCGGCCCTTGCTCAGCACGACGGTGATCTTCGCGCCCGGCTGCACCTCGACGCCCGCCTTCGGGTTGGTGGCCACCACCACACCCTCGGGCAGGTTGTCGTCGAACCGGGGCGGGCCCTTCACCACCACCAGCTTCGCGTCGGTCAGGTCCGCCTCGGCCAGCTCGAAGTCCTTGCCCAGCACGTCCGGCAGGGGGAAGCGCTCCGGCCCCAGCGAGAGGGTGAGGGTGATGGTGCCGCCCTTGAGGATCCGGCCCGCCGAACCCGGCTCCTGCGCCACCACGCTGTCCCGGGGGATCTTCTCGTCGTGGCGGGGCTCGGCGTAGCTGAGGGTGAACCCGGCCCGGTCGGCCTGCGCCTGCGCCTCGGCCTTGCTCAGGCTGACCAGCTGCGGCGCGACCGTGTAGCGGCCCACCCCGACCCACCAGCCACCCACGGCGGCGAGCAGGCCGAGCGCCACCACGGCGGCGGCCAGCGAGAGCCGGCCCCGTGGCGTGCCCCTGACCCGGGACCACAGCTCGGCCAGCCCGGCCAACGGGCCGGAGCTCGGGGCCCGCCGCCGGTGCGTCCGCTGCCCCTCCGGCAGCCGGGCCCACGCGGGGCGCTCGGCCGGGCGGACCGCCGACACCACCATGGTCGGCTGGGACACCGGCGAGGCGTCGTCGGACACCCGACGCAGCACCGCCGTGTGGCTGTTGGCGCTGCCCAGGTCGTCCCGGGCCACCTGGACCTCGGCGAGCAGCGCGCCCGCGTCCGTGGGCCGCGCACCGGGATCGCGTCGGGTGGCCCGCGCGACCAGGTCGTCCAGCCCCCTCGGCAGCCCGGGGACCAGGGTCGACGGCGCCGGGACGTCCCGGTCGACGTGCTGCCAGGCCACGTCCACCGGCCGGTCCCCGTCGTACGGCACCCGCCCGGTGAGCATCTCGAACAGCACGATGCCGGCGGAGTAGACGTCCGTGCGCGCGTCGGCGTGCCCGTCGGTGACCAGCTCCGGCGCCACGTACGCGACGGTCGCCATCAGCTGGTTGCCGTTCTCCTCGTCGCTGGCCTCGACCGCCCGGGCCAGGCCGAAGTCGGCCACCTTGACCACGCTGTCGACCAGGTTCGCCGCGCCGCCGGTGGGCGCCTCGGCGACCAGCACGTTCTCCGGCTTGACGTCCCGGTGGACCAGCCCGGCCCGGTGCGCGGCGCCGATCGCGGCGAGCATCTGCTCCATGATCGCCAACGCCTCGTCCGGGTTGAGCCGGCGCCGCTCGGCGAGCACGTCGCGCAGGGTGCGGCCGCGGACGTACTCCATGACCAGGTACGGCAGCCCGGCGTGGGTGCCCTGGTCGTAGACCGCCACCACGTTAGGGTGGGTCAGCCGGGCGATGGTCTTCGCCTCGTCGGTGAACCGCGCCACGAAGTTGGCCAGCCGCGACCGGGACTCGGGCGCCTGGGACGGGTGAATGATCTTGACCGCCACGGTGCGCTCGAGGCGCTCGTCGGTGGCGGTGTACACGGTCGCCATCCCGCCACGCGCGACGCGCCCGCGAATGCGGTAGCGCTCGTCGAGCAGCGAGCCCAGCAACGTGTCGGCGACCTGTGTGTCCATCGGCAGGCAGTCTATGTGTCCTGAGGGTGAAGGTTGAACAGGATGCTACAGCCGGGGGCCAATTCACTCCGTCCCCGCCGCGCGGACGCAGGCCGGCGGCCGTGCCGGGGGCGGCGTACCCGGGCAGGTCGACCGGGGTGCCGGTGCGACCCCGCCCGGCGGACGTGGCAGGGTGGTCGGGTGACCGATTCCGTACCCGCCGACCAGTCTCCCGGCGCCGACCTCGCCGGCCCGACCGGCCCGGCCGCCTGGCTGACCCTGCCCGACGTGGCCGAGCGCCTCGACCTGTCGATCAGCAAGGTCCACCAGATGATCCGGGACCGCGAGTTGATCGCCGTACGCCGCGACGGCGTCCGCAAGATCCCGGCCGACCTGGTGGCCAACAAGACGGTGCTCAAGCACCTGCCCGGCGTGCTGAACCTGCTGGCCGACGCCGGCTACGACGACGAGGCCGCCCTGCGCTGGCTCTACGAACCCGACGCCACCCTCTCCGGCGGCACCGGGGCGGCCACCCTCGGCGGCGACCACGCCCGCGAGGTCAAGCGCCGGGCCCAGGCCCTCGGCTTCTGACCCTCCCACGGGCTGATCATGGAGTTGGCGGCGGCTTCCGTTCTCCGGACGCCGTCAATTTCATGATCGCGCGGGATCCGCGCAGGGTGGCGGGTCAGTCGGCGCGGCGGGTGGCGGCGATGGCGAGGTCGACCAGGGCCTGACGGGCCTCGGTGTCCAGGTCGACGGCGCTCAGCGCGGCCAGCGCGGTGTCGGTGAGGGTGACGATCCGCTGCTCGGTACGCGCCAGCGCCCCGCAGCTTTTGATCAGCTCCCGCAGCCGGGCCACCCCGGCCTCGTCCAGTGCCGGATCGCCCAACTGCCCCAGCAGCAGCTCACGGCCGGCCTCGTCGAGCACCTCGAGGGCCGCCGCCACCAGGTAGGTGCGCTTGCCCTCGCGCAGGTCGTCGCCGGCCGGCTTGCCGGTCTGCGCCGGGTCCCCGAAGACCCCCAGCACGTCGTCGCGGAGCTGGAACGCCTCGCCCAGCGGCAATCCGTACGCCGAGTACGCCGTCCGCACGTCCGCCGACGCGTCGGCCAGCGCGGCGCCGAGCAGCAGCGGTCGCTCGACGGTGTACTTCGCCGACTTGTACCGGGCCACCTTGCCGGCCCGCTCCACCGAGGTGTCCCCGGTGGCCTGGGTCAGCACGTCCAGGTACTGCCCGACGGTGACCTCGCTGCGCATCCGGTCGAAGACCGGACGGGCCCGGGCCACCGTCCGCGGGTCCAGCCCGGCCGAGTGCAGCAGCTCGTCGGACCAGACCAGGCAGAGGTCGCCGAGGAGGATGGCCGCGGCGTCGCCGAACCCGTCCGGGTCACCGCCCCAGCCGGCGGCCCGGTGCCGGGCGGCGAACCGGCGGTGCACCGCCGGCTCGCCGCGACGGGTGTCCGAGCGGTCCATCAGGTCATCGTGGATCAGAGCGCTGGCCTGCACGAACTCCAACGCGGCCAGGGCGGTGACCACCTGGTCCGCGTCGACCCCGCCGGCCCCCCGGAACCCCCAGTACGCGAAGGCGGGACGCAACCGCTTGCCCCCGCCCAGCACGAACGCCTCGATCGCCTCGGCGACCGGTGCCAGGGCGTCGTCCACGCCACTCATCCAGGCGCGTTGGTTGGCCAGGAACTCGGTCAGTGCCTTGTCGACCCGCTGACGCAGGCCGACGCGGTCGACGGGGGAGACGGGAGCAGCGTGGGTCACGCCCCGACGCTAGCCGGTCCCCGGCGACAGCGCGCCACCACCGGGCCGACGGGTCGTGCCCGGCCGGCCCGGCGCCGCCGCCGGCCCCCGGGGGAGGAACCGGCGGGCGTCGCCGAGCAGGGTGGCGTACCGCCGGACCGCCGGCTCGGTGCGGTGCGCCCGCAGCCGCCGCTCCAGCTCGGCCAGCGGGGTCACGGCCCGGGCCGACCCGGCGCGGACCGCGTCCAGCACCGCGGCGCCGGCCACCGCGCAGGCCTGCTCCACCTCGCCGAGCTGGAGCAGGCCGCGGGCCAGCCAGCCGCCGTAGATGGCCGCGCTGCGCGGCCGGCCGGCGTCCCGCACGGCACGCAGCAGCGGCACGGCCGGCGCGGGGCGGCCGAGCGCGACCAGGGTGCGCCCGCGCATCGCGGCCAGCTCGACGTCGTCCAGCCAGTAGAGCCACGGCGGCTCGGTGCCCGGCCGGACGGCGTCGGCCGCGTGCCGCGCCGCGTCCAGCGCCTGCCGGGCGGCCCGGGCCCGTCCGCCGAGCGCCGCCGCGAGCGCCACCCGGTGCAGCAGCAGCGCCCGCAGCCCCGCACTGGCGGTGCGCCGGGCGCCGGCGTACCCGGTGCGGGCCAGCAGCAGCGCCCCCTCCGGGTCGCCCGCGCCGGCCAGCAGGTGACTGGCCGAGCCGAGCACGTGCCCGGCGAACGCCGGGTCCCGCGCGGCGGCCGCCGCCCGCAACCCCAGCCGGTAGGCGTCCAGCCCGGCCGCCGGGTCGCCGGCGTCGGCGTGCAGCCACCCGGCGAGCTGGGCCGTCTCGGCCAGCACCGGCAGCAGCCGCCGCCGGGCGGCCGGGCCGGCCCCGGAGAGGGCCCGGACCGTCCACCGCAGCCGGTACGCCGCGGTCGGCGCGAGGTCGCCCCCGCCGGCCAGGTCGTCGAGCCGGCGCAGCGCGGCGAGCCCGCCGGCGCCGGGCGGCTCCGCCGGCCCCGGCGTCGGGTCGCCGGGGCCGGGGAGCGGGCCACCGGACGGGGACGGCCCGGTCCGGTCGGCCGCCGCCGGGGCGACGAGCAGCGGGGCGGTCGGATCCACCGACCAGCGCTGCGCCAGGGCCAGCAGCGCCGAGCGGGACCGGGAGCCGGCGGGGCCGACCGGGCCCGGCCGGCCGGCGGGCCGGCTGCGCGCCGCCGCGTCGGCCAGCGAGCCGGCGGGCAGGCCGAGGACCTGGGCGAGCCGGCGCAGCCACCGGTCGCCCGGGAGCCGGGCCTGCCGCTCCCAGCGGGAGATCTCGTGCCGGGTCAGCGTCGGCGCCCCCACGGCGCAGAGCTCGTCGGCGAGCCGCTGCTGGCTCCAGCCGCGGGCCAGCCGCGACTGGGCGATCAGCGGCCCGAGCAGGCACGGGTCGGGCGAGGTCATCGGTCCTCCGGTCAGGCGTGGGTGCGGCCTCCCCGTCGTCCGGCAGGACGGGTCCGGTTGCCGCTGGTCGGTGCTGCTGACCCCCGCGCGTGCCCCCGGGCGCCGGCCTCCGACCGGCGCCACCCGCGCTGCTCTCTGTCTACCCCCGGGGTACGACGTCGCGCCGGACCCGGCGTCCGTCGCCGCGCGGCTCCCTTCCCGGCCTTCGGGCGCGGACGGGAAGCCCGTGGGTGCGGCGGACACCGCCCGCTAGAGTCGGGGCGTGGCGCTCGGTCTTCCCTCCGTCCTTCCCAACCCGCAGCCGGCGATCGGGGAGCTCATCCGCGACCACCGGCCGACCTTCTCCTTCGAGTTCTTTCCACCCAAGACCGCGGTGGGCGAGCGGCTGCTCTGGCAGGCGATCCGGGAGCTGGAGTCGCTGCGCCCCTCGTTCGTCTCGATCACCTACGGCGCCGGCGGGTCCACTCGGGACACCACCGTCGCGGTGACCGAGCGGATCGCCACCGAGACCACCCTGCTGCCGATGGCGCACCTGACCGCCGTCGACCACTCCGTGGCCGAGCTGCGGCACGTCATCGGCCGGCTCGCCGGGGTGGGGGTGCGCAACGTGCTGGCGGTGCGGGGCGACCCGCCCGGCAACCCCAACGGCGACTGGGTCCGCCACCCCGAGGGGGTCGACTACGCCGAGGAGCTGGTCCGGCTGGTACGCGACGCCGGTGACTTCAGCGTCGGGGTGGCCGCCTTCCCGTACAAGCACCCGCGCTCGCCCGACGTGGCCAGCGACACCGCGTACTTCGTCCGCAAGTGCCGCGCCGGCGCTGAGTTCGCGATCACGCAGATGTTCTTCGACGCCGACGACTACCTGCGGCTGCGCGACCGGGTGGCCGCCGCCGGCTGCGACACCCCGATCCTGGCCGGGGTGATGCCGGTGACCCAGATCGGCACCATCGAACGGTCCGTGCAGCTGTCCGGGGCGCCGTTCCCGCGGGCGCTCGCCGAACGGTTCGACCGGGTCGCCGACGACCCGGAGGCGGTCCGCCGGCTCGGCGTCGAGCAGGCCAGCGAGATGTGCGCCCGGCTGCTGGACGAGGGGGTGCCGGGAATCCACTTCATCACCCTCAACCGGTCGACCGCGACCCGGGAGGTCTGGCGCAGCCTCCAGGCCGGCGCCCGGGTGTGAACGCGCCGACGCCGACACCTCCACCACGCCGTGACGGTTGACCCCAGGGTGGGCACACAGCTGAAGTGGGACGAGTACGCGACCGCGTGGGCGCGGCTGCACGGCGGTTTCGACCCGCGGGTCGCCGCGCCGGTGGTGCGCGCCTGGCTGCGTTTCGCCTACCACCTCGGGTACATCCTCGGCCGGCTCCGGATCGCCCCGACCGCGGTGACGGTGGCCGGGGTGCTGCTCTGCTTCTGCGTGCCGCTGTTCGCGGTGCGCTCGCCGAACGGGCCGATCATCGGCGCGTTGTTCGTGCTGCTCGCCTCGGTGGCGGACAGCGTCGACGGCGCGGTCGCGGTGGCCACCGGCCGGACCTCCCGGCTCGGCTACGTCTACGACTCGGTCGCCGACCGGCTCGGCGAGATCGCCTGGCTGGTGGCGTTCTGGCTGGTCGGCGCGCCGGGGGCGCTGGTCGTGGCCGGAGGCGCGCTCTCCTGGCTGCACGAGTACGTCCGGGCCCGGGCCGTCGCCGCGGGCATGCGGGAGATCGGCGCGGTGACCGTGGGAGAGCGCCCCACCCGGGTCTGCGTGGCCCTGGTCGGGCTGCTGCTGGCCGGGCTGACCGGGTTGATCGACCCGGACCTGGCCGCCGGCACCATCACCATGGCCACCGCCGTCTGGGTGCTGCTGGCCGGCTTCGGCCTCGGCCAGCTCCTCTCCACCGTCCGCCGCGCCCTCGTCGACGCCGGCTGACCCCTCCCCGCCCCTGAACCGGACCGGCGCACGGCCGGCCCCGGCCGCCCCGGCCGTCATGATCGACGTCGTTTGCGGCGGGTCGCGGTATCCGGCGACGGGGACACCCCGACACGCCGCAAAGCGTGCGGCGGCGCGGGCGGCGCGGGCGGCGGGTCTACCAGGCCGGGCCGATCTGCTCGGCGACGATCTGCGCGGAGAGGGTCACCATGGGCAGGCCCCCGCCGGGGTGGCTGGAGCCGCCGACCAGCCACAGCCCGTGCGCCGGGCCGCGGTTGCCCGGCCGGAGCAGGCCGCCGGCCGTGCCGTAGATCGTCCCGCCGGGCGCGCCGGTGGCGGCGTCCAGGTCGGCCGGGGTGCGGATCTCCCGGAACACCAGCCGGTCCCGTACGTCCACGCCCCGCTCCGCGAGCACGTCGAGGATCCGGTCGGCGTACGCCTCGGCCAGCCCCGGCCGGCGCCAGTCCACCGCGCCGGTCGCGGTGCCGTGGCGGGCGGCGTTGACCAGCACGAACCACGCCTCGTGCCCGTCCGGGCGGACCATCGGGTCGTCGGCGGCGGTGACGAAGACGGTCGGGTCGAGCGCGGGCCGGGCCCGCACCCCCCGGCCCGGGTCGCCGAAGACGGCGTCGAACTCGGCGTCGTAGTCGCGGGGGAAGAAGACGTTGTGGTGGGCCAGCCCGCTGTCGCCGCGTACCCCGAGCAGCAGCACGAAGCCGGCGAGGCTGCGGTCGGTCAGCCCGGCCAGCCGGCGCGCGTGGGGCAGCAGGTCCCGATAGACGGTGAGCGCGTCGGTGTTGGCCACCACCACGTCGGCGGGGACGGGTGCGGCGACGCCGGCGAGGCGTACCCCGTGGACCCGGCCGCCGGCCGCGTCGATCCGGGTGACCGTGACGCCGGTCTGCACCACCACGCCGAGGTCCAGGCAGCGCGACAGCAGCGCGTCCGCGAGGGTGCCCAGCCCACCGCGCAGGTACCAGCCGCCGTAGGTCAGCTCGGCGTAGGGGACGGCGACCAGCGCGGCGGGGGCCCGGCGCGGGTCGGCGCCGGTGTAGGTGGCGTACCGGTCGAGCAGCATCCGCAGCCGCGGGTCGGACAGGTGGCTGCGGCCCAGCCCGCGCAGGGTGCGGCCGGGGCCGATGGCGGCCAGGTCGCCGAGCCGCCAGGCCAGCGCGGCCAGGTCGCGCGGGGAGTCGATGGGGCGGCGCAGGATGTCCCGGTGCGACGCCGCCCAGACCCGGGCGGCCCGCCGCCACAGCCGCTGCCAGTCGGCGGCGGCGCGGTCGCCGAGGGTGGCGCCGATCCGGGCGGCGAACTCGGCCGGGTCGGCGCAGGAGTCCAGCGCCGGCCCGCCGTCGGCGAAGACGTGCCGGACGATCGGGTCCAGCGGCACCAGGTCGAGGTACTCGTCGAGCTTGGCCCCGGTCGCCTCGAACAGGTCGTGGAAGACCTGGGGGAGGGTGAGCAGGCTCGGCCCGGTGTCGAAGTGGAACGACCCCTCGGGGGTGTCGCGGGTGTGGCGGCCGAGTTTGCCGCCGACGGTGTCGGCCCGTTCGAAGACGGTGACCTCGTGTCCGGTGACGGCCAGCCGGGCGGCGGTGGCCAGCCCGCCCACGCCGGCGCCGATGACCACGATCCGCGCCATGGCGTGCCTCCTAGCTGACCGGGCGGCCGCGCCAGGACAGGCGGCGCCGCTTCCGCAGATGGTACGACCGCAGGGTCAGCCAACCGAGGACCACGACCGACACGGGGTGTGCGAGCGCGTCGGGCCAGGCCGGGCCACCGGTCGCGCGGGCGCTGAGCACCCGCCCGGCGACCCCGAGCAGGTAGCCGGCTCCGGCCAGGGCGGCCACCGTCGGCGCGCCTGCCGCGAGCGCCGCCACGGCCAGCAGCGGCGGCGCGGTGTACAGCAGGAGCAGCAGGGTCACCACGACGGCCGCCGCGCTCGGGTGGCCGAACGAGGCCCAGAGCGACTTGGTGTAGCCGTCGCGCAGCTGCGGCCAGTTGTCGTACATCCGGCAGGAGGCCAGCCGGGAGCCGTCGGCGAGGGCGATCCGCCCGCCGGAGCGTTTGACCGCCCGGGCCAGCTCGATGTCCTCCAGCACCTTGTCGCGGACCGCGCCGTGCCCGCCGGCCGCGGTGTAGCCGGCCCGGTCCACCACCAGGAACTGCCCGCCCGCCGCGGCCAGCGACGGCCGCGGGGAGCGCTCCATCGCGCGCAGCGGCAGGAAGGTCAGCCACAACCACTGCAACAGCGGCTGGACCAGCCGGTCGGCCGCGGTCCGCACCACGATCCGGGGGTACGGCGACAGCAGCGTCGCCCCGGCGGCGCGCAGCCCGGTCACCGCCGCCGCGACCGCGTACGGGGTGAGCACCACGTCGGCGTCGACGAAGACCAGCGCGGTGGCGGCCGGGTCGGCGCGGGCGGCGAGCTGGTGGCAGGCGTGCGGCTTGCCCAGCCAGCCCGCCGGCGGGCTGACCCCTGTGAGCAGGGTGACCCGCGGGTCGTCGCCGGCGATCGCGCGGACCACGTCGGCGGTGCCGTCGGTCGAGCCGTCGTCGAGCACCACGATCCGCAGCCCGGGCACGCCCCGCTGGTCGAGCAGGGACCGCAGGCATCCGGTGACCCGGGCGGCCTCGTCGCGCAGCGGCAGCAGCACCGCCACCGCCTCGGCGACCTCGACCGGGCCGCCGGTGGGGCGGCGCAGCCAGCGGCCCGCGTTGACCCAGGTGTGCCCGGTCAGCGCGGCGACCGCGACGACCAGGGCGAGGAGCGCGGTCATGCCGTCGCGTCGACGCCGGGGCGTTGCGGCCGGGGCTGCGGTCGGTCGCCATCGTGGCGGCCAGCGCGGCCCAGCGTCACCGCCAGCGGCACCGCGGCCACCGACATGCCGACCGCCCCCCAGAGCGCCGAGGCGGGCAGGTCCAGGAAGACGGCGTGGGCCAGCACGCTGGAGAAGTACGTCCAGAGGTAGAGCGCGAACATCGGGGCGTCCCGGGAGTCGGTGACCGCGACGGCCGGCCCCGCGAGGGGGCGCAGCGCGCCCATCAGCAGCACCGCGAAGAGCAGCCAGCCCAGGTAGTTGCTGACCGGGACGCCGGGCAGCCCGGGCAGGGCGGGGGTGGCGTCCCGCCAGATCCAGTAGCCCTCGGCCACCATCTGGGGGTCGAGGAAGAGGTCCCAGGTGGCCAGTCCGAGCGCGGCCAGCGCGGTCCGCCCGAGCCCGGGCGGGACGAGCCGGGCGGCGGCCAGCCAGGCCGGCCAGGCCATCCAGGTCCACGCGAGGGGGATGATCAGCGGCACCCCGGCCAGCTTCGGGCCGAGTTCGCCGGAGTAGTCGTAGCTGCCGAACGGGAAGCCGGTGGCCACGCCGAGCGCCTCGATGGCGAACCCGCCGCCGGTGGCGACCGCGACCAGCGCCGCCGCCGTACGCGGACCGCGGCTGAGCAGCGCGTGCCCCACCGCCAGCAGGTAGCCGAGCACGACCGTGGCGACGGTCAGCCGGGCCCGGGTGTCGCCGCTGGTGAGCGGGTAGCAGATCTGGGCGAGGACGAGGACGGTCAGCAGCGCCCAGGAGACCCGCTGTCGGGTCACGGCACGCCCGGGCCGGGTTCGCCGGCGACGCCGGGCGCGGCCTCGGCGGCGGCGGGCGGGACCAGCGGCAGGTCCCGGCCGAGCACCCCGAAGGGACGTTCGTCGCCGGGGAAGTGGAAGTGGCGCAGCACGTCGACGAAGCCGAAGCGCCGGTACAGCCGCCAGGCGCGGGAGGTCGACTCGTCGGCCTCCGGGGTGGAGAGCAGGGTGGTCGTCCCCTCGGCGAGGGTGAGCAGCGCGGTGAGCTGGCGGGCGCCGAGCCCGTGGCCCTGCGCCGGGGGCCGGACGTGCAGCTCGACCACCTCGAAGCAGTCGGCCAGCCAGCGCCGCCGGTCCTCCGGGGTCAGGGCGCGGAACACCTGGTCGTGCCACCACTGCCCGGGTTCGCCCTGGTAGCCGTACCCGAAGCCGGCCAGCCGGCCGTCGGTGGTGAGGCTGGCCACGGCGCGGAACCCGGGGCGGCGCACGTGGCTGGCGATGTAGCCGCGTCGGGCCTCCAGCAGGTCGGCGCGGTAGCCCATCGCCTCCCCGTAGACGGCGACCACGTCGTCCAGCCGTCGGACGAGATCGTCCGGCGTCCACCGCACCAACCTCATGCGTGTCCTCTCACCGTTGCCCGTCGCCGTCGGCGACCCATCCCAGCACCGCCCGGTCACCGACCACGTCGCGCACCTCGAACCGCGCGAAGAGTTCCTCCGCGTACCACCCTTCGGTGGGGGTGCGCGTGATCGCGGCGCGGTGCTCCGGGTGACGGTACGCGAACGCCACCAGGTCCGTCGGGTCGCGCCACACGCTGACGGTGCCCTGCCAGCCCAGCGGGGCCTCGCCCACGCCGAACCGGGCGAGCAGGCCCGGCGCGGAGCGCAGCGCGCCGGCCACCGGTGGGACGGCCTTCCAGAAGGTGGCCGCCCGGTGGGGGCGCAGCCGGGCCCGGGTCAGCGCCAGCACCGGCCCGTCGACCCGGCCGCCCGGCGGGTCGCCGAACGGGCGCTGCCCGGACCACTCGCCCCGGCTGGTCACCGGACGCAGGTCGACCCGGACGCCGGCGTGGGCGATCCGGGCCCAGGCCCGGCCGACCGGGGAGGCGTCGAAGCCTTCGGCGGCGGCGGGGGAGTCCCACACGGTCAGCGCGGCCCACCGGGTGAGGTCGGCGTCGCCGGGGCCGAAGCCGGTGCCGGTCCCGGTGCCCAGCAGCTTGCCGAACCGTACGCCGGGGGTGGCGCGCAGCCGGCGCGGGTCGAGCGCCATCCGGGTCAGGGCCCGGGGCAGGGCGGCCCGGGAGATCCGCCACACGTGCAGGGTGACCAGCTCGGGAACGCCGTCGGGCCGGTTCACGCCACCTCGGTCGGGTCGCCGCCGGTGATCCGCAGCAGATCCGCGTACGTGGTGGGGAAGACCGCCTGCGGCACCCCGCCGGCCGCCCAGATCTCGTCGTACCCCTGTAGTGCCGTGTCGACCAGGGTGCGCAGCGGGCGGGGGTGGCCCACCGGGGCGACGCCGCCGATCACCTGGCCGGTGTGCTCCCGGACGAACTCGGGGGTGGCCCGGCGCAGCCGGGTGAATCCGAGGGTGGCGGCCAGTTCGGCGGTGTCCACCCGGTGCGCGCCGGAGGTCAGCACCAGCAGCGGGGCCCCGTCGGCCTCGAAGACCAGCGAGTTGGCGATGGCGCCGACGTCGACGCCGAGCGCCCCGGCGGCCGCGGCCGCGGTGTGGACCGCCTCGGGCAGCAGGCGGACCACGCTCGGCGCGCCGGCGCCGTCGCGCGCGTCCGCACCGGCCAGGGCCGCCTGCACCGCCCGTACGTTCGGGTGTGGCTGCATGCCCCCATTCTTCCCGGTACGCCTCCGGCCGGTGGAGCCGACCACGTCGGTGGGCGTGGCGCGGCTGCGGTGGTTCGGGGGGCGGGGAATCCGCTCCCGGCACGCCGTACGCCACACGTTGCGTTTTCGTCGGGGGCAGGGTGTACTGTCAGGGCAGTTAGAACGAGTGTTCGATTGAGTCGTACGCCCGTTCCAACTACCCGGAAGAGGTGTTTCGCGGCGCCGGCTTCCGGAGGGTGCGGTTTCGCGGACCGCACCGGGTGTCGGGCAGTCGCGAGCCCGGTCCCGTCAAGGCAGGATCGTCGTCCGCCGCCCACGACCCCCGGGCGGCGGACGACGGACCCGCCGGTTCGCCGGCCGGGTGTGGTGTGGGGAAGCGTCCACACCCGGCCGGCCCCCACCTGGTGCGTCTTCCTCCGCACCACCCGCTCCGGGCGCTCCGCCGGTGGAACTCCTCCGCCGCACGTCGCGCCCCGACCCGGTCACGCGGAGGAGACAGTCATGCCGACCAACCCGGCCCAGGCACCGACGGTGCCGGCGCACGTGCTGCCGCACCGCACCCCGGCCCAGCTCCTCGCGGTGGCCCGGCACGGGCTCGCCGAGGCCGCCCGGACCCGCCCCGACGGGCTGCGCTACGCCGCCGCCCACCTCGCCGCCCTGCGCGCCGCCGCGGCCCTGCTCGCCGCCCGCGCCCGCCCGGCGCCCGCCCGACGTCACCGGATCACCAGCGTCTGGGTGCTGCTCTCCACGGTCGCCCCCGAGCTCGACGAGTGGTCCCGTCACTTCGCCGCCGGCGCCGGCAAGCGGGCCGCCGCCGAGGCGGGGATACCCCGGGTGGTGAGCGCCCGCGAGGCCGACGACCTGCTCCGGGCGTCCGAGCAGTTCGTCTCGGTGGTGGAGACCGCGCTCGGCCTGGCCCACCAACCCACCTTCGACGGCCTCGCCGCCTGACCCGGAGCACGCCCGGGTCCCCGCCGGGCAGCGCCCCGGTGAGTCCATCCGCTCCAGCAGCGGGCACCTGATCCAGCACGACACGACGGGGGGTAGGTCCGATGGCGGGCCGCATGGTGGTCGGTTCCGCCGCACTGGCCGGTCTGGTGCGCCCGGCGAGCGCGCCGGATCCGGCGGGCGCTCACCGGGTCCTCCCGGTGGCCCCAGAGCTGACCGGCCTGCTGCCCAACCGCGGGCTGCGCCGGGGCAGCACGATCGCGGTCTCCGCCGGCCAGCCCCGGCACAGCGGTACCACCTCCCTGGTCCTCGCCCTGCTCGCCGAGGCGTCCCGGGCCGGCTCCTGGTGCGCGGTGGTCGGGGTGCCCACCTTCGGGGCGGGCGCGGCCGCCGAGGTCGGCATCGCGCTGGACCGGCTCGCCCTCGTGCCGGATCCGGGCCCGGAGTGGCCCACCGTCGTCGCCGCGCTGATCGACGGGGTGGACGTGGTGGTGGCCGCCGTGCCGCACACCGTCTCCGCCTCGGTCGCCGAGCGGCTGGCCGCCCGGGCCCGGCAGCGCGGCAGCGTGTTCGTGCCGTACGGCCGGTGGGACCGCGCGGACGTCACGCTCCAGGTGGTCCGGGGGGCCTGGGAGGGGCTCGGGTCGGGCCGGGGCCGGCTGCGCCGCCGCGAGGTGACCGTGTCCGCCCGCGGCCGTGGGGCGGCCGCCCGCCCCAAGGAGATCAAGGTCTGGCTGCCCGGCGACGGGCTCACCCGGGTCATCCCGCGCCCGGCCGCGTCCCCGGTCGGCCGGTCCCGGCGGGGCGCGCTCACCCTGGTCGGGTCGGCGTGACCGGCGCCCCGGTGCGCACCCTGCTGCTCTGGTGCCCGGACTGGCCGGTCATCGCCGCCGAGATCGCCGACGGGGTGCCCGCCACCGGCCCGGTTGCGGTGCTGCACGCCAACCGGGTGGTGGCCTGCTCCGAGCGGGCCCGCGCCGAGGGGGTGCGGCGAGGGCTGCGCCGGCGGGAGGCGCAGGGGCGTTGCCCGCAACTGACCGTCGTCGACCACGACCCCGCGCGGGACGCCCGGGCGTTCGAACCGGTGGTCGCCGCCGTCGAGGAGGTCGTCGCCGGGGTCGAGGTGGTCCGCCCCGGCGCGTGCGCGGTGGCCGCCCGCGGCCCCGCCCGCTACCTCGGCGGGGAGGAGGCGGCCGCCGAGCGGATCGTCGAACAGGTGGCCCAGGCCTGCGCGGTGGAGAGCCAGGTGGGGATCGCCGACGGGGTCTTCGCCGCCGGGCTCGCCGCCCGCGACGGTCGGGTCGTACCCCCCGGCGGGACGCCGGAGTTCCTCGCCGGGCTGCCGGTCGAGGCGATCGGCCGGCCGGCTCTGGCCGACCTGCTGCGCCGGCTCGGGGTGCGTACCCTCGGCGACTTCGCGGCGCTGCCCGCCGGCGACGTGCTGGCCCGGTTCGGGTTCGACGGCGCGCTCGCCCACCGGCTCGCCGCCGGCCGGGACGACCGGCCGCTGGCCGTCCGGCAGCCCCCGGTCGACCTGGCGGTGACCGCCGACCACGACGAGCCGCTCGACCGGGTCGACGCCGCCGCCTTCGCCGCCCGCGCGCTCGCCGAGCAGCTGCACGACCGGCTCGCCGCGTACGGGCTGGCCTGCACCCGGCTCGGCATCGAGGCGGTCACCGCGCACGGCCAGGAGCTGCACCGGGTCTGGCGGCACGACGGCCTGCTCACCGCCGCGGCCATCGCCGACCGGGTTCGCTGGCAGCTCGACGGTTGGCTCTCCGGCAGCACCGGTCGGGCCGGTGCCCGCCCGGCCCGACCGACCGCCGGCATCGTCCGCCTGCGGCTGGTCCCCGACGGGGTGCTGGCCCGGTCCGGGCTCCAGCCGGGCCTGTGGGGCGAGGCGGGTGAGGAGCGGGAACGGGCGCACCGGGCGTTGAGCCGGGTGCAGGGCATCCTCGGCCCCGAGTCGGTGGTCACCGCAGTGCTCGGCGGCGGCCGTTCCCCGGCCGACCAGACGCGGCTGGTCCCGTGGGGCGACGAGCGGCTCCCCGCCCGTCCCGGCCCGCCACCGCTGCCGGGCGAGCCGGCCGCCGGCGGTGCCGCCGGCAGCACCCCGGTCGCCGGTGGCGCCGGCGTCGGCCGGGCCGACGGTGCCGGTGGTGCTGGCCGGATCGGTGGTGCTGGCCGGGCCGGTGGTGTCGGCCGGGTCGCCGGTGGCGCCGGTGGCGCTGGTGGGGCCGGTGGCGTGGGCCGGGGTGACGGCGTTCCGCCGTGGCCGGGCCGGCTGCCGCCGCCCGCGCCGGCCGTGGTGCTGCGCAGCCCGCTCGCCGCGACCGTGCACGACGCCGCCGGCGAGCCGGTCGTGGTCACCGCGCGGCTGGCGGTGAGCGCCGCGCCGGCCCGGCTCACCGTCGGCACCGCCCGGCCGGCGGAGATCGTCGGCTGGGTCGGCCCGTGGCCGGTGGACGAGCGGTGGTGGGCCCCGGCCGAGGCCCGGCGCCGGGCCCGGTTCCAGGTCTGCCTGGCCGACGGCGCCGCGCTGCTGCTGGCGGTCGAGGCCGGCCAGTGGCTGGTGGAGGCGATCTATGACTGAGCACTCCGGCCGCACCCCGGCACCGGGCGTGCGTCCGCCGTCACTCCCCGCCTCGGCCAGCACCGGTGGGGGAGCGGTCCGGTGAGTTTCCACAATCCGAAGCTGCCCTGGTCGGAGTTGGAGCGGGTGCTCTCCGGCCGGTCCGGCGACGGTCGGTCCGGCGACGGCAGGTCCGGCGGCGGACGGTCGCGGGAGGGGCGGTCGCGCGAGGAGCGGCACCTGCACGTGGTGGACCCGCTCGCCGTCGACGCCGACGGCGGCGACTCCCCGGCCTGGAGCCGCCGGCGCGCCCAGTACCAACCGCCCGAGCTGACCCGCGCCGACGGCACGGTCCCCTACGCCGAGCTGCACGCACACTCCAACTTCAGCTTCCTCGACGGCGCCAGCCACCCGGAGGAGCTGGCCGAGGAGGCCGCCCGGCTGGGGCTGACCGCGCTCGCCGTCACCGACCACGACGGCTTCTACGGTGTGGTCCGATTCGCCGAGGCGGCCCGGTCCCTGCACCTGCCGACCATCTTCGGCGCCGAGCTCTCCCTCGGGCTGCCCGGCCCGCAGAACGGCGAACCCGACCCGCTCGGGCGGCACCTGCTGGTGCTCGCCCACGGGCACGAGGGGTACGCCCGCCTCGCCGCCACGATCTCCCGCGCCCAGCTACGCGGTGGCGAGAAGGGCCGCCCGGTCTACGGGGAGCTGGAGGAGGTGGCTGCCGAGCTGCGCGACCACGTGCTGGTGCTCACCGGCTGCCGCAAGGGGCACGTGCCGGCGGCGCTGCTCACCGAGGGGGTGGACGCGGCGGCCCGCGAGCTGGACCGGCTGACCGCGCTCTTCGGCGCGGAGACGGTGGCGGTGGAGCTGACCGACCACGGGCACCCGGTCGACGCCGACCGCAACGACGCCCTCGCCGAGCTGGCCGCCACCGCCGGGCTGCCCACGGTGGCCACCAACAACGTGCACTACGCCACCCCGGGTCGGCGGCGGCTCGCCACCACCCTGGCCGCGGTGCGGGCCCGACGCAGCCTCGACGAGATCGACGGCTGGCTGCCCGCCGCCGCCACCGCCCACCTGCGCAGCGGCGCGGAGATGGCGGCCCGGTTCGCCGCGTACCCGGGCTCGGTGGCCCGGGCCGCGGAGTTCGGCGCCGAGCTCGCCTTCGACCTCCAGCTCGTCGCGCCGCAGCTGCCGGCGTACCCGGTGCCGCCGGGACACACCGAGATGAGCTGGCTGCGCCGGCTCACCATGGACGGCGCCCGGGAGCGGTACGGCCCGCCCGAGGCGCACCCGGAGGCGTACGCGCAGCTGGAACACGAGCTGCGGATGATCGAGGAGCTGGGCTTCCCCGGCTACTTCCTGGTGGTCTACGACATCGTCACGTTCTGCCGCGAGCAGGACATCTACTGCCAGGGTCGGGGCTCGGCGGCGAACTCGGCGGTCTGCTACGCGCTGCGGATCACCAACGTGGACGCCGTCCGGCACCGGTTGCTCTTCGAGCGTTTCCTCGCCCCCGAGCGGGACGGCCCGCCCGACATCGACGTGGACATCGAGTCCGACCGCCGGGAGGAGGTGATCCAGCACGTCTACGCCCGGTACGGCCGGGAGCACACCGCCCAGGTCGCCAACGTCATCTCCTACCGGCCCCGGTCGGCGGTGCGGGACGTGGCCAAGGCGTTCGGTTTCTCCCCCGGCCAGCAGGACGCCTGGAGCAAGCAGATCGACCGCTGGGGCTCGATCGCCTCGGTCGACGTGGCGGACATCCCCGAGCAGGTCGTCGAGTACGCCAACGAGTTGCAGACCTTCCCCCGGCACCTGGGCATCCACTCCGGCGGCATGGTGATCTGCGACCGGCCGGTGATCGAGGTCTGCCCGGTGGAGTGGGGGCGGATGCCCGGGCGCAGCGTGCTCCAGTGGGACAAGGACGACTGCGCCGCGGTCGGCCTGGTCAAGTTCGACCTGCTCGGCCTCGGCATGCTCTCCGCGCTGCACTACGGCTACGACATGATCGGGATGACCCTCGACCTGGGCGACATGACGCTGGACGACCCCGAGGTCTACGACATGCTCTGCCGGGCCGACTCGGTCGGGGTGTTCCAGGTGGAGAGCCGCGCCCAGATGGCGACCCTGCCGCGGCTCAAGCCCCGCGAGTTCTACGACCTGGTGGTCGAGGTGGCGTTGATCCGGCCCGGCCCGATCCAGGGCGGCTCGGTGCACCCGTACATCCGGCGCAAGAACGGCCAGGAGCCGGTGACGTACGCGCATCCGCTGATGCGCAACGCGCTGGAGAAGACCCTCGGCGTGCCGCTGTTCCAGGAGCAGCTCATGCAGCTGGCGATCGACCTGGCCGGCTTCGACGCGGCCGGGGCCGACCAGCTGCGCCGGGCGATGGGGGCCAAGCGCTCGGTCGAGCGGATGGCGCAGATCGCCGACCGGCTCTACGCCGGGATGGCCGAGCGGGGCATCACCGGTGAGCTGGCCGACGACGTCTACCGCAAGCTCACCGCGTTCGCCAGCTACGGCTTCCCGGAGAGCCACGCGATGAGCTTCGCCTACCTGGTCTACGCCAGCTCCTGGCTCAAGCGCTACCACCCGGCGCCGTTCCTGGCCGCGCTGCTCAACGCCCAGCCGATGGGCTTCTACTCCCCGCAGACCCTGGTCGACGACGCCCGCCGGCACGGCGTCGAGGTACGCCGGCCGGACGTCAACGCCAGCGGCGCCAAGGCGGTGCTGGAGTCGACCCCGGAGACCCGGTGGGGCAGCCGGCCGGGGGAGCCACCGCACGCCTGGGGGCTGGGCGGCCCCGCGGTCCGGTTGGGGCTGGGCAGCGTACGTACCCTCGGCGAGGACGTGGCCGAGCGGATCGAGGCGGAGCGGGCGGCACACGGGCCGTACCGGGACATGCCGGACCTGGCCCGCCGGGTCGGTCTCACCGCCGCGCAGCTGGAGGCGCTGGCCACCGCGGACGCCTTCGCCTGCTTCGGGCTGACCCGGCGGCAGGCGCTCTGGGCCGCCGGTGCGGCGGCCCAGGACCGGCCGGGCCGGCTGCCCGGCACGGTGACCGGCACGGCCGCGCCCACCCTGCCGGGGTTGGAGGCGGTGGACCGGCTGGTCGCCGACGTCTGGGCGACCGGCCTGTCGCCGGAGAGCCACCCCGCCCGGTTCATCCGGGACCGGCTCGACGCCCTGGGCGCGGTGCCGATCGACCGGCTCGGCCGGGTGGAGCCGGGCCGGCGGATCCGGGTCGGCGGGATCGTCACCCACCGGCAGCGACCGGCGACCGCGGGCGGGGTCACCTTCCTCAACCTGGAGGACGAGACCGGCATGCTCAACGTCACCTGCTCCCCGGGCCTGTGGCAGCGCTACCGCCGGGTCGCCCGCACCAGCGTGGCACTGGTGGTCCGGGGCCGGTTGCACCGGCACGAGGGGGTCACCAGCCTCACCGCCGACCGGCTGGACGCGATCGAGCCGCCGGTCAGCCCGGCGTCCCGGGATTTCCGCTGACCCGAGTGATCCACATTACGGTTTTCGAGGGCGGAAGGCGGGACACTTCGAGGTCGTGCGGGCAGAGTGGCCCGCTCGCCGCAAGGGGGAAGACCAGTGACGGGGAACAGCACCTACACCGGTGGCGTGGCGAACGCCCGCCGCACCCGACTGGGCGCCGGTTGGACGCCGGCGCACGACGCCGAGCCGCGCGAGTACCAGGTGACCGACGGTCCGGTGGCGAACGCCCAGCGCTCGCGCGCCGAGGAGGACCCCGCCGGCGGCGGCGAGTCCTGACGTACCGGCCGAAGTCCACCCACGCCAGCGGGGGGTCGGGTGGCGCGGGTGACTAGGCTCGACCGGGTGGAGCAGACCCGAGGCCGGTTCACCGGGCCGCCGCTGACCCCCCGTACCGCTGTCATCTGGTCGGTCCTCGCCGCGGAGCTGGACCGACGCCCCGGCGACGAGTTGACCGTGCTCGACGTGGGCGGCGGCACCGGCGGTTTCGCCGTGCCGCTCGCCCAGGCCGGGCACCGGGTCACCGTGGTCGACGCCAGCCCGGACGCGCTCGCCGCGCTGACCCGCCGGGCCGCCGAGGCCGGGGTCGCCGACCGGGTCCGCGCCGTGCAGGGCGACGGCGACGCGATGGCCGGGCTGGTCGAGCCGGCCGGCGCCGACCTGGTCCTCTGCCACTCGGTGCTGGAGGTGGTCGACGACCCCGCACCGGTGGTGGCCGCGCTGGCCACCGCGCTGCGTCCCGGTGGGGCGGCGAGCGTGCTGGTCGCCGGGCGGGCCGCCGCGGTGCTGGGCCGGGCGATGAACGGCCACCTGGACGTGGCCGCCGCCCTCGCCGCCGCCCCGGACGGCTCCGCCGGGCCGCGGGACACGCTGCGCCGCCGCTTCGACGCCGACGGCGCCGCCGCGCTGCTGCGCGCCGCCGGGCTCACCGTGGAGGAGATCCACGGGGTACGCGTCCTCGCCGACCTGCTCCCCGCCGCGGTGGCCGACGGCCAGCCGGGCGCCCTGGTCGAGCTGGAACGGGCGCTGGCCGCCCGGTCGCCGTACCGGGACCTCGCCGCCCAGCTGCACCTGTTCGCCCGCCGCCCGGCATGACCGGCGTGCCGGGGCCGGACGGGCCGCGCGGACCGCTGGCGGTGGTCCCGCCGCGCTACGGCGGCGGCAGCCTGGCCGACGTGCTGCCCAGCGCGCTCGCGGTGCTCGGCGTCCCCGGCGCCGCCGACCTGCTCGGGTTGACCTCCCGGCTGGCCGGGGTACGCCGGATCGCCGTCCTGCTCGTCGACGGCCTCGGCTGGTACCAGATCCCGACCGCCGCCCCGTACGCGCCGACCCTGGCCGGGCTGGCCGCCACGGTCGGCCGGCCGCTGACCTCGGGTTTCCCGTCCACCACCCCGACCAGCCTGGTCAGCCTCGGCAGCGGCGCCGCGCCCGGGGCGCACGGCGTGCTCGGGTTCACCGTCCGGGTCCCCGGCACCGAGCGGGTGCTCAACCACATCGAGTGGACCGGCGACCCGGAGCCGCTGCGCTGGCAGCCGGTGCGGACCCAGTTCGAGCGGGCCCGCGCCGCCGGGGTGGCGGTGACGGTGGTGAGCCGCCCGGAGTACGCCGGCAGCGGGCTGACCCTGGCCGCCAACCGCGGCGGCGACTACCGGGGCGCCGCCGGGGTGGACGCCCTCGCCCGGACGATGCTCGCCGCGCTGTCCGCCGGTGCCGGACCCACCCTGGTCTCCGGCTACCACCCGGACCTGGACCGGCACGGGCACCTCACCGGGGTCGACTCGGCCCCGTGGCGGGTCGCCGCCGCCGAGGTGGACGTGCTGCTCACCCGGCTCGTCAACGGCCTGCCGCCGGACGCCGGGCTGCTGGTGACCGCGGACCACGGCCAGCTCGACGTGCCCGCCGCGCACCGCTTCGACCTGGACACCGACCTGCGGCTGCGGGCCGGGGTGCGGGTGGTGGCCGGCGAGCCCCGGGTGCGTTACCTGCACGTGGAGCCGGGCGCGGCGCCGGACGTGGTGGCCGCCTGGTCGGAGGTGCTCGGCGCGGCGGCCCGGGTCGAGACCCGGGAGGAGGCGGTCGCCGCCGGCCGGTTCGGTCCGGTGCCCGAGGAGCACCTGCGGCGCATCGGTGACGTGGTGGTCACCTGCCACGGCACGTACGCCGTGCTGGCCACCCGCTCGGAGCCGCCGGCGGTGTCCCGGCTGGTGGCGTACCACGGGGCGGACACCGCGGCCGAGATGACCATCCCGCTGCTGGTGGTCCGGGGCTGACCCGCCGGCTGTCGTACCGGGCGGCTAACCTGCGGGAATGGGTCGGAGCCAGTCGTTGCCGCGCGGCGGCGGCGACCCGCGTTTCGGGCCGGAGGCCGACGACACCGGCTGTCCGGTCCTGCACGTCGACATGGACGCCTTCTTCGCCTCGGTCGAGGTGCGGCGCCGTCCCGAGCTGCGCGGCCGGCCCGTGGTCGTCGGTGGGGTCGGGCCGCGCGGCGTGGTCAGCTCCGCCAGCTACGAGGCCCGCCGCTACGGCGTGCGCAGCGCCATGCCGACCATGCGGGCCCGGGCGCTCTGCCCGCACGCGGTCTACCTCCCGCCGGATTTCGCGCAGTACTCGGCGGCCTCCCGGGCGGTGATGCAGATCTTCCGGGACGTCACCCCGCTGGTCGAGCCGCTCTCCACGGACGAGGCGTTCCTCGACGTGGCCGGCGCCCGGCGGCTGTTCGGCTCGCCGGCCGCGATCGCCCGCCTGATCCGCGGCCGGGTGGCCGAGGAACAGGGGCTGACCTGCTCGGTGGGGGTGGCGCCGACCAAGTTCGTGGCCAAGCTCGGCTCGACCCGGGCCAAGCCGGACGGCCTGCTCGTGGTGCCGGCCGACCGGGTGCTGGAGTTCCTCCACCCGCTGCCGGTCGACGCGCTCTGGGGGGTGGGCGAGCGGTCGGCGGAGACGCTGCGCCGGCTCGGCCTGGCCACCGTCGGCGATCTCGCCCAGGCACCCTTCGGGATGCTCCGCAAGGCCGTCGGTGCCGCCTCCGCGACCCACCTGCACGAGCTGGCGTGGGGGCGGGACCCGCGGACGGTCAGCCCCGAGCACGTGGAGAAGTCGATCGGCGCCGAGGTGACCTTCGACGCGGACGTCGCTGACCCGCTGGAGATCCGCCGGGCGCTGCTCGCCCTCAGCGAGAAGGTCGGCGTCCGGCTGCGCCGGGCGGGGCAGGTGGGACGGACGATCTCGCTGAAGGTGCGGTTGACCGATTTTCGCACGGTCACCCGGTCCCGCACCCTCGGGGTGCCGACGGACGTGGCCCGGGAGATGTTCGACACGGTCTGGGGGCTCTACACCGCTCTCGACCCGGGGGAGCGGGTCCGGTTGGTGGGGGTGCGGGCGGAAGGGCTCAGCGGCTTGGCGGAGACGCCGCGCCAGTTGACCCTCGGCGCGCCCGAGCGCGGATGGCGGGAGGCGGAGGCCGCCGCGGACGCCGCGGCTGCCCGTTTCGGGCGGTCCGTCATAGGTCCGGCCAGTCTGCTCGGCAAACGTGACCCCCGTCGAAGCGAAAATCAACCCCGGCCGTAGGTCGTCCCGCTTTCCGACGCGCGACCCCCCTCGTAGACTTGGCGGTAAGCAGCCGGTTGGCTGCCACGGTCTGTCGGCCCGACCGGGCCGACCAACGTGACCGGGGAGGAGTGCCGTGCCGCTCTCGGAGCACGAGCAGCGGCTGTTCGAGCAGATCGAGCGGTCGCTTGCCGAGGACCCCAAATTCGCCTCGGCCGTGCGCGCCAGCGACCCGCGTTTCCATGCGCGGCGTCGTCTGCTCGTCGCTGCCGGCGTCGTCATCGTCGGCCTGGCCCTGTTGGTCTACGGCGCGGTGATCAAGACTCCGCCGCTGGCAGTGGCGGGGTTCGTGGTCATGCTGGCTGCGCTGGGCTACGCGGTGCAGTCGCAACGGCGGGCACAGTCACCCGACCTGCACGTGGTGGGTGGCACGACGAGTCGTCGTCGCCCGCGCGGGCGCGCGGGTGGTCGACGCCCGTCGCTGCTGGACCGCATGGAGGACCGGTGGCGGCAGCGCCCGGAGGGACACCGCTGAACGCCCGCCGTACCTGAGGACGGGCGTCACCGCGACGGCGGGCGCCGGACGAACTCCGGCCTCCTCCGTCGTATCACCGTGTCCGGCGCCGGCCGCCCGTCGTCTGATCGGCTCGACTCCACCCACCTGGCGGGCGTCCCGGGTCACGTGCCGTCGCGTCGGTGGACCGGCGTCCATCCGGTAAGCGGCGCCACGCGTCCCCGGCGCGGTGGGCGCCGTCGTCCCACACGGAAAAGGCCCGCCCGCCGACCGTGGGGTCGGACCGGCGGGCCGATCGTCCGGGATCAGGCGCGCCGGACGGCGCGGTCGGCCCACAGCCGGCGGGGGCTCCACCGCAGCAGCCGGTACCGGACCCGCCCGGCCGTCGTCACCAAGCGCGACGACGAGTCGCCCAGCGCCAGTCGCCAGCGCAGCAGCACCGACGGCGGCAGCACCGCCGCCAGGAACCGGGTCCGCCGGTCCGCCCGCGCGGCGAGGGCGCCCCGAACCGTCCGCAGCGCCGGGTGCAGCGGCTCTCCGGTCAGCGGGTCACGCGCGTAGCGGGCCCGCTCCTCGGCCCGGCCGAGCAGCCGGACCGCCGACGCCGACTCCGCGTCCTCGGCGACGGCCTCCCGGACCAGCCGCTCCGCGGTCGCCCGGGGCGTCTCCGTCCGGTCGACCGGCACCCGGTAGTCGACCAGGGTGTCGAGCAGTTCGTCCCAGGCGGCGTGGGCGTCGGCGCGGGCCCGGTCCGCGTCCGCCCCGACCACCACCATCGGGGTGGCCCCCACGATCGCGTCGACGTCGCCGGTCGCGGCCGGCGTGGGGACCGGGGTGGGCCGGCCGTGTCGCCGGCGCCGCAGCGCCGAGCGGCGCAGCGCGGGGAGCGCGAGCAGCGCCAGCAGGGCCAGCAGCGCACCGGCCGTCCACCAGGGCCAGGTCGGGGCGCGTTCCACCGGAGCGCCGGTGGTCGGGTCGAAGCCGGGGTCGATCTCCCGGTTGGCCGGGTCCGGTCGGTCCGGTCCCGCCGAGGCGGCCGGGTCGTCCGGGGTGGCCCCCGGCGCGGTCGTCCCCGAGGGCTCCGGGTCCGGCGCGTCGCTGTCCGGGGCCCACGCCGAGCGGGTGGAGCCCTGCACGCCGTACGCCGGGGTGGCGTCGAACGGCACCCAGCCCATGCCGTCGAAGTAGACCTCGGTCCAGGCGTGCAGGTTGCGGTTGGTCAGCACGGTCGCGTCGCCGTCGGAGGAGCTGCCGTTGGTGAACCCGAACGCCACCCGGGCCGGGATCCCGGCGGCGCGGACCAGCCACGCCATCGCCGCCGCGTACTGCTGGCAGTAGCCCACCTTGTTGGTGAGGAAGTCGACGATGTCCTCGCCGCTGGTCCCGCCCTTGGTGCTCAGCGAGTAGCTGAAGCCGTTCTCCCGGGAGAAGTAGTCGTAGATCGCCCGGACCGTGTCGTAGTCGTTCCGCTTGCCCTGGGTGAGCCGCTGCACCAGCAGCTCGACGTCCCGCACCAGCGGCCGCTGGGTCTGCTGCCGCTTGATCGGGTGCTCGGCCGGCAGCGACGGCGCCCCGCGCAGCGCCGCCGGCGTGTACGCCGAGCGGACGTAGTCGAACGAGTAGCGCTTGCCGCGGGAGTTGTCCCGGTTGGAGTAGACGACGCCGAGGCTCGGGTCGTAGAGCCAGTTGCCGCTGAGCCCGTCGGTGTTGACCGGGTCGGAGTAGACCGGCAGGTACGGCATGTTCAGGCTCTTCGTCACCTCGACCGTGGCCCGGTAGGTCTGCTGCTGCACCCCGCGCCGCGCCTGCTCGGGCAGGTCCCGGTTGGCCGGCCGGCCGTTCGGCGGGCGGACCCGGAAGCCGTCCGGCCGCAGCTCGTCGGCGACGCCGAAACGGAGGTAGAACGGGTTCGGCTCGTTCGTGGTGACCTTGACGACGTCGGTCACCTCGGACTGGTTCAACTGACCGCTGAGCGCGGCGAAGAGGTCGATCCGGCCCGGGCCGCCCCCCTGCCCCGGGCGCCCGTTGCCGGTGCCCTCGCCGGCGGTGGTGAACCGGTCGAGCAGGCCGCCGGTCATCCCCGGCACCGCCAGCGGCACCACCACGGCCAGCGCCACACCGACCACCGCCAGCCGCCGGCCGGCCGCCGCCAGCGGGGAGGACTCCCAGACGTCCACGTCCCGGCCCTCGCCGGTGAACCGGCGTCCGAACCGGCGTACCCGGTCGACGTTGTCGGTGACCAGCAGCCAGAGGTAGCCGGCGGCGCCGATCACGAACGGCAGCGCGGGGACGTCCTCCACGTACACCGCCACCGGGACCGAGTAGATCGCCAGCATGGGCAGGCCGGCCAGCGCCGGGCGGCGCAGCCCGACCGCCAGCACGTCGACCAGCACCGCCACCCCGCCCACGCCGAGCACGGTGATGAACAGCAGCGGGGTGGTGTCCGGCACCTCGACGCCGTAGGCGCGCATGTCCTGCAGGGACCCCTGGAGCAGGTCGCCGAAGTGGACCAGGGTGTCCGGGGTGGGCAGGAAGGCGAACAGCTCGGTGCCGCCGGGGAAGAGCCAGGTCAGGGCGAGCAGCAGGCCGGCCAGCATGCCCAGCACCTGGCCCCAGAGCGGGGCCCGGAGCAGCCGGGTGAGCGCGGCGACGCCGCCCACCACCGCCACCGCGATGGCGGACTGGATCAGCCAGGTCCAGCGCTCGAAGATCGACGACAGCGGCGCCGCGGCGAGCAGAGTCGCCGCGGCGGCCACGAAGCCGAGGTTCCGGGACGCGATCACGACGCCACCCTTCCCGTCATCGGACACCACCGGCCACCGTCTCGGCGAGCGCCGCGCGCAGCGCGAAACCCTGCGAGCCCCGGGCCGCCTGCGGCCACAGCGCCGGCAGCCGGCCGCCGTGGTCCACGCCGATCACCCGCCAGCCGCCCTGTAGCAGGGCCAGCGCCGCGGCGCCGTGCGCGTGCTCCGCCTCGGCCCGGGCCTTCTCCGGCAGGTTGAGCCAACTGGAGCTGTCCAGCAGGAAACCCACGCAGGTGGCGCCGTTGCCCCGCAACCCGGCCAGCAGCTCCGCCTCGGCGATGCTCAGCGAGCCGAGCAGCGCGATGATCAGCCCGCCGTCGGCGCGCTGCCGGACCTGCTGCACCAGGCTGGCGACCCCGCCGTGCTTGTCCAGCCGTACGTCGGCGAGGTGGTCGAGGAGCAGGCCGTCGCCGGCCCCCTCGGTGGCGTCGACGTCGGCGCCGGACCCGGTGACCAGGCGCAGCTTGTAGCCGGCCTGGCGCAGGTGCACGGCGACGCTCGCGGCGGCGGAGACCGCCCACTCGAAGCTCGCCGTGGGGCCGTCGCCGCGGTGCCCGTACGCCCGGGTGTCCAGCACCACGGTGGCCCGGCTCTCCCAGGGCTGCTCCTCGCGCCGGACCATCAGCTCGCCGGTGCGGGCGGTGGACTTCCAGTGCACCCGGCGCAGGTCGTCGCCGCGGCGGTACTCGCGGGTGGCGGCGTCGTCCTCACCGTGCACGGCCACCGACCGGGCCCGGCTGTCGCCGCTGCCCGCGTACTCGCCGGGCAGCCGCACCGAGGGCAGCGGGGTGACCTGCGGGATGACGGTGAGGTGGTCGGTGCTGGGGAACGCGCGGGTCAGCTCGCACAGCCCGAACGGGTCGGTCAGCCGGACCACCAGCGGGCCCACCTCGTAGCGGCCCCGCACGTCGGCGCGGACGGTGTACGCCACCGAGCTGGCCTGGTGCGCGCCGAGCCGCTCCAGCACCACCCGGGGGCGGCTGCCCAGCGCGTACGGCAGCCGGTCCTCCAGCAGCAGGGTGCCGGTGGGCAGCCGGGAGAGGTTCTGCAGTCGCAGCACCACCCGGGAGCTGGCGCCGACCGGCACCCGGTGCGGCTCCAGCGAGCGGTTGCAGGCGAGCTTGTAGCGGCTGCGCCCGACGTAGAGCGCGGCGATCAGCGGCAGGACGGCGAGCAGCACGGCCACCCGCAGCAGGTCCCGCTCGCCGAGGATGCCGGCGGAGACGGCGGCCGCGACGGCGGCCGCCAGGAAGGAACGACCACGGGTGGTCAGGCCGCGCAGCCCGTCACGCACCTCACGGCCTCCGCGGCTCGAACGGTGGGCGGCCGTTGCCGGCGGCGGGCCGGGCGTCGTGCGGGGCGCGCTTGCGGTCGTGCGGCAGCGCCAGCCGGTGCACCAGCTCGGAGACGATCGCGTCGGTGGTGCGCCGGGCCAGCTGGGCCTCGGCGGTCGGGATGATCCGGTGCGCCAGCACCGGCACCGCGAGCGCCTGGAGGTCGTCGGGGAGCACGTAGTCCCGGCCCTCCAGGGCGGCCACCGCGCGGGCGGTGCGCAGCAGCTGCAGGGTGGCCCGGGGGGAGGCGCCGAGGCGCAGGTCCGGCGCCTCGCGGGTGGCGGTGACCAGGTCGACGGCGTACTGCTTGACCGCGTCGGCGACGTGCACCTGGCGGACCGTGGAGATCAACCGGCGCACCGTGTCGGCGTCGGAGACCGGCCGCAGCTCCTGGAGCGGGTCGGCGGCGCCGTGACCGTCCAGCATGGCCAACTCGGCGCCCGGGTCCGGGTAGCCCATCGCGATGCGCGCGGTGAAGCGGTCGCGCTGCGCCTCGGGGAGGGGGTAGGTGCCCTCCATCTCGATCGGGTTCTGGGTGGCGATCACCATGAACGGCGTCTGGAGCTGGTAGGTCACGCCGTCGACGGTGACCTGGCGCTCCTCCATGCACTCCAGCAGCGCGGACTGGGTCTTCGGCGAGGCGCGGTTGATCTCGTCGCCGACGACCAGGTTGGCGAAGACCGCGCCCGGGCGGAACTCGAAGTCGTGCGTCTCCTGGTTGTAGACGCTGACCCCGGTGACGTCGCTGGGCAGCAGGTCGGGGGTGAACTGGATGCGGCGCACCGAGCAGTCGATCGAACGGGCCAGGGCCTTGGCCAGCTTGGTCTTGCCGACGCCGGGCACGTCCTCGATGAGCAGGTGCCCCTCGGCGAGCAGGACGGCCAGGGCGAGGCGCACGGTAGCGGTCTTGCCCTCGATGACCTGCTCGATGTTGGTCACGATGGCTTCGCTGGCGGCGCGGAACTCGTCGTGCGGCAGCAGGCCGCCCACCTCGTCCCAGGTCTGTTGTGTCACGGGCCTCCTCCTCGTCGCCGAACGGCATCTCTGTCAAGAGCACCTGGACCCGCCGTAGGGTTCGCGACGTCGAGCCACGTCTGCCGCAGGAATCTCACTGGCCTCTCAGGCTAACCATGTTTGTCGTGATCGCCGACCCCCGCAGGCAGTCGGTCGGTTACGCCCGAATATTCGTCAAGTCGGGGGACGACGCCCGTGCCGTCGCGCTCACCGCAAGTGATCACCGCGCGGGAAAGGGGCGACCTGACGGTCCGGTCGGCGGGGTACACTGCCGGTCATGGCCGGAGTGTTCCTGCTTCTTACCGGGCCGTGCTGATGCGCTGACGCGCGACAGCACGGCGGCCCCTCCTGTGCGAGGGGCTTTTTTGTGCCCGCAGCAGAGCTCCCCATATCCGACATGACCGCGCCAAGGAGACGCCATGAGTGAGGCAGCCGCACCGGCGGGCGACATTCCCCCGTACCGGTACACCGCGGCCCTGGCCGACGAGATCGAGCGCCGGTGGCAGGACACCTGGGCGCGGGAGGGCACCTTCCACGCCCCGAACCCGACCGGCCCGCTGGCCGACCCGGGTCACCCGCGTTTCGGCGCGGAGAAGCTGTACGTACTGGACATGTTCCCGTACCCGTCGGGCGCGGGCCTGCACGTCGGCCACCCGCTGGGCTACATCGGCACCGACTGCTTCGCCCGCTACCAGCGGATGGCCGGGCGCAACGTGCTGCACGCGATGGGCTTCGACGCGTTCGGCCTGCCCGCCGAGCAGTACGCGGTGCAGACCGGCACCCACCCGCGGACCACCACGGTGGCCAACATCGAGCGGTACAAGGAGCAGCTGCGCCGGCTGGGCCTGGCCCACGACGAGCGGCGCTCGGTGGCCACCATCGACACCGACTTCTACCGCTGGACCCAGTGGATCTTCCTGCAGGTCTTCAACTCCTGGTACGACCGCGACGCGCGCCGGGCCCGCCCGATCGCCGAGCTGGTCGCCGAGTTCGCCGGCGGCACCCGACCCACCCCGGACGGCCGCCCGTGGGCCGAGCTGACCGAGGCCGAGCGGCGGCAGGTCGTCGACGACCACCGGCTGGCGTACGTCTCCCAGGCGCCGGTGAACTGGTGCCCCGGGCTGGGCACGGTGCTGGCCAACGAGGAGGTCACCGCCGACGGCCGCTCCGAGCGGGGCAACTTCCCGGTCTTCAAGCGCAACCTGAAGCAGTGGATGATGCGGATCACCGCCTACGGTGACCGGCTGCTGGACGACCTGGACGCGCTGGACTGGCCGGAGCCGATCAAGCTGATGCAGCGCAACTGGATCGGCCGGTCCCAGGGCGCGCACATCGACTTCCCGACCGACCGGGAGCCGATCCGGGTGTTCACGACCCGGCCCGACACCGTCTTCGGCGCCACCTACATGGTGCTGGCCCCCGAGCACGAGCTGGTCGACGCGCTGGTGCCGGCCGCGTGGCCGGAGGGGACCAGGGAGGTCTGGACCGGCGGGCACGCCAACCCGCGCGCCGCCGTCGAGGCGTACCGGAAGGCGGCGGCGGCCAAGACCGACGTCGAGCGGCAGGCCGACACCAAGGAGAAGACCGGCGTCTTCGTCGGGGCGTACGCCACCAACCCGGTCACTGGCGGGCAGATCCCGATCTTCATCGCCGACTACGTGCTGGCCGGCTACGGCACCGGCGCGATCATGGCGGTGCCCGCCCAGGACGAGCGGGACTGGGCGTTCGCCGAGGTCTTCGAGCTGCCGATCGTGCGTACGGTGCAGCCGTCGGAGGGCTTCGACGGCAAGGCGTACACCGGGGACGGGCCGGCGATCAACAGCGCCGCGCCCGACCGCGGCCTGGACCTGAACGGCCTGGGGGTCACCGACGCCAAGGCGCGGATCATCGAGTGGCTGGAGGCCAACGGGCACGGCGCCGGCGCGGTGACCTACCGGCTGCGCGACTGGCTGTTCTCCCGGCAGCGTTACTGGGGCGAGCCGTTCCCCATCGTCTACGACGAGACCGGGGCGGCGATCGCGCTGCCGGAGGAGATGCTGCCGGTCGAGCTGCCCGAGGTGGACGACTTCTCACCGAAGACGTTCGACCCGGACGACGCCGACAGCAACCCGGAGACGCCGCTGTCGCGCCGCCGGGACTGGGTCGAGGTCGAGCTGGACCTGGGTGACGGGCCGAAGCGCTACACCCGCGAGACCAACGTGATGCCGCAGTGGGCCGGCTCCTGCTGGTACGAGCTGCGCTACCTGGACCCGACGAACCCGGACCGGTTCGTCGACGCGGAGAACGAGCGGTACTGGATGGGTCCGCGCGGCGAGGGCGACTGCGGGGGCACCGACCTGTACGTCGGCGGCGCCGAGCACGCCGTGCTGCACCTGCTGTACGCGCGCTTCTGGCACAAGGTGCTGTACGACCTGGGCCACGTCTCGTCGGTCGAGCCGTTCCGCAAGCTGTTCAACCAGGGCTACATTCAGGCGTACGCGTACACCGACGCCCGGGGCGCCTACGTGCCGGCCGAGGAGGTGACCGAGCGCGACGGCGGCTTCTACCTGGGCGACACCCAGGTCAAGCGCGAGTACGGCAAGATGGGCAAGTCCCTGAGGAACGTCGTCACCCCCGACGAGATGTGCGCCGCGTACGGCGCGGACACGTTCCGGGTCTACGAGATGTCGATGGGCCCGCTGGAGGTGTCCCGCCCGTGGGAGACCCGGGCGGTGGTCGGGTCGTACCGGTTCCTGCAGCGGGTCTGGCGGGCGGTCGTCGATGAGCAGACCGGCGCGCTGCGGGTCACCGACGCCCCGGCCGACGAGGCCACCCGGCGGCTGCTGCACAAGGTGGTCGACGGGGTCCGCGGCGACATGGAGGCGATCCGGTTCAACACCGCGATCGCCAAGCTGATCGAGCTGACCAACGGGCTGACCCGGCTGGCGGAGACCCCGCGCGAGGTGGCCGAGCCGCTGGTGCTGATGCTGGCGCCGTTCGCCCCGCACGTGGCCGAGGAGCTGTGGCGGCGGCTGGGGCACGAGACCTCGCTGACGTACGCGGACTTCCCGGTCGCCGACCCGGCGCTGCTGGTCGCCGAGACGGTGACGTACCCGGTGCAGATCAACGGCAAGGTCCGCGGCCGGATCGAGGTCGCGGCCGACACGTCCGAGGAGGACGTGCGCGCGGCGGCGCTGGAGGCGGTCGCGTCCGCGCTGGCCGGCAAGGAGCCCCGCAAGGTCATCGTGGTGAAGGGCCGGATGGTCTCGGTCGTCGCCTGACCTCGCGTCCGTTTCCACCGGAGGCGCATCCCCGTCGGGGGTGCGCCTCCGGTCGTTCGGGGGCCGGTACCCGCGGCTCAGGGGTCGCGGCGGACGATCAGGCGGCGTGGACCGTCCGGGAGCCGACGACCGGGGCCGGGACGGGGTCCACCGGCGGCGTGCCGCGGCAGCGCGCGCATGCTGGTCCATCCGTCGGAGTGACCGACCCGGCCCGCAGCCGGCGGCCGGCGGTTCGGAGGGCCTCAGGCGCGGAGGGTCGACTCCACGGTTCGCCGGTGGGTGCGCAGCCACTCCTGCCAACGGCGTATCCCGTCGACCGCGCCGGCCGCGCGCAGCCGACGCATGCCGGGCTCGTCGCGGTCGGCGCCGGCGTCGATGCCCCGCCAGGTGGCCTCGATCTGGTCGAGCATGACCGGCACCAGTTCACCCCGGGCGAGGGGCGTCCCGGCCGGTCCGGCGGCGGCCGCGTCGTAGGCGGCGCAGAGCAGCCGGCAGCGCCGGCCCAGCTCGGCCGGGTCGGCGCCGTCGCCCAGCTCACCCCAGTGCCAGGCGGCGAACGCCACGTCGTCGATCCGACGGCCCGGCGCGGCGAGGTCCCAGTCCAGGAACGCCACCGGCAGCAGCCCGGCGGGGGAGTCCCGGTACACCGTGTTCTTCGGCGACAGGTCGCGGTGGCAGACCGTCTCCGCGCCGCCGGCCAGGTCGCTGCCGGCGCAGGCGTCGTGCAGGGCGCGGATCAGCTCGGCCAGCCGGGTCAGCGCGGCGTCGGAGAAGAAGGCCCGATCCTCCCGCTCCCGCCACGGCACCCGCCCGTCGAGGTGGCTGAGCACCTGCCGGCCCCGCTCGTCGGTGCCGAGGTGGCGGGGCGCCAGGTCGGCGCCGGCCCGTTCCAGGTGTGCCAGCAGGGCGGTGACGAACGCGGCGTTCGCCGGGGGAGTACGGCGGACCGTGTCGCCGACGCGGACCACCTCGGCGATGAACCCGCCGGCCAGCAGCTCCTCGACGACCGGCCGGGTTCCGGCCGTCCCGGTCCGGGGCGGCGGCCGGTGCCCACCCGTCACGGTCGCGGCTCCGTCACCTCGAGCCGGCGCTGCCGTTCGGTACGCCACCAGCGGTGCACCAGCACCACGCTGGCGATCAGGCCGAGGCCGGCGGGGGCGGCGGCGTACCAGTTGACGGTGCCGGGGGAGCTGACCGCGGCGCCGATCGCGGCGTAGCCGAAGGCCGTCGGCGCGGACGCGATCACGCTGCCGACCAGGAACGGCAGCGCCCGCGCGCCGGTGGTGCCGTAGCCGTAGCTGACCAGTCCGAAGCCGGCGATCGGCAGCAGCCGTACGGTGACCACGCCGAGCACGCTCTGCCGGGCGAACCAGCCGTCGAGGCGGGCCAGCCGGCCGCGGACCCGCTCGGCGACGAACTCCCGGCCGAGCACCCGGCCGACCGCGAAGCCGATCGCCGCGGCGAGCAGCGCCGCGCCGAGCGCGTACGCGGCCCCTTCGAGGGGGCCGAAGATGGCGCCCGAGGCGAGCGTGACGAAGGTACGGGGCACCAGTGCGACGAGCAGCAGGGCCCCGGTCACGATCGCCGCCACCGGGGCGTAGCCGCCGAGGGAGTCGGCCAGGTGGGGCAGCTGCCCCGGGTCGGGCCGGGGCGTCACCAGCAGCAGCACCCCGAACCCGGCGAGCAGGAGCAGCAGCAGGGCGAACCGTCGCGCCGACGGCTGCCCGAGCAGCCGTCGGACGACGGGGATCATGCCCGGGCGGCGGCGGCCACCGCGGCGCGGCGCTCGGACCGGAGCCGTTCGGCCCAGGTGTCGTCCAGCGGCGGGAGCTGGTGCACGCCGGTGGCCCAGCGCAGCAGCAGGTCGGCCAGCGCGGGGTTGCGGGCCAGCGCCGGGCCGTGCGAGTACGTGCCGAGCAGCTTGCCGCGCCAGGCCCCCTCGGTGGCGCCGTCGTTGCCGACCCCGGCGGTGACCCGGGCCAGCGGGGACACCCCGGGCCCGAGGTGGGTACGGCCGCCGTGGTTCTCGAACCCGGTGAGCGCCGGCACGCCGAGCCGTGGGTCGATCTCCCCGGCCAGCTCGCCGACGGCCCGGGTCGGACCCCGGTCGGAGGAGAGGTCGAGCAGCTCCAGCCCGGCGCACCGGGTGCCCTTGGCGAAGAAGGAGGTGCCGAGGAGCTGGTAGCCGGCGCAGACGCCGAAGACCACCGAGCCCTGCGCGACGGCCCGGTGCAGGCCGCCGTCGGCGAGCAGCCGCTGGGCGCCGAGCGCCTGCGGGCCGTCCTCGCCGCCGCCGATCAGGTAGATGTCGGCGGTGGCGGGGAGCCGCTGGTCGGAGCGGACCTCCATCACCTCGACCGGCATTCCGCGCAGCTGCGCCCGGCGGGCCAGGATCAGCATGTTGCCCCGGTCGCCGTAGGTGGAGAGCAGGTCGGGGTAGATCCAGACGATACGCAGGCTCTCAGTTGACACGGTCCAACTCCGCTCGGATGTCCTGGAAGGCGGTGTAGTTCGCGATGACCTCCAGCCGGCCCGGCGGAACCGCCCGGACGGCCTCGTCGAACGTCCGGACGTGCTGGAACGGCACGCCGTTGACGTCGAGCCGGACGGCCAGGTCGTACGCCCGGTCGCCGGTGATCAGCACCTGCCGCCCGCGCAGCGGCGCGAAGTCGACGTCGAAGAGCCAGGAGGTGTCCAGCCCGTCGGGGTCGCGGGCGTTGATGGAGAGCAGCGTCGGCGCGAGGTCCGCCATGTCGAACGCCTCCAGCCAGCTGGCCGGGTTCTTCGCCAGCAGCAGCCGGATGTTGCGCCCGTCCCGGTCGACCTGGGCGTAGCGGCCGGCGACCGAGGTGACGCTGCCCAGCCGGGACACCGCGTCGACGGGGCGTACGCCGAACTCGGCGGCGACGGCCAGCGCGGTGGCCGCGTTGCCGAGGTTGACCTTGCCGGGCAGCTGGAGCTGCACCTTGTGCCAGGCGCCGGTCGGGTCGAGGACGCCGTCGTCCTCCACCGTCCACTGTGGTTCGGGGCGGCGCAGCGGGCAGCCGGTGCACCACCACTGCTCGCCGGAGCGCTGGATGGTGGAGCCGCACTCGGGGCAGACCCAGGAGTCGTCGTGCCAGCGCTGGCCGGCGCTGAACCAGGTGACGTGCGGCGGGCGGATGCCGTTGGCCGGGTCGCCGGGCGGGGTGGCCGCCCAGACCACCATCGGGTCGTCGGCGTTGGCCACCACCCGCACGTCGGTGTGCCGGACCAGCGCGGCGCGCCAGAGCTGCGCCATCATGGCGACCTCCTTGGCCCGGTCGAGCTGGTCGCGGGAGAGGTTGAGCAGCGCCACGACGTGCGGCTCGGTCGCCTCCAGCACCTGCGCGAGGTAGTGCTCGTCGACCTCCAGCACCGCGTACGGGGTGCTGCCGGCCTTGGCCAGGGCCGAGGTGTGGCCGGTCGGCATGTTGGCGCCGAAGGAGTTGGTGGCGACCCGGCCGAGCACGCCGACGGCGGCGGCGGTGAGCCGGGTGGTGGTGGTCTTTCCGTTGGTCCCGGAGACCAGCGCGATGGCGCGGCCCGCCGAGAGATGCGCCAGCAGGTCGGGGTCGATCTTCAGCCCGATCCAGCCGCCGATCACCGAACCGTCGCCCCGGCCGGCGGCCCGCGACAGCGCCGCGGCCGTCCGCGACACGGAGCTGGCCACAATTGCCCGCAAGGGCATCTTCGCGTCCGTCACCCGAGCGAGGTTACCGGACCCCCGGGTACGCCAGATCGCCGCCGAGGGTGAACCGTTCGGGCGGGGTGGGTCGGGTGTCCGGTCCGGGGCGGCTGGGTCGGACGGCGTCGGGCAATGTCGGGTAACGGACGCGCGCCGGGGGCGCTCCGGCCCTCCACTCCGCTCCACCCCTTCTGACGTGCGCTTTTGCCGCCGCCGACGGCGCGCCACGCGGGCGATTCTGGTTGCAGGTGGAGGGAAGTGGAGTAGAGTGGGGCGCGATGGTGAGGCCGGGAGGGCCCACCGGCCCGGGGGGTCAGCGGCGACGCGAACGCCGCTAAAAGGGCGAGGGGGTTGGGCCGATGTTCCTCGGCACCCACACCCCGCGCCTGGACGACAAAGGCCGGTTGATCCTTCCGGCGAAGTTCCGGGACGAACTGGCGGGGGGTGTCGTGATCACCAAAGGGCAGGATCGCTGCCTCTACGTCTTCCCCACGCCCGAGTTCCAGCGGATCGCGGACCAGCTGCGTGCGCAGCCCATGACGAACAAGGCGGCCCGGGCCTACAGCCGGGTCTTCTTCGCCAGCGCGCACGACGAGGTCCCCGACAAGCAGGGGCGGGTCACCATCCCGGCCCACCTCCGGTCCTACGCCACGCTCGACCGGGACCTGGTGGTGATCGGGGCGAGCACGAGGGTGGAGATCTGGGACAGGACGGCCTGGGAGACCTACCTCGCGGAGAGCGAAGACGACTTCGCCGACATCGAGGAGGGGGTGCTGCCCGGCGGTCTGTAGGGCGTGGCGACGCCCGACGTACTGCGAGATCTCCAGCCGCTTTCGAGTTCCTGGCATCCCTTCCCCGGTGCCAGGGGCACGATCAGTCTCCGGGGCCGCGGCCCGGGGGGCGAGCGGGAGCGGATGGGGATCTGGCGGTACGACGACAGGCGTCGTCCGACGAACAGGCGCGCGACGAACGGACGTTTCAACCAGTGGGGGTCGACATGGGGGAGCTACGCGGCACGCACGTGCCGGTGCTGCTTGAGCGGTGTCTCGAGTTGCTGGCCCCCGCGCTGGACCGGGGCGGCCGGACGATCCACGTCGACGCGACGCTGGGTCTGGCCGGGCACGCCGAGGCGGTGCTGGAGCGGCACCCGCAGACGATCCTGATCGGGCTGGACCGGGACACCGAGGCCCTCGCGCACGCGCGGGTCCGGTTGGCCCGCTTCGCCGACCGGATCCACCTGGTGCACGCCGTCTACGACGAGCTGCCCGAGGTGCTGGAGCGGCTGGACTATCCGGGCATCGACGGGGTGCTGTTCGACCTGGGCGTCTCCTCGCTCCAGCTCGACGCGCCCGACCGCGGGTTCGCGTACGCGCAGGACGCGCCGCTGGACATGCGGATGGACCAGACCCGGGGGGTGACCGCCGAGGAGGTGGTCAACACCTACGCCCACCCGGACCTGGCCCGGGTGCTGCGGGTCTACGGCGAGGAGAAGTTCGCCGGGCGGATCGCCTCGGCGATCATCCGGGAGCGCGAGCGGGCGCCGATCACCTCGTCGGCGCGGCTGGCCGAACTGGTCAGGGAGAGCATTCCGGCGCCAGCCCGACGAACCGGCGGACACCCGGCCAAGAGAACGTTTCAGGCTTTACGGATCGAGGTAAACAGGGAGCTGGCAGCGCTGGAGACGGCGCTGCCGGCCGCTCTCGACAAGCTCAACGTGGGCGGTCGCATGGTGGTCCTGTCCTACCACTCGTTGGAGGACCGGCTCACCAAGCAGGCGCTCGCCGATCGGGTCCGCAGTAAGGGCCCGATCGACCTCCCGGTCGAACTCCCCGGGTCGGGTCCGACGTTCCGGCTGCTCAGCCGGGGCGCCGAACTCCCCGGGGACGCGGAAGTCGCCGCGAACCCGCGCGCCGCCTCGGTGCGCCTGCGGGCAGCGGAACGACTCGACCCGCGGGCCGCGGAACAGGGGCGGACCGACCGCGAACGGTACCGCCGCCGGGTCAAGGCGATGCACCAACCGGGGACGGGGTCGACACCGGGTTCCACAGTGGACCGGGGGGCGGCGCCGGGGGACGGCAGAGGGACGGACGAAGAGGGGGAGGGAACATGAACGTCAACAAGCGCGACGGCCGGGACGCGGCCGTCGGGCAGCGCGCACCGCGGTCGGGGGGCCGGACCGCGGCGCAGCGGACCACGCGAGCCGGCACCCCGACGCCGCTGGCGGACCGCGCCGGTCGGCGGCAGGAGACTCGCGCCCGGGGGGCGCGCGAGTTCCCGACCCAGGGCAACGCCGCGCTGCGGCCCGCCGAGAAGCCCGTCGCCACCACGGCGGCGCCGCCCCGGCTGCGGGTCGCGCCCCCGCCGCCGGTGCGGGTGCCGCGGGCGCCCTTCGCGGCGCTGATCGTGGTGCTGGTCGTCGGCGGGGTGCTGGGCATCCTCGCCGTCAACACGAAGATCAACGAGAACGCGTTCAAGCTTCAGCAGCTCCAGCGGCAGCAGGCCCGGCTCGACGTGGACCAGCAGCAGCTGGAGAAGAAGATCGAGCAGCACGAGGCGCCGGGCAACCTGACCGCCCAGGCCCGCAAGCTCGGCCTGGTGGAGAACGACGACCCGGCCTACATCCGGCTGCCCGACGGGCGGACGATCGGCGTGCCGCAGCCGGCCAACGGTCAGCCGGCGATCACCAGCCAGCAGGGCAACGGGGGATAGCACCGTGCCGCCGAGATCGGACGAACCGCGCCGGGACCCCACGGGCTCCCGGCGCGGCCCGTCCCGGGGTGGGCGGGCCACGGATCCACGCACCGGTGAGCCGGGGGGCGGGGGGATCTCCGACGCCCGGGCGTACACCCCCCGGGGCCGGACCATCCGGGAGAGCAGTGACGAACGGGCCGGCCGCGAGGAGCGCGCCGGCCAGCGGCGCAATCCCCGGGCCAACCGCTCCGGCGACCCGTTCCGGCCGGCGTTGCAGGTGCTCGACGGCGGCCGGGCCGGCGCCACCCGCACCGGCCGGCGGGAAACCAGCCCGGCCGGCCGCACCGGCGTGGTCCGCACCGTCCAGGCCCGGCCGCCGGTCGACGAGGAGGACGAGCTTCCCGCGCCGCGCCGCCGCTCCGGCGGACGCGTGCCGCGCCCGCCGGCCCGCCCGGCGGCCCGCCGGCCGTCGCGCAAGCCGAAGCGGCCGCCGAAGCTGGCCGAGCCGCGCCGGCGGCTGCGGCTGGGCACCGTCCTGGTCCTGGCGCTCTTCGCCACCATCGGCATCCGGCTGGTCTTCCTCCAGGCCGCCGACACCCCGGCGTACGCGGGCGGCGGCGTCTCCGGCCGGCTCATCCGGGTCGACCTGCCCGCGCCGCGCGGCGCGATCGTCGACCAGCACGGCGAGCCGCTGGCCCACAGCGTCGAGGCGCGCTACGTGTACGCCGACCCGACCCAGGTCGAGGACCGCGACGCGGCGGCGCGACTGCTCTCCCCGCTGCTCGGCGTGCCCGTCTCCGAGCTGGCCGACAAGATGAAGCGGCGCGGCGGCTCGCAGTTCCAGTACCTGGCCCGGGGCGTCGACATCGCCAAGGCCAAGCAGGTCGAGGCGTTGAACCTGGCCGGCATCGGGGTGCACCGCGACGAGCGGCGCGAGGTGCCCGGCGGCGACCTCGCCGCCAACCTGGTCGGCTTCGTCAGCCAGGACATGGACGGCCTGGAGGGCCTCGAGGCGCGCTACGACGACCTGCTCCAGGGCAAGGACGGCCGGCGGGTCTACGAGGCCGGCCAGGGCGACCTGGACGCCCCGATCCCCGGCGGCTTCAGCCAGACCACGCCCGCCAAGCCGGGCAGCTCCCTGGTGCTGACCATCGACCGCGACCTGCAGTTCCAGGTGCAGCAGGTGCTCGGCCGGCAGATGGCGCGCACCCGGGGCAGCGTCGGCGCGGCGGTGGTGCTGGACGTGAAGACCGGCGACGTGCTCGCCCAGGCGAGCTACCCCACCTACAACGCGGCCGCGCCGGGGCCGAGCAAGCCGACCGAGCGGGAGGACGCGGCGACCAGCTTCGTGGTCGACCCCGGCTCCGTGCACAAGGCGATCACCTTCGGCGCGGCGCTCCAGGAGGGGGTGATCACCCCCGACACCACGATGCCGGTCGCCAACACGATCACCAAGGGTGACGTCCCCTTCACCGACACCCACCCTGCCCACGGGCAGCGGATGAGCCTGGCCGGCATGCTGGCGTACTCGTCGAACGTCGGCACCATCCAGGTCGCCGACCTGCTGGGCCGGGACCGGCTGATCGACTACCAGAAGCGGTTCGGGCTGGGCCAGCCCACCCGCGAGGGCATGCCGGGGGAGGCGTCGGGCCGGCTGCTGCCGGCCGACCAGTGGAGCGGGTCGTCGGAGGGGTCGGTGCCGATCGGGCACAGCGTCGACGCCACGCCGTTGCAGATGGCCGCCGCGTACGCCGCCATCGCCAACGACGGCACCTACGTCCAGCCCCACCTGATCAAGGAAGTGATCAGCGGGGAGGACGGCCGGCGCACCCCCGCGCCGGCGCCGGTCACCCGGTCGGTGCTCAGCCCGCAGAACGCGGCCGCCCTGCGCACCATGCTGGAGGCGGTCACCACCGTCCCCGACGCGACCGGCGTGGCGGCGGCGGTGCCCGGCTACCGGGTCGCCGGCAAGACCGGCACCGGGCTGCGGTACGTCGACGGTCGGCAGCAGCCCGGCGAGGTGGGGTCGTTCATCGGGATGGCCCCGGCGGAGAAGCCGCGCTACGTGGTGGCCGTCTTCGTGTGGAGTCCCGGCGGTGGGGGCGGCGAGGTCGCCGCGCCCGCGTTCCGCGAGATGATGGGCTTCACGCTGCGGCACTACCGGGTTCCGCCGTCCGGCGGCAAGGCCCCCAAGTTCGAGGTCTTTCCGCGCTGAGCGGGGACGGCGGGACATCATCGGTGAGTGCGGACGAACCACCGGGGCGGCTGTGCGGCCGGCACCGGGCGACCGGGTAGGGTCTGACGCCGTGCCCGGCAATCCACGTCCCCGTACCGTGCCCGCAGTCCGGCTCGGCGACCTCGCCACCCGGCTCGGCGTCATCGCGCCGGAGGGCGCCGCCGACCCGACCGTGACCGGGGTGACCCACGCCAGCCAGGAGGTCCGCCCCGGCGACCTGTACGCCGCGCTGCCCGGTGCCCGCCGGCACGGCGCGGAGTTCGCCGCCGCCGCGGCCGCCGCCGGCGCGGTGGCCGTGCTGACCGACGTGGCCGGCGCCGCCGCGGTGGCGGAGGCCGGGCTCCCCGCCCTGGTGGTGCACGACCCCCGCGCGGTGCTCGGCGACGTCGCGTCGGCCGTCTACGGCGACCCCACCGCGGGGCTGGCCGTGATCGGGGTGACCGGCACCGCCGGCAAGACCTCCACCGCGTACCTGGTCGAGTCCGGTCTGCGCGCCGCCGGCCACGTCACCGGGCTGATCGGCACGGTGGAGACCCGGCTGGGCGACCTGGTCCTCGACAGCGTACGGACCACCCCGGAGGCCACCGACCTGCACGCCATGCTCGCCGCCGCGCGGGAGCGCGGGGTGACCGCGGTGGTGATGGAGGTCTCCAGCCACGCCCTGGCGATGGGGCGGGTCGGCGGGGTCCGCTTCGCCGTCGGCGGCTACACCAACTTCGGCTCCGACCACCTCGACTTCCACGCCGACTCGGCCGACTACTTCGCGGCCAAGGCGAAGCTCTTCGACGGCCGCTGCGGGGCCGAGGTGCTCAACCACGACGACCCGGCGCTGCGACCGCTGTTCAAGCCCGGCACGGTCAGCTACTCGGCGGCCGGCGACCCCACCGCCACCTGGTGGGCCGACGGGATCGACGGCGAGGGGTACGCCCAGCGCTTCACCGCGCACGGCCCGGACGGGGTGGCCGTGCCCGCCGGGGTGGCGCTGCCCGGCCGGCACAACGTGGCCAACGCGCTGCTGGCCATCGCCGTCCTGGTGGCCGCCGGGGTGGACCCGGCGACCGCCGCCGAGGGAGTGGCCGCCTGCGGTGGTGTTCCCGGGCGGCTCGAGCTGGTCAGCGCGGGCAGCCCGGTGCGCGGGGTGGTCGACTACGCGCACAAGTCGGACGCCATCGTGGCCGCCCTGGCCGCGCTGCGGGAGCTGAGCACCGGCCGGCTGATCTGCGTCATCGGCGCCGGCGGCGACCGGGACCGGGGCAAGCGGCCGGTGATGGGTGCCGCCGCCGCGGAGGGGGCCGACGTGGTGCTGGTGACCGACGACAACCCGCGCACCGAGAACCCGGCCGCGATCCGGGCCGAGGTGCTCACCGGGGCGTACGCGGCGGACGCCGCCGCCCGGATCATCGAGGTGCCCGGCCGCCGCGCCGCCATCGCCGAGGCGGTCCGCCTCGCCGAACCGGGCGACGTGGTGGCGCTGCTCGGCAAGGGGCACGAGCGGGGCCAGGAGATCGACGGCGAGGTGCTTCCGTTCGACGACCGCGTCGAGCTGGCCGAGGCGCTGCACGCCCGCTTCGGGGACCGGGCGGGTCACCGGTGATCCCGCTGAGCCTGGCCGAGGTCGCCTCGGCCGTCGGCGGCCGGCTGGCCGGCGCCGACCCGGACGCCCGGATCACCGGTCCGGTCGAGTTCGACTCCCGCAAGGTCACCGCCGGGGCGCTCTTCGTCGCCTTCCCCGGCGAGAAGGTCGACGGCCACGACTACGCCGCCGGCGCGGTGGACGCCGGCGCGGTGGCGGTGCTCGGCACCCGCGAGGTGCCCGGGGTGCCGATGGTGCTGGTGGACGACGCGCTCGCCGCGATGGGCCGGCTGGCCCGCGCGGTGGTGGACCGGCTGCCCGGGCTGACCGTGGTCGGCCTGACCGGCTCGTCCGGCAAGACCACCACCAAGGACCTGATCGCGCAGCTGACCGCCCGCCTCGGCCCGACGGTGGCGCCGCCCGGGTCGTTCAACAACGAGCTGGGGCACCCGTACACGGCCCTGCAGGCCGGCCCGGAGACCCGCTTCCTGGTGATGGAGAAGGGCGCCCGCGGGGTGGGGCACGTGCGCTACCTCTGCGAGGTGGTGCCGCCGCGGATCTCGGTGGTGCTCAACGTCGGGGTGGCGCACCTCGGCGAGTTCGGCTCGGTGGAGAACATCGCCCTGGCCAAGGGCGAGCTGGTCGAGGCGCTGCCCGCCGACGGGTTGGCCGTGCTCAACGCCGACGACCCCCGGGTCGACGCGATGGCGGCGCGTACCGGCGCCCGGGTGGTCCGGTACGGCGAGGCCGCGCACGCCGACGTCCGGGCGGTCGACGTGTCGCTGGACGACCGGGGCCGGCCGTCGTACACCCTGGTCACCCCGGAGGGGAGCGTCCCGGTGCGGCTCGGCCTGTCCGGCCGGCACCAGGTCTCCAACTCGCTCGCCGCGGCGGCGGTGGCCCGTGAGCTCGGCATGCCGCTGGCCGACCTGGCCGCGGCGCTGGGCGAGCTGGGGCTGGTCTCCACCCGTCGGATGGACGTCTTCGAACGGCCCGACGGGGTGACGGTGATCGACGACTCGTACAACGCCAATCCGGCGTCGATGGCGGTGGCGCTGCGCGCGCTGGCCGGCATGGGCCGGCGGGGGCGTACCTTTGCCGCGCTGGGCTACATGGCCGAGCTGGGCGAGTTCGAACGCGAGGGGCACCGCGAGGTGGGCCGGCTCGCGGCCGAGCTGGGGGTGGACCGGCTGCTCGTGGTGGGCGGTCCGGCGGCGCCGATCCATGAGGGCGCGACAGCGGTAAGTGACTGGGGAGGAGAGTCGGTGCTGCTCACCGATCAGGCGGCGGCCGTCGAGGTGCTGCGGAGCGAACTACGTCCGGGTGACGTGGTCCTGGTGAAGGGCTCCCGGTACCGCACCTGGGAGGTGGCCGACGCGCTGCGCGCCGACGCCACCGGCAACGGGGCCGGCGAGAACAGCGCGGCGGGGAACGGGGTCGCCGGATGAGGGCGGTCATCGTCGCCGTCGGTGTGGCGTTCCTGATCTCGCTGCTCTGCACCCCGATCGCGATCAGGGTGTTCACCCGGCTGAAGGCGGGTCAGCCGATCCGGGCCGAGGGCCCGGCGATGCACCAGGGCAAGAAGGGCACGCCGACGATGGGCGGCGTGGTCTTCATCCTGGCCACGGTGATCGCCTACGTGGCCGGCCACCTCGCCCTCACCACCCTGCCGGACGCGCAGATCGCCCAGGTCGAGCCGACCATCACCGCGCTGGTGCTGCTGGGGCTGATGGTCTTCTCCGGCGCGGTCGGCTTCATCGACGACTTCCTGAAGGTCCGCAAGCGGCACAGCGGCGGGCTGAACAAGCGGGGCAAGCTCTTCGGCCAGATCCTGGTCGGCGCGATCTTCGGGGTGGTCGCGCTCTGGTTCCCCAGCACCATGACCGACGCCAGCGGCGCGGCGACCAACACCGAGACGGTGGGCAGCACCACACTGAGCTTCATCCGGGACATCCCGGCCCTGGAGATCGGCAAGATCGCCTCGGTGATCGTGATCATCATGGTGGTGATGGCCGCGACCAACGGCGTGAACCTCACCGACGGCCTGGACGGCCTCGCCACCGGCGCCTCGGTGATGGTCCTCGCCGCGTACGCCCTGATCGCGTTCTGGCAGTACCGGCACTGGTGCGCCGACCCGACCTACACCGCCAACCCGGACAACTACTGCTACGCGGTGCGCGACCCGCTGGAGATCGCGCTGATCGCCGGCGCGGCGGCCGGTGCCTGCGTGGGCTTCCTCTGGTGGAACACCTCCCCGGCGCGGATCTTCATGGGCGACACCGGGGCGCTCGGCCTGGGCGGCCTGATCGCCGGCATGGCGATGTCCACCCGGACCATCCTGCTGCTGCCCATCCTCGGCGGCCTCTTCGTGATCGTCACGATGTCCGTGGTGATCCAGATCATCTCGTTCCGGACCACCGGCAAGCGGGTGTTCCGGATGTCGCCGCTGCAGCACCACTTCGAGCTCGCCGGCTGGAGCGAGGTCAACATCGTGGTCCGCTTCTGGATCATCGCCGGGATCGGCGTCGCCATCGCCCTCGGCCTGTTCTACAGCGACTTCCTGGCCAGCATGGGCTGACCCGGACCGACCCCGGAACGGGGGCTCCTCCTGACGGAGGGGCCCCCGTTCCGCGTCGGCGACACGCCGACCGCGCGGAACGGCCGGAACGGGCCCGCCGCAGCGGCGATGATGGGCGGGTGGGGGAGGACCGAGGCACGACCGGCACGACGACGACGGAGACCAGGCCACGGAGGGGGGCGGCCACGGGGCGTACGGCCGACCCGCCGGCGCCCCTGTCCGGCCTGGGCGCGGCCGGCGGCCTGGCGGCGCTGCGCGGCCTGCTGGACCGCCCGATGGCCTCCTACTACCTGCTGCTCTCCAGCGCCGGCCTGCTGCTGCTGATCGGCCTGACCATGGTCTTCTCGGCGACCAGCGTGAAGGACTACGCCGAGGCCGGCGACGCCTCCGCGTCGGTGACCAAGCAGGCGATCTTCGCGGTGATCGGCATCGTGGCCTTCTGGGCCTGCCAGCGGCTGCCCGCCACCACCTTCCGGTCCCTGGGCCGGCCGGTGCTGGGCACCGCGGTGGTGCTGCTGCTGGTGCTCAACGTGCTGCTGGCGTTGAACTCGCTGTTCGGGATCACCTCGCTCGGCCCGGTGCGGGCCCAGCTGCTCTGGCTCTACCTCGGTCCGGTCCAGGTGCAGCCCTCCGAGCTGGCGAAGCTCGCGCTGGTGCTCTGGGGCGCGCACGTGATCGCCCGCAAGGGCGCCGCGCTGGGCTGGTGGCGGGAGCTGGCCACCCCGCTCTTCCCGGTGGTCGGCCTGCTCTTCGTGCTCGTCGGCTACAACGACCTGGGCACCATGCTCTGCCTGCTCTGCCTGGTGGTCGGGCTGCTCTGGGCGGCCGGGGTGCGGATGCGCGTCTTCGCCGCCCTCTCCGCGGTGGGTCTGCTCGGCATCGGGTTGCTGGTCGCCCTGGCGTCGCTCGGCGCCGGCTCCGGGGCGCGGGGCGCCGAGAACTACCGGCTGATGCGGCTCACCTCCTTCCTCGATCCGGCCGACCCGAGGGCCTGCGTCGAGCAGCAGCTGGAGGGTTGCTGGCAGTTCGTCCAGGCCCGTTACGCCATCGAGAACGGCGGGTGGTTCGGGGTCGGCCTGGGCCAGAGCAAGGTCAAGTGGGCCTGGCTGCCGGCGGCGGAGAACGACTTCATCTTCGCCGTCATCGCCGAGGAGCTGGGGGTGGTGGGCTGCGCCGTGGTGCTCGCGCTCTTCGCCGTGCTCGGCTACACGGGGCTGCGGATCGCCCGCCGGGTCGCCGACCCGTTCCGCCGGCTCGCCGCCGCCGCCGTCACCGCCTGGCTGATCGGCCAGGCGGTGATCAACGTGGGCGGGGTGATCGGCCTGATGCCGATGACCGGGGTGCCGCTGCCGTTCATCTCCGACGGCGGAAGCGCCCTGGTCGTGACCCTGGCGGCGGTCGGCATGCTCGCCTCGTTCGCCCGCGCCGAACCCGATGCGGCCCGGGCCCTGCATGCCCGTCCGCCCGCCCGATGGGTCCGACTACTCTGGGCCCCGTTGCCGCCGCTTCCGGGACGGCGTCGCCGGCCGGCGACGCCACCGGCAGCCCGAGGGTCCGTACCCCGGGCGCGAGCGCGGCGGGAGGACGACCAGGCCGTACCACGCGGCGTCCGGCAGGCCCGGAACCGCGGCGGCACGGCGAACGAGAGGAGACGCTGATGGGTCCGCTGCGTTCGGTGGTGCTCTGTGGAGGGGGCACGGGTGGCCACATCTACCCGCTGCTCGCCTTCGCCGACTGCCTGCGCCGACACGACCCGGGCGTCCGGATCACCTGCCTGGGCACCCCGAAGGGGCTGGAGAACGAGCTGATCCCGCCGGCCGGCTACGACCTGCGGCAGATCCCCGCCTACCAGCTGCCGCGCTCGGTCAACATGAGCCTGATGCGTACCCCCGACCGGATGTGGAAGGCGGCCCGCGCGGCGGGCAAGGTGATCGAAGAGGTCGCCGCCGACGCGGTGGTCGGGTTCGGCGGGTACGTCTCGGTCCCCGGCTACCTCGCCGCCTGGCGTCGTGAGCTGCCGATCGTCATCCACGAGGTCAACGTGCCGCCGGGCGTGGCCAACCGGCTCGGGATGAAGTTCACCCGCAACGTCGCGGCGGGCTTCCCGCACCAGCCCCTGCAGTCCGAGGCGCTGCGCGACGCCCGGGTGGTCGGCGTGCCGCTGCGCCGGGGCATCGCCGGGCTGGACCGGGCCGCCATGCGCAACGCCGCCCGGGCCCACTTCGGACTCCGCCCCGACCTGCCGGTGCTCTTCGTCGCCGGCGGCTCGCAGGGCGCCCGCTCGATCAACCTGGCGGTCACCGGCGCGGCCAAGGAGCTGGCCCGCAACGGCGTGCAGGTGCTGCACGTGATGGGGGCCCGCAACGAGCCGGTGCCGGTCCCCACCGACCTGCCGGTGCCGTACGTGGCCCTGCCCTACCTGTCCGAGATGGAGCTGGGCTACGCCGCCGCCGACCTGATGCTGGGCCGGGGCGGGGCGATGACCTGTGCCGAGGTGGCCGCCATCGGGCTGCCCACCATCTACGTGCCGTACCCGCACAGCAACCAGGAGCAGAAGCGCAACGCGCTGCCCGTGGTGGAGGCCGGCGGTGGGCTGCTGGTCGACGACGCCGAGCTGACCCCGGACTGGCTGGAGCGGACGGTCATCCCGCTGGTCCGGGACCCGCACCGGCTCGCCGCGATGGGCAACGCCGCGGCCGCGTACGGGCGGCGCGACGGCGACGTCGCCCTGCTGAACTTCGTCTACGAGGCGGTGGCTCGGTGAGCGCGAGGAGTGAGCTCGCGAGCCCCGCAGTCGCGAATGACGGTGGCCCGATGAGGTCGGCCACCGCGACGGGAAGGTACCTGGCATGAACACCGCGCAGTTCACCCCGGCCGGCACGCTCACCGCGGAGGACCTGGGTCGGATCCACCTGATCGGGGTGGGCGGGGTCGGCATGAGCGGCCTGGCCCGGCTCTTCCTCACCCGTGGCCTGCCGGTCTCCGGCAGCGAGCTGCGGGAGTGGCCGTCGCTGGCCGGGCTGCGTGCCCTCGGCGGGACGGTCCACATGAGTCACGAGGCGTCCAACCTCGACGGTGTGGACACCGTCGTCTACTCCTCGGCCATCCCCCAGGACCACCTGGAGATGGTGGAGGGCCGCCGGCGCGGGCTGCGGGTGCTGCACCGCTCCGAGGCCCTGGCGGCGGCGATGACCGGCCGGCGGACGGTGGCGGTCGCCGGCACGCACGGAAAGACCACCACCACCTCGATGGTCACCATGGTGCTCCAGCAGGCGGGGGCGGACCCGTCCTTCGTCATCGGCGGGGAGATCTCCGAGGTCGGTTCCGGGGCCCACCACGGCACCGGCGAGCACTTCGTGGTCGAGGCCGACGAGAGCGACCGCTCGTTCCTGATCTACCGCCCGTACGTCTCGATCATCACCAACATCGAGGCGGACCACCTCAACACCTACGGCGACCTGGCGAACCTGGAGGCGACCTTCGCCGAGTTCGCCCGGCTCACCGACCCGGACGGCTACATCGTCACCTGCGCGGACGACCCGGGCGGTCGGCGGCTCGCCGAGACGCTGCGCGCCGAGGGGCGCCGGGTGCACACCTACGGCGAGTCGGCCGACGCCGACCTGCGGCTGAGCGAGGTGACCTCCTCCGCGCGCGGGGTGCGCTACCTGGCCGAGATCGACGGTCGCTCGCTGGGCGAGTTCCGGCTGCCGGTGCCCGGCCGGCACATGGGGCTCAACAGCGCCTCGGCGGTGCTCGCCGCGTACCTGCTGGGGCTGCCGGTGGAGGCGGCGGAGGCGGCGCTGGCCGCGTTCCCCGGCGTCCGCCGCCGCTTCGAGCGCAAGGGCGTCGCCGACGGCGTGCTGGTCTACGACGAGTACGCCTACCACCCGACCTCGATGACGCTGGCGTTGCAGACGTTGCGCGAGGTGGCCGGCGACGGCCGGTTGATCGTGGTCTTCCAGCCCTACCGGCTCTACCGCACCCGGGACCTCCAGGCGGAGATCGCCGCGGCGCTCGGCATCGCCGACGAGCTGGTGCTGCTGGAGGTCTTCGGCCCGGGCGAGCTGCGCCAGCCGGGTGAGGGCTCGGCGGCGTTGCTCGAGGCGGTGCCGCTGGCCGCCGGGCACAAGGTCTTCGTCGACTCCTGGGACGACGCGCCGCTGGAGGTGGCCCGCCGGGCCCGCCCCGGCGACGTGGTGGTGACGATGGGCGCGCCGCCGATCTCGCTGATGGGCGACCAGCTGCTGGACGCCCTGGCGGCCCGCGCGGGTGTCGACGGGGTGGCTCTCGGCGCGGCCGTCGACCCGGACGGCGCGGCCTCCGCCGCCGGATGAGCCCGGGCCCGGCACGGGGCCGTACCGCCGGCACGGACGGTGGCGGCCCCCGGCGTGGTCCGGTCCGGCGCTGGCAGCTCGTCCGGGCCGGCACCGACGCGGTGCCGCCGTCGACCCGGCGGTTCATGGCCCGCGCCCGGCAACGTCGGATGCGCGCGGCGCTGCCCTGGGCGGTGGCCGGCGGGGTCCTCGCGGTGGCCGGGCTGGTCGCCTGGGCGGTGCTGGGCAGCGGCCTGTTCGGTGTCCGGGAGGTACGGGTGGTCGGCGCGGACCTGGTCACCCCGGTGGAGGTGCGCGAGGCGGCGGCGGTGCCCGACGGCGTCCCGCTGGCCCGGGTGGACCTGGCCGCGACGGCCCGGCGGATCGGCGCCCTGGCCCCGGTGGAACGGGCCACGGTGTCCCGGGACTGGCCGGAGACGCTGGTGGTGACCGTGGTCGAGCGCACCGGCGTGGCCGCGGTGCCGCAGGACGGGCAGTTCGTGGTGCTCGACCGGGCCGGCGTGGTGTTCCGGACGGCGCCGCAGGCTCCGGACGGTCTGCCGGTGGTCCGGCTCGCCACCCCCGGCCCGGACGACGCGGGCACCCGGGCCGCGCTGGAGGTGCTGGCGGCGCTCACCCCGCAGTTGCGCGCGGAGCTGTCCGAGCTGACCGTGGAGGGGCTGGCCCGGATCAGCCTGACCCTGCGCGGGGAGCGCAAGGTGGTGTGGGGCGACGCCACCCGGGGCCCGGAGAAGGCGCGGGTGGCCACCGCGTTGCTGGACCGGGACGCGGCCACGATCGACGTGAGCGCGCCGGACGTGGTGACCTTCAAGTGATCCGGCGGGACGTGAGCCGTCCCGCCAATGGGGCGACACGCCGGGTGGGTCCTTGGCTCTCGGCGTGGGGGCGCTTACGTTGCCCCGAAGAGGATCAGTGGTTGACATAACCGTAAGCCTCTAGTAGAGGGTGAGGGTTTATCCCTGACTCCTACTGGTGACAGCTGTCGTCGACCGCTGGGCTGGCCACGCCGTACCCGGTCGGCCGATGCCAATCTCGAAGGGAAAGGACCGGAGATGACACCTCCGCACAACTACCTGGCGGTCATCAAGGTCGTCGGCATCGGGGGCGGCGGCGTGAACGCCGTCAACCGGATGATCGAGGTTGGGCTCAAGGGCGTCGAGTTCATCGCGATCAACACCGACGCGCAGGCGCTGCTGATGAGTGACGCCGACGTCAAGCTCGACGTCGGCCGGGAGCTGACCCGGGGGCTCGGCGCGGGTGCCAACCCGGACGTCGGCAAGAACGCCGCCGAGGACCACCGCGACGAGATCGAGGAGGTGCTCAAGGGCGCCGACATGGTCTTCGTGACCTGCGGCGAGGGGGGCGGCACCGGCACCGGCGGCGCGCCCGTGGTGGCCAACATCGCCCGCAAGCTGGGCGCGCTGACCATCGGTGTGGTGACCCGGCCGTTCTCCTTCGAGGGCAAGCGCCGCCAGGTGCAGGCCGAGTCCGGCATAGACGAGCTGCGCAACCAGTGCGACACGTTGATCGTCATCCCGAACGACCGGCTGCTGGCGCTGGGTGACCGCAACATCAGCATGATGGACGCGTTCCGCACCGCCGACCAGGTGCTCCTCTCCGGTGTCCAGGGCATCACCGACCTGATCACCACCCCCGGTCTGATCAACCTGGACTTCGCCGACGTCAAGAGCGTGATGAGCGGCGCCGGCAGCGCCCTGATGGGCATCGGCAGCGCCCGCGGCGAGAACCGCGCGGTGGAGGCGGCCGAGGCGGCCATCTCCAGCCCGCTGCTGGAGCAGAGCATGGACGGCGCGCGCGGCGTGCTGCTCTCCATCGCCGGCGGCTCCGACCTGGGCCTGTTCGAGATCAACGACGCGGCGCAGCTGGTCACCGACGCGGCGCACCCGGACGCCAACATCATCTTCGGTGCGGTCATCGACGACGCGCTGGGTGACGAGGTCCGGGTGACCGTCATCGCGGCCGGCTTCGACGGCGGCGCGCCGGCGTACAAGGCGGCCGAGGCGCCGCGCAAGACCAACCAGAACCAGCCGGCGCCGCAGACCCCGCCGGTGACTCCGCCGGCCAGCATGCCGGCGCCGCAGCAGTCGCCGCGCCGGGTGCTCTTCGACGACGTCGACGTGCCCGACTTCCTCAAGAACGGTTCCTGAGCTCCGCCGATGACCGAACAACCAGCCACGGCGCGGCCCGACCGGCGCGCCGAACTCGCGGCCGGGCTGGCCCGGGTCCGGGTCCGGATCGCCGACGCCTGCGCCGACGCCGGCCGGGACCGCGCCGAGGTGACGATGATCGCGGTGACCAAGACGTACCCGGCCGGCGACGTGGTCGCGCTGGCCGGGCTCGGGGTGGCCGACGTGGGGGAGAACCGCGACCAGGAGGCGGCGCCGAAGGCGGCCGAGGTGGCGGCGGCCGGGGTGCGCCCGCGCTGGCACTTCATCGGGCAGTTGCAGCGCAACAAGGCCCGCTCGGTGGTCCGCTACGCCGACGTCGTGCACTCGGTGGACAGTGTCCGGCTGGCCCGGGCCCTGGGCACCGCGGCCGAGGCGGGCCGGGACCGGCCGTTGGACGCCCTGGTGCAGGTGAGCATCGACGGCGACCCGGCGCGCGGGGGCGCGCTGCCGGACTCCGCCGACCCGGACCGCGGCCTCGGCCCGGTGGCCGAGGCGCTGGCCGGGGCGGGCTCGCTGCGGTTGGCCGGGCTGATGGCGGTCGCGCCGCTGGGCTGGGAGCCGGAGCGGGCGTTCGCCCGGCTGGCCGAGGTCGCGGCGGGTTTCCGCCAGACACATCCGGAGGCCACCGCGCTCTCCGCCGGGATGAGTGGGGATCTGGAGGCCGCGATCAGGTACGGCGCGACACATGTCCGCGTCGGCAGCGCGTTGCTCGGAATGCGCCCCACGCTGCGGTAGCCTGACCGCGGAAGAAGCAAATTACATCTGTGTTGTTCAGGAACGGGATCCCTGTGCTCGGGGGGCCAGGGCGGACGGCCGCGAATCGTCCGCCGGGGATTGCCGATCCGATCCGGTGGGCATTGGGTTTCCCATTCGCGATCAAGGCGACACGGCACGGGGGTGCGTGCCGCACGGCGGACGGAAGGGCGCGGGATGGGTGCACTGCGCAAGGCGGGGGTCTGGCTCGGTCTCGTCGAGGAGGACGACGAGCGGGCGTACGACGAGGGTGGCTACGACAAGCCGGGTTACCGGGAGTCGCGCTACCGGTCGAGCCGGTACTCCGAGGAGTTCGCCGACGACGATGACGACGACGCGGAGGAGCCGCCGGCGCCGCGGCCCCGGCAGGGGGAGCGGGGTCGGCTGGGCGAGCGGTCCACGAGCCGCGCGGCGGAGGCCGAGCGGGTCGACGACGACCGCCCGGAGCGCGGCGAGCGGTCCAGCGTCCGGTCCATCACGCGGTCCGGGGCGGGGGAGACCTCGGGCGCGCTGACCTACCACACCCGGGACAATCTCGCGCTGGCGCCGCAGGTGCAGGCGCGCGAGCGGGCGGTGGTCGAGGAGGAGCAGCGCTACCAGATCACCACGCTGCACCCGACCACCTACCGCGAGGCGCGCACCATCGGCGAGCACTTCCGCGACGGCGTGCCGGTGATCATCAATCTGACCGAGATGGACGAGGCCGACGCGCGGCGGCTGGTGGACTTCGCCGCCGGACTGGCGTTCGGCCTGCGCGGTACGATCGAGCGCGTGACCAACCGGGTGTTCCTGCTCTCACCGGCCAACGTCCAGGTCACCGCGGAGGACAAGGCCAAGATCGCTGAGGGCGGCTTTTTCAGCCTGAGCTAAGTCCGCCCGACCGAGGGACGTCGTCTGCCGTGTTGTCGATCGTGCTGCAAGTGCTGTACCTGATCCTGTACCTATTCCTAATTGTGCTGTTGGCCCGATTCGTCCTCAGCGCTGTTCTCCAGTACGGTCGCCGGTGGCAACCGGGGCGCGGAGCGTCGGCGGGACTGGAATCCGTGTGGAGCGTCACTGATCCGCCTCTCAAGGCGTTGAGGCGTGTGATCCCTCCACTGCGAATTGGTACCGTGAGCATCGACCTGGCCTCCCTTGTGCTCCTGGTTATCCTGTTCGTGCTGATGGAGTTCGTGTTGAAGCGGTTGATCATCGGGTGAGGAATCCGATGTCCCTGCCGCTACGCGGCCGCAACTGACCCGAGGAGTTTCGATGCCGCTGACCCCGGCCGACGTCCACAACGTCGCCTTCAAAAAGCCGCCGATCGGCAAGCGGGGGTATGACGAGGAGGAGGTCGACGCCTTCCTGGACGAGGTCGAGCGTGAGCTTGCCCGTCTGATCGAGGAGAACAACGAGCTGCGCGCCCAGGTGGAGCGCGGCGGTCGTGGTGGCGCTCCCGCCGGCCCCGGCGGCGACGCCCGTCTCGCGGCGGAGCTCAACGACGTCAAGGCCCAGCTCGACCGGGTGCAGCGCGACAAGGCCGCGGCCGAGCAGGCCGCCCGCGCGATGCAGGCGGAGCTGGAGCAGGTCCGCTCCACCGGCGGTCCGGCCGGCGGCGGTGACGGCGAGCAGCAGGCCCTGCGCGTCCTGATGATGGCCCAGCGCACCGCCGACGACCACGTCTCCGACGCCCGTCGGGAGGCCGACCAGCTGCTCTCCGAGGCCCGTTCGAAGGCCGAGGAGGTCACCCGCGAGGCGCGCGCCAAGGCCGACGCGCTGGAGCGCGACGCCCGTCAGCGGCACCAGGAGGCCATGGGCGGCCTGGACGCCAAGCGCACGGCCCTCCAGAAGCACATCGAGGAGCTCAAGCAGTTCGAGCGCGAGTACCGGACCCGGCTCAAGGCCTACCTGGAGAGCCAGCTGCGGGACCTCGACGGCCGCGGTCAGGGCCTGGAGGCCGAGATGACCCGGGCCGAGGGCAGCCGGGCCGCCGGCGGCAACGGTCTGGCCGCCGCGGGCCTCGCCGGCTCGTACGGCGGCGGTCGCTCCGGCGCTCTCGAAGCCGGTCGCTGATCAACGGTCGACGGTCGTCCTCCGACGACCGTCGACCGCCCCACACCGAGCCGACGCGGCGGGGGTGAGCCGTGATAGTCGCAAGTCTGCTGCTCATCCTCGTCGCGGTCGTGCTGCTGGTGCTCGGTCTCGCTGACGGCTCCAGCGCCCTGTTGATCAGTTCCATCGCGGCCAGCCTGTTGGCCGCCGTCGCGTTGGTGGCCGGCGCCCGCCAGGTGGCCGCCGCCAGAGCGACGACGAGCCGGGACCGGCCGCGTGGCCGGGGACGCCTCCGGGTGCCCCGCACGGCCGCTCCGCGCGCCGCCTACAGCCCGGTGGCGACGGAGATCCCCGTTCAGCACGTACCTCCGAGGAATGGCACCGACGGCGACGGGTGGCGGCAACCGCCCGAGCCGTCGGTGACCGGGGCGGCCCCCCACGCCGCCGGGACGACCGGCCCCTGGGAGCCCCGGCCCGAGGCCCCGTGGGAGCCCGACCCGGCCGGGCCGTGGGAGCCGGACCCCGCCGATCCGACCCCCACCAGCGGCGCCGGCCGGTCCGCCGAGCCGGAGGCCCAGCACGTGTCACCGGCGGACGCCGCCCGGGTCGCCACCCTCCACGCCGAGATCCGGGTGGTCGACGGCCATCCCCGCTACCACCTCGCCTCCTGCGCGTACCTGGTGGACCGGGACCACGAGCCGCTGCCGGTCTCCGAGGCGGTGGCGCTCGGCTTCACCCCGTGCGGGCGGTGCGCCCCGGACACCACCCTGCTCGCCGACGCCCCCGACTGAACCGGTGCCGATGTCCACCGAGGAGACGCTCACCGTCGCGGTACGGGTCAGGCCCGGCGCGTCCCGGGCCCGGGTCGGCGGTCGTTTCGACGGCCCGCACGGTCCCGCCCTGGTGATCGCGGTGAACGCGCCGGCCGTCGACGGGCGGGCCACCGAGGCCGCCCGGCGGGCCCTGGCCGGCGCGCTGGGCGTCCGGCCGGCCGCCGTGTCGCTGCGCACCGGCGCGGCCAGTCGGGACAAGCTCTTCCTGGTCGACCACCCCACCTCGGACCTGGCCGACGTGCTCCGCCGGCTGCGCGACGGATCGGCCGGGTGACGGCGCACCGGGTCGGCCGCCCGTGACCCCCGGGCTGGACGTCGCGCTGCTGCTCGGCGCCGCCGTACTGCTGGTCGCGGTGGGCGCGGTCCGCTTCTCCACCCGGCTCGGCGTGCCGAGCCTTCTGGTCTACCTCGCCCTCGGGGTGGCGATCGGCGAGGCCGGGCTCGGCATCCGCTTCGACGACGCCGAGCTGACCCGGGTGCTGGGCTTCTGCGCGCTCATCGTGATCATCGCCGAGGGCGGGCTGACCGCCCGGTGGAGCACGCTGCGCCCGGTGCTCGGGCTGGCCGCGGCGCTCTCCACGGCCGGCGTGCTGGTCAGCATCCTCGTCGTCGGCCTGGTCGTGCACCTGCTGCTGGGGCTGGACTGGCGGCTGGCCCTGCTCTACGGCGCGGTGCTCTCGTCCACCGACGCCGCCGCGGTCTTCGCCACCCTGCGCCGGCTGCGGCTGCCGCCCCGGCTGGTGGCCACCCTGGAGGCCGAGTCGGGCATGAACGACGCCCCGGTGGTGATCCTGGTGGTGCTGCTCTCCCGCAGCGCCCCGGCCGCCCACCCCTGGTGGTACGAGGCGCTGCTGGTCGGCTACGAGCTGGGGGCCGGGGCGGCGGTGGGGCTGGCGGCCGGGATCACCGGCCGGTTCGCGCTGCGCCGGGCCGCCCTGCCCTCGGCCGGGCTCTACCCGATCGCGGCGGTCGGTTTCACCGTGCTGGCGTACGCCGCCGGGGCGGTGCTGCACGCCTCCGGCTTCCTCGCCGTCTACGTCGCCGGGGTGCTGCTCGGCAACGCCCGGCTGCCGCACCGGCAGGCCATCCTCGGCTTCGCCGACGGGCTGGCCTGGCTGGCCCAGATCGGGCTGTTCGTGCTGCTCGGCCTCCTCGCCACGCCGGGCCGGCTGGGTGCGGCGGTGCTGCCGGCGGTGGTCACCGGGCTGGCCCTGCTGCTGGTCGCCCGACCGCTGTCGGTGGCGCTCTCCGCGCTGCCGTTCCGGGTGTCGCTGCGCGAGCAGGCCTTCCTGTCCTGGGCCGGGCTGCGCGGGGCGGTGCCGATCGTGCTGGCCACCATCCCGCTCTCCGAGCGGGTTCCGGGGGCGGACCGGCTCTTCGACGCGGTCTTCGTGCTGGTGGTCATCTTCACGCTGCTCCAGGCCGGCACGCTGGCCCCGGCGGCCCGCCGGCTGGGCGTCACCGCGCCCGCCGAGCTGGCGGAGATCCGGGTGGAGACGGCTCCGCTGGAGCGGATGCGGGCGGACCTGCTCCAGCTGGAGGTGCCGCCGGGTTCCCGGTTGGCCGGTGTGCACGTGGACGAGCTGCGGCTGCCGGTGGGCGCCTCGGTGACCCTGGTGCTGCGCGACGGCGCCGGTTTCGTGCCGGGCCCGGACACCCGGCTCAAGGCGGGCGACAGCCTGCTGATCGTGGCGACCGCCGGGGTGCGGGACGAGGCGGAGCGGCGGCTGCGGGCGGTCAGCCGACGGGGTCGACTGGCCAGGTGGTTTGGCGAGTACGGCGAGGATCGGGAGGGGTGATCTGCTAGCGTTCTTTTTGCCCTAATTAGGGCTTACTAGAGGCTGAATAACGGCACGACGGTGCGCCACGTTGTCGGACGCCTGTACGTTCCGTATTCTTGCCAACCTCCGGAGTGCGCGGCCCTCATTGCCGTGCGCCCGTTTTGTTACGTGGGGGCGCCAGGCCGGTGGCCCCTGTCCGGACACCGCCGACCGCCGCGCTACGCGGCTGAGGGAGCTGACGATGGCCAAGCCAGCCGACACCAGGACCGCCGGCCGGAAGCCGGTGGCGAAGGCCACCCGCAGCGCGGCGGAGACCGAGAAGATCCGGGCCGCCCTGGCGGCCCGACGGGACGAGCTGCGCGCCGAGTACGATCAGACGCTGAGCGAGATCACCGAGCTGCAGCGCGACCGGCTGACCGACTCGGCCGGGGACGACCAGGCCGACACCGGCACCAAGACGTTCGAGCGCGAGCAGGAGATCTCCCTCGCGAACAGCATCCGGGAACGGATCACGCAGGTCGAGCGGGCACTGGAGCGGCTCGACGAGGGTGGCTACGGGTGGTGCGAGCGGTGCGGGAACCCGATCCCGGTGGAGCGGCTCGCCGCCTTCCCGTCGGCGACCCTCTGCGTGACCTGCAAGCAGCTGGAGGAGCGGCGCTGACGTCCGCTCCCCGGCGACCGCGTGAGACGGCGAACCATCGCCGTCCGGACAGTCGATGGGGAGTCGATGACCACAGCACCGACCGGATCCGGCACCGCTGAGCCGGGCGGCGGCACGCCCCGCCGCAGAGCGGTCGTGGTCCTCGGCGGCATCGCCCTGGTGGGCCTGCTCGCCGACCTGCTCACCAAGCACCTGGCGCTGCTGGCCCTCGACGACCGGGAGCCCGTCCGGCTGCTCGGCGGCGCGGTCTACCTCACCCTGACCCGCAACAGCGGGGCGGCCTGGAGCATCGGATCCGACCACACCTGGATCTTCCCGCTGATCACCATCGGCGTGGTCGGCTGGATCGTCTGGATGGCGGTACGGCTGCGTTCCCTGCCGTGGGCGATCTCGCTCGGGCTGGTGCTCGGCGGCGCGCTGGGCAACCTCGTCGACCGGATCTTCCGCGCCCCCGGTCACTTCGTCGGGCACGTGGTGGACATGGTCAGCCTCTTCGACCCGTACGGGCAGGTCTGGCCCGTGTTCAACCTGGCCGACAGCTGCCTGGTCTCCGGCGTGCTGCTCGCCGTGCTGCTGGAGCTGACCGGCCGGCAGCGCGACGGCAGCCGGATCGGCAAGGGCGGCGACGACACCGCGGCGGCGCCGGCCGGCGCCACCTCCGAGCAGCGGGAGCCGGCATGACCTCGGCCTTCGCCGGCGGCGGCGACCACCGTTCCCTCCCCGTCCCCGACGGGCTCGACGGGATGCGCCTGGACCAGGCGGTGTCCCGGCTCTTCGGCCTGTCCCGCACCGCCGCCGCGGCGCTGGTCGACGGCGGCGACGCGCTGGTCGACGGGGTCGCCCGGCAGAACTCGCACAAGGTCAAGGCCGGCTCCTGGCTGGAGGTGACGCTGCCCGCCCCGGTCGCCCCGCCGACCGTGGTGCCGCAGGCGGTGCCCGGGCTCACCGTGGTCTACGCCGACGACGACATCGTGGTGGTGGACAAGCCGGTCGGGGTGGCCGCCCACCCCAGCCCCGGCTGGACCGGGCCGACCGTGATCGGCGGCCTCGCCGCGATCGGGCACCGCATCTCGACCAGCGGCGCGGCCGAGCGGCAGGGCGTGGTGCACCGGCTCGACGTCGGCACCACCGGCATCATGGCGGTGGCCAAGAGCGAGCAGGCGTACACCGCGCTGAAGCGGGCGTTCAAGTACCGCGAGGTGGAGAAGCGATACCACGCGGTGGTGCAGGGCCACCCCGACCCGTCGCGCGGCACCATCGACGCGCCGATCGACCGGCACCCGCACCACGACTACCGCTGGGCGGTGGTCTCCGGCGGCAAGCCGAGCATCACCCACTACGACACCATTGAGGCGTTCCCGGCGGCGAGCCTGCTCGACGTGCGGTTGGAGACGGGCCGGACGCACCAGATCCGGGTGCACTTCTCCACCCTGCGGCACCCCTGTGTGGGCGACATCACCTACGGCGCGGACCCGACCCTCTCGGCCCGGCTGGGACTGAGCCGGCAGTGGCTGCACGCCCGGTCGCTGAGCTTCGCGCACCCGCGCACGGGTGACGAGGTGACCTTCGTCAGCGAGTACCCCGACGACCTGGCGCAGGCGCTGGCGATCCTGCGCGACTGACGGCACCGATCCTGTGACGACGAGGGGGCCCGCGCCGGTGGACGCCGCCGGTCCGCCGCCGGGCGACCGGGGGCCGCTCGCCGACGCCCGGCGCCGGCCGGGCTGGCTCGGCTGGGCCGCGGCCCTCTCCGTCGGCGCGGTGCTGCTCGCCGCCGGGTGGACGGACCGGCGGGACGAGCCGGTCGGGGACCGCACGGTGGGCGAGGTCACCCGGGTCGGGGTGGGTCCCGGCGACGCGATCCCGACCTACCTGCGCTCCGCCGCCACGGAGCTCGCCGCGCTGCCCCCGGCCGACGCGTCGGCCGGGACGTACGCGCTGGTCTCCTTCGACGCCTACCTGCGGCCGGACGCGCTGCCGGCGGTGCTCGCCGACGTGTCGGTCGTCGAGGTGGTGGCGCGGGTGCCGCTGCCCGACCGGCAGACCGAGGTGGTCCACCTGGCGGCGCAGCGGACGCCGCAGGACGTGCTGGCCGGGATGGCCGGGGTCGCCGACCGCAAGGACCGGGAGGCCGCCGACCAGCGCGACCGGGCGGCGGCGGCCGCGGAGCCGCTGCTGCGCCGGACGTACTCCACCGGGGCGGAGGTGGCCGTCCGGGAGGCCCGGGCCTACCGGGCCGGCTGCGGCTGCGTGTACGCCGCCGTGGTGCGGGCCGCGCCGGACGCGCTGCGGGAGCTGGCCACCCGGCCGGGTGTCCGAGGGGTCGACCCGGCCCCGGAGGTACGCCGGCTGGACCGCACGGTCTTCCTCCCGCCCCTGCCCGAGCAGCGGGACGTGGTGCGCCCGCCGGCCGACACCGCGCTGACGCCCGAGGTGGGCGATTCGTCGGAAGCGGCACCGGATGTGACGGGTTCCTCACCGGACCGTGCGCCCGCCGGTACCGCCCGCCGGCCGCCCACCACCGCCCCGACCTCCCCGGACGTCGGTGCCGGACGGTCGTCGCCACCGTCGCGCTGAGTATGGCCGCCGGGGGATGTGCGCGGACAGGTGTGGTCCGCATAGGGTTTCGTTCGTAGCCTGTCAGGCGGAGATCGATGTGGTGCGGGGAGGGCGAGCCTTGGACGGCACCGAGACCGGCTGGGGTCGGTCGGCCGAACCGGCCCCGCGATGGCGGGCGCTGCTCGACCGCGCCCGTCTGGGCGGTCGCGCCGGCGAGCAGCCGGAGACCGACCGTCGGGCCGAGGAGCCGCCAGCGCCGGACCCGCTGCCCCGGCGCGGATCCGGCAACGGCTGGTCCGCGCGGGCCGCGGCGGCCGTGCCGCCACCGGTGGATCCGCCGTACGGCGCGGACCCCGGGTACCGGGCCGAGGCGACCTACCGGGTCGACCCGGCCTACCGGCTGGAGCCGTCGTACCGGCCGGAGCCGTCCTACCAGCCCGAGCCGTCGTACCAGCCCGAGCCCGCCCCGCGCCCCGAGCCGTCGTACCGGCCGGAGTCGTCGGCGGAGTCGCGGTACGCGCTGCTGGACAACGGCTACCGGCACGAGCCGCCGGTCGAGTCCCGGTACGCCGCGCTCGACGGCGGTTACGGCGGGCGGCCCGGGTACGCTCCCGTCGAGCCGGTGTACCCGGCGCAGCCGACGTACCAGCCCGAGCCGATCGCGTACCCGGCGCAGCCGACGTACCAGCCGGAGCCGGCGGCGTACCAGCCGGACCGGACGTACCAGCCGGAGCCCCCGCGCCGCCCGGAGCCGGACTACCCGGCCGAGCCGACGTACTCGGCGGCGGTGACCACCGACCGGGGCTACCCGGCGCGGATCGAGCCGGCCCGGATCGAGTGGCGCGCGCCGACCCCGCAGGACGAGCACGAGCGGGCCGCCGCGGTCCTCCGCCGCGACCTGGGCACCCCCCGGGTGCTCGCCTTCGCCAACCCCAAGGGCGGGGTGCACAAGACCACCGCGACCGTGCTCGCCGCCGCCACCGTCGGCAGCGTGCGCGGCCGGGGGGTGCTCGCCTGGGACGACAACGAGCTGCGCGGCACCCTCGGCCTGCGCGCCGGCAGCGCCCGGCACGCCCGGACCATCCGGCACCTGATCGGCGACCTGGCGCACATCGAGATCCGCGAGGGCGCCGAGCTGCTGGAGTCCCTGGACGACTACCTGCGGCACGCCTCCGACGGGTCGTACGACGTGCTGGCCGGTGAGGAGAGCCCCCGGTTCGCCCAGCGGCTGGACCAGTTCACCGTCAAGCGGGTGCTGGAGCTGCTGCGCCGCACCCACGACGTGATCTGCGTGGACACCGGCAACAACGTGGAGAGCGCCAACTGGCGGACGGTCATGCACGCCGCCGACCAGCTGGTGGTGACCACGGTGCCGCGCGAGGACGCGGCGTTCAGCGCCGACTGGATGCTGGACCTGCTGCACGAGGAGGGGATGGGGGAGCTGGCCGACAACGCGGTGACCCTGATCTCCTGCCCGACCCCGGGCCGCTCGTCGCTCCAGGACGACCTGGAGCGGCACTTCGCCACCCGCACCCGCGCCGTCGCCGTGGTGCCGTACGACCCGGCGCTGGAGACCGGCTCATCGATCGAGTACCACCAGCTCCAGCCGGAGACCCGGCAGGGGTGGCTGCGGGCGGCCTCGATGATGCTGGAGCCGTTCGCCCGCTGAGCGGTTCGGCCTCCGCCGCCCCGTCGCACAGCTTCGCCTGAGAAGATCGTCGGGTGAGCCCGGACACCCCCGATCCGCACCGGCCCGTCGACCGTACCGACGAGCCGGGTCGTGCCGGTCCCGCCGCCGGCCCCGTGCCGGCGCCGTCCGGGACCGGATCGCCGTCCTCCGCCGCCCCCGGCGGGGGTGCCGGCGGTGACCCGCGACCGGCCGGGCCGGCCGACGTCGAGCCGGTGCCGGTGGGCACCTGGCCCCCGGCGTACGCCGGCCGCCCGGCGGAGCCCGGGGAGCGGACGCGCCCTGCCCCGGCACTGGCGGTCGCCACGGTGCTCGCGCTCACCGCGCTGGGGGCGCCGCTCGGCCTGCTCTGGGCGGCCCTGGCCCCCGAGACCCCGGTGCTGAAGACCGCCCAGGGCGCCGTCTACGCCCAGCCACAGCCGGAGCAGCCGATCGCCGCGGACGGCTGGTTCAGCCTGCTCGGGCTCGGCTTCGGGGTGCTCGCCGCGGTCGGGCTCTGGGTGCTGCTGCGCCGCCGCCGTGGCCCGGGGGGCCTGTTCGTGGTCACCCTCGGCGGGCTCGGCGCCGCACTGGTCGCCTGGCAGGCGGGCCGCCGGATCGGACTCTCCGACTTCGAGCGGCTGCTGGCGTCCGCGCCGGAGGGGACGGCGTTCGCCAAGCCGGTCGACCTGCGCGCCGGCGGCGTCGAGTGGTTGCTGGGCGTGCTCCCGCTGCCCTTCGGGAACGTGCTGCTGCCGGCGTTCGCGGCGGCCGTGACGTACACCCTGCTGGCCGGCTGGTCGCGCTGGTCGTCGCTGCGCCCGGAGCCGGAGCCCGACTGGACCGGCGGGCCCGGCGCGCTCAGTTGGGGGCCGGGGGCGATGCCAGCTCCGACAGCGGCACCGGAACCGCCCGCACCTGACGCAGCAGAGCCGCCTCGCGGTTGAGCAGCCGCAGCTCGGCCCGGAGCCGGGCCGCGGTGTCGTCGATGGCGAGCAGCCGCTGCCGGTCGGCGACGGTCAGCGCGGCGGTGGCGGCCACCAGGTGGGACAGCACCGTCGGGTCCTCCGGCAGCTGCTCGGAGATCTCCTCCGGGTCGGGCCGGATCAGCCCGAGGTACTGCCGGAAGACCGAGATCACCCGGGCGGCGAGCAGGTCGGCGACCTCGTCGGTGCCGCTCGGCTCCGGCAGCCACTCCACCCGGGCGGTCAGGTACGGCAGCGAGCTGTCGTCGACCTCGGCGATGCGGAACCGACGGCGGCCGACGGTGACGATGTCGAACCCCCCGTCGTCCAGCTCGGTCACCTGCCGCAGCTCGGCGGTGCAGCCCACCTCGTGCAGGGTCACCTCGCCGCTGCCGCTCGGACTGGCCCGGCCCGGGCCCGGGGCCACCTCCCAGCCGGCCCGGATCGCCACCACGCCGAACTCGCGGGCCGCTCCCTCGGGCAGCCCGACCAGGTGCCGGACCAGGGCCCGGTAGCGCTCCTCGAAGATGTGCAGCGGCAGCACCAGCCCGGGGAAGAGCACCATCCCGAGCGGAAACACCGGCAGCCGTGCGGTCACGGGACCGAGCCTAGCCGCCCCGGGCCCGTCCGGCGTGGCCTGGCTCACGCCCACGCGGTCCCGGGCGGCGCGGTCCCACCCGGGCCGGGCCGCCTAGACTCGAAGGGTGTTGAATCGGATCGACCTGCGCGGTGCCGTCCGTGACCCCCGCCGCCTGCTGCCTCGTGCCCAGCTCGACGTCTCCGTGGCGGTCGAGAAGATCCGCCCGCTCGTCGAGGCGGTCCGGGAGCATGGCTATCCGGCGATCCGCGAGGCCAGCGAGCGCTTCGACGGGATCTCCCCGGAGGTGCTGCGGGTGCCCGCCGAGGCGATCGCCGAGGCCGAGGGGACGCTCGACCCGCAGGTGCGGGCCGCGCTGCTGGAGTCGATCACCCGGGCCCGCAAGGTCCACGCCGACCAGCGCCGCACCGACCACACCACCCAGGTCGTCCCGGGTGGCACCGTCACCGAGCGCTGGGTGCCGGTCGACCGGGTCGGCCTCTACGTCCCCGGCGGCCTGGCGATGTACCCGTCGACCGTGGTGATGAACGTCGTACCGGCCCAGGCGGCCGGGGTCCGCTCGCTGGTGGTGGTCAGCCCGCCGCAGCGGGACAACGGCGGCCTGCCCGACGCCCGGGTGCTCGCCGCCTGCGCGCTGCTCGGCGTCGACGAGGTGTACGCCGTCGGCGGCGCCCAGGCGGTGGCCATGCTGGCGTACGGCGCCGCGGTGGACGCCGAGGGCCGCGCGCACTGCGACCCGGTCGACATGATCACCGGTCCGGGCAACATCTGGGTCACCGCCGCCAAGCGGCTGCTGCGCGGCGTGGTCGGCATCGACGCCGAGGCCGGCCCGACCGAGATCGCCATCCTGGCCGACGACACCGCCGACCCGGCGCACGTCGCCGCCGACCTGATCAGCCAGGCCGAGCACGACCCGCTCGCGGCGAGCGTGCTGGTCACCCCCTCGGTGGAGCTGGCCGACGCGGTGGAGCGGGAGCTGGCCCGGCAGGTGCCGGCCACCAAGCACGCCGAGCGGGTGACCACCGCGCTCAGCGGAGAGCAGAGCGGGGTCGTCCTGGTCGACGACCTCGAGGCCGGGCTGCGGGTGGTCGACGCGTACGCGGCCGAGCACCTGGAGATCCAGACCGTCGACGCGCGCGAGTGGGCGCTGCGGGTGCGCAACGCCGGGGCGATCTTCGTGGGCGCGTGGTCGCCGGTGTCGCTCGGCGACTACTGCGCCGGCTCCAACCACGTGCTGCCCACCGGCGGCTGCGCCCGGCACTCCTCCGGACTGTCGGTGCAGTCCTTCCTGCGCGGCGTGCACCTGGTGGAGTACACCCGCGACGCGCTGCACGAGGTGGCCCCGCACGTGGTCACCCTGGCCAACGTGGAGGACCTGCCGGCGCACGGCCAGGCCGTCGCCGCGCGCTTCGCCGGGACGGGCTCGTGACGACCCTCGACGACCTGCCGATCCGCGACGACCTGCGGGGCCTGACGCCGTACGGGGCGCCGCAGCTGGACGTCGCGGTGCGGCTGAACACCAACGAGAACTCCTACCCGGTGCCCGAGCCGGTGGTGGCGGCGATCGCCGAGGCCCTCGCGGCCGAGCTGCGCGACCTCAACCGCTACCCGGACCGGGACGCCGTGGCGCTCCGCGCCGACCTGGCGGCGTATCTCGGCCACGGCCTCACCGTCGACCAGGTGTGGGCGGCCAACGGCTCCAACGAGGTCCAGCAGCAGCTGCTCCAGGCGTTCGGCGGTCCCGGGCGCACCGCGCTTGGCTTCACCCCGGCGTACTCGATGCACCCGCTGCTGGCGCTGGGCACCGGCACCCGGTGGGTGCCGGCGGCCCGGGGCGTCGACTTCGGGCTGTCCGCCGCCGACGCGGTGGCCCAGGTCCGCGAGCACCGCCCGGACGTTGTCTTCCTCTGCTCGCCGAACAACCCCACCGGCACCGCGCTGGACCCGGCGGTGGTCGCCGCGGTGCTCGACGTCGCGCCCGGCGTGGTGGTGGTCGACGAGGCGTACGCCGAGTTCGCCCGGCCCGGCACGGTCAGCGCCCTGGCGGTGCTGCCCGGCCACCCGCGGCTGGTGGTGACCCGGACGATGAGCAAGGCCTTCGGCTTCGCCGGCGGCCGGCTCGGCTACCTGGCCGCGGACCCGGCGGTGGTGGCGGCGGTGCAGCTGGTCCGGCTGCCGTACCACCTCTCCGCGCTCACCCAGGCCGCGGCCCGCGCGGCGCTGGCGCACCGCGACGCCCTGCTCGCCACGGTCGACGCGATCAAGGCGCAGCGGGACCGGATCGTGACCGAGCTGCGTGCCGGGGGCCACCGGGTGGCCGACAGCGACGCCAACTTCGTGCTCTTCGAGGTCGGCGGCGACCAGGCCGCGGCCTGGCGCACCCTGCTCGACGCGGGCGTCCTGGTCCGCGACGTCGGGCTGCCCGGCTGGCTGCGGGTCACCGCCGGCACCCCCGCCGAGACGGACGCCTTCCTCGCCGCGATGGAGAAGGTCGTGAGCGCGAGGAGCGAGCCGCTCTTGCGAGCCCCGCAGTCGCGAACGAAAGGTTGCCCAGCATGAGCCGGACCGCCCGGGTGGAGCGGATCACCAAGGAGACCGAGGTCCTGGTCGAGATCGACCTGGACGGCACCGGCCGGGCCGAGATCGGCACCGGGGTCGGCTTCTACGACCACATGCTGAACCAGATCGCCCGGCACGGCGGCTTCGACCTCACCGTGCGCACCGTCGGCGACCTGGAGATCGACGCCCACCACACCATGGAGGACACCGCGCTCGCCCTCGGTGCCGCGTTCGACCAGGCGCTGGGCGACAAGGCCGGCATCCGGCGGTACGGCTCGGCCACCGTCCCCATGGACGAGGTGCTGGTCCGGGCGGCGGTGGACCTCTCCGGCCGCCCGTACGTGGTGCACGACGAGCCGCCGCTGGCCCCGTACATCGGGCCGGTCTACCCGACCAGCATGACCCGGCACATCTGGGAGTCCTTCGGCCAGGCCGCCCGGATCACCCTGCACGTCGACGTGCTGCGCGCGGCCCGCCCCGGCGGCCACCCGGACGCCCACCACGTGGTGGAGGCGCAGTTCAAGGCGGTCTCCCGGGCGCTGCGCGAGGCGACCGCGATCGACCCGCGGTCGCAGGGCGCGATCCCCAGCACCAAGGGAGCGCTCTGATGAGCGCGAGGAGCGCAGCGCAGCGGAGCCCCGCAGTCGCGAATGAAGGTGGGCTCTGATGAGCGCGAGGAGCGCAGCGCAGCGGAGCCCCGCAGTCGCGAATGAAGGTGGGCTCTGATGAGCGCGAGGAGCGCAGCGCAGCGGAGCCCCGCAGTCGCGAATGAAGGTGGGCTCTGATGAGCGCGAGGAGCGCAGCGCAGCGGAGCCCCGCAGTCGCGAATGAAGGTGGGCTCTGATGAGCGCGAGGAGTGCAGCGCAGCGGAGCCCCGCAGTCGCGAATGAAGGTGGGCTCTGATGGGGGCGGTGCTGCCTACCCTGCTGCTGATCCTGGCCGGGGTGCTGGTCGGCGGGACCTGGTCGTTGTACCGGCAGGGCGCGCCGCGCGGCACCGTGGTGATCACCGCGCTGCTCGCCGTGCTGGCCACCGTCGGCGGGGTGCTCTGGCTGCTACCCGGGGAGGGCTCATGAGCGAGCGCAGCGAGCGAATCGTCAGGCACAGTGCCGTGGTGTCTCAGGGCGGCACGGAGCGCAGCGGAGTGGCGGCATGAGCAGGCGGATCGTGGTGCTGGACTACGGCTCGGGCAACCTCCGCTCGGCCGAGCGCGCGCTGGAGCACGCCGGCGCGGACGTGACCGTCACCGACGATCTGGCCGCCGCCGCCGAGGCGGACGGCCTGGTGGTGCCGGGGGTCGGGGCGTTCGCCGCCTGCATGGCGGGGATCGAGGAGCTCGGCGCGGGCCCGGTGATCGCCGAGCGGGTCGCCGCCGGCCGGCCGGTGCTCGGCATCTGCGTGGGCATGCAGGTCCTCTTCGAGCACGGTGACGAGCACGGCGTGGTCACCAAGGGGCTGGGGCTGCTGCCCGGCGGGGTGACGCAGCTGGCCGCGCGGCGGCTGCCGCACATGGGCTGGAACACCGTCCGGCCCCCGGAGGGTTCGGTGCTCTTCGCCGGCCTGCCCGCCGACAGCCGGTTCTACTTCGTCCACTCCTACGGGGTCGCCGATGCCGGCGCGCTGACCGCGACCGGTGCCCGGGTCACCACCGCGCACCACGGGACGGACTTCGTCGCGGCGGTGGAGCGGGGCGCGCTCTCCGCCGCGCAGTTCCACCCGGAGAAGTCCGCCGACACCGGCGCCGCGCTGCTGCGGAACTGGCTCGCCACGCTGCGGCCCGGTGCCTGAGCCCGTCGCCGCCGCCCGGCCGGCGGCCCGCCTTGACCGCGCTGGTGCCGATCACCAGCTCCAGCCAGCACTGTTCGGTGCGGGCCGCCTCGCCG
>NZ_JBAKHM010000062.1:0-745 GCF_036902725.1 Micromonospora psammae | reverse complement strand
AGTCATCAAAGACCCAGACGTTGACTCATGGGATGAATATAAGGAAATGACGGAGGAATTAGATGAATAAAATTCTAGCCCTTAATAAATCGCTTTCATTGCGTCGTTATTTCGGCAAGAACTACGACGAATTTATTACATTGAAAAAACTATATACAATTTTCAAAACCGGAAAGTCAGCAAAGAAATCAACAGAGATTGCGCGCTATATTGTCCTCATGGCGTTTTTAGACCAAAGATTTTGTGCCGTGGTCATGCGTAAGGTTTTGCTGGATCATGAGAAATCTACATTCCCGGCAATAATCAAGGCATTTAACAGACTGCAAGAACAAACAGGCTATAACTGACGTGCCGATTGAGAGGTTTACAAAGGCGCAAAGAACCCGCACATAATCAACGTTAAGACAGGGCAAATTTTCCGTTTTGTTTCTTTTGACAAACCGGAAAGTATGGCGGGTTTAGAATTAGAGGATGAACGCCTTTACTACGGCATAATATGATTTGAAGAGCCGATGCAGATTGCCGATAAGAACGAAAACGGGTTCATTGACTCACAAAAACAAAAGCAGGAAAAGGAAAATTTCGATATTATCCGGTCGTCTGCATTCCGTGGTAAGCAATTACCAGGTCAGCATAGGGAAATTATTTTCTCTTTTAACGATTGATCGGATGGCGATTATTGAATTATTGAAAAATACGTGAAGAAATTCATTGCCGAAAATTCCGGCATATTAGACAAAAAGGG
>NZ_JBAKHM010000061.1:0-794 GCF_036902725.1 Micromonospora psammae | reverse complement strand
GAGGGCTGGTGGGCAGGTCGGAGCGTTGGCAGTTGGCCAACCGGTGCTCACTGACCAAGCGCCATGACCGCCAAGTTCAGGGTGTTGGATGACACGCCGCTCGGCGCCGCGCCCAGCGACGGTTCGTGTCCCAGTATTGGGCGGTGGCAGAACCTGCTCGTGGATTAGCAAGGTCAACGACGTTCGGTGCGGAACGCAATCCCGCGCGGCTCGTCACCTTCAGCGATGCGGTCTTCGCCATCTCCATCACCCTGCTCGTTCTGGAGATCAGCCCGCCGGAGGACACCCGGCACCTGGCCCACGGCCTCGCCACGCTGTGGCCGTCCTACCTGGCGTACGCCCTCACCTTCCTTCTCATCGGGCAGGTGTGGGCCAACCACCACGTCATGTTCGATCACCTTCGCGGCACCGACTGGGTGGTGCTGTTGCTCAACACCCTGCTGCTGATGACCATCGCGTTCCTGCCATTCGCCGCTTCCGTTCTGGCCGCCGCGTTCCGGGACGGACACGGGCAGCGGACTGCCGTGGTCTTCTACGGGTTCGCGCTCGGGCTGGCAGCCTCTCTGTTCAACGCGATCTGGGGGTACGCGAGCCGTGGTCGCCGGCTGCTCAGCACCACCGTCGATCCCGCCGCTGCGCGAGCCATCGGCCGTCGCTTTCGGCTCGCTCCCCTCTGGATCGCCGCCGGAATCCTGCTGGGCGCCCTGCTCCCCGTCCTCGGCGTGGCCGTGATCACCGCGTTGATCCCCTTCTACTGGCTCCCGATCCGGGGCGAGATCGCCAGGGCGAAGCGT
>NZ_JBAKHM010000011.1:0-193607 GCF_036902725.1 Micromonospora psammae | reverse complement strand
GCCGCGGCACCGGCCGGCCGGCCGGCGGTGGCGGTGGCCAGCGCGGCGGCGGCCGGCGACGGCGGGGCGGGCGGCGGCGCGTCCAGCCCGAGTGCCCGGGCGACCGTGTCGAACCGGCCGCCCAGCGCCAGCGTGGCCGAGGTGGCCACGACGGTGCGTTCGTCGTAGAGGTGGGCGCTGAGGGTGCCGGCCACCGAGAGCGGCGCGACCACCAGCGCCCGGCGGCTGCCGTTCTCCGGCTTCTCCACCCAGGCCACGTCGTGGTCGGCCTCCTCCAGCAGCCGCTGGGCGGTGGTGGAGAGCTCGTCGAGCGCCGCCTTGGCCTGCTGCTTGCGGACCGGGTCCGGGTCGTCGGCCTTGACGTCGCCGATGGCGTCGAGCGCGGCCCGGGTGGCCGCGTCGAGCAGCGTGCACGCCTCGCGCAGCGGGGCCGGCAGCCCGCTCGTGATCCGCCCGGCCGGCGCCTCGGCCAGCCCGACGGCGAGCGCGTCGCCGGCCTCGGTGAGCCGCTCGGCGACGTCCGGCCGGAGCAGTGGCCGGGCCCGCCGGGCGGACCGGTCGATCAGCTCGGGCACCAGCTCGGCCTGCGCCGCCGAGGAGACCCGGTCGGCCAGCTCGTGGGCCTCGTCGACGATCAGCAGCTTGTGCGGCGGCACGATGTGCCGGTCGGCCAGCATGTCCACCGCGAGCAGGCTGTGGTTGGTGACCACGATGTCGGCCTCCCGGGCGCGGGCCCGGGACGCCTCGGCGAAGCACTCCGCGCCGAACGGGCAGCGGGAGGCGCCGACGCACTCCCGGGCCGGCATCGACACCAGTCGCCAGGCCTGGTCGTCCACCCCCGGGTCCAGCTCGTCCCGGTCGCCGGTGGCGGTCTCCTCGGCCCAGTCGCGCAGCCGCTGGACCTGCTTGCCGAGCCGGCCCGCCTCGCCGAGCCACTTCGTCGCGCCGCCGGGGCGGGCGGCGGGGGCGTCGAAGAGGGTGTCCTCCGGCTCCTCCTCGGTGGAGTTGTCCAGCCGGGCCAGGCAGAGGTAGTGGTGGCGCCCCTTCAGCACGGCGAAGGTGGGCCGCCGGCCGAGCAACGGCTCGACCGCGTCGGCGAGCCGCGGCAGATCGTGGTCGACCAGCTGGGACTGGAGGGCCAGGGTGGCGGTGGAGACCACCACCGGGCCGTCCACCGTGAGGGCCGGGGCGAGGTACGCCAGGGACTTGCCGGTGCCGGTGCCGGCCTGGACCAGCAGGTGCTCGCCGGTGGTGACGCTCCGCTCGATCGCCTCGGTCATCTGCTGCTGGCCGGGTCGGGCCGCGCCGCCGGGCACCGCGCCGACCGCCGCGGCGAGCAGTTCGCTCCCGCTCGGCCGGGCACCCCGGCGCCGGCCGGTACGGGCCGACGGGGTGGCGGAACCGGTGGCGGCGCGGGGCGGAGTCACCGTGCGACGGTACCCGCCGGCCCCGACACGGGCCGCGCCGCTGCCCCGGCGCGGCGGTCACCGTACGGATTGCCGTGGGCCGTGTCCGGTTACTTCCGCGCAGCGACGGCTGGGCGGAATCGGTTAGGGTGCGACTCATGCCGAGCGACGTGGTCCGCGTGATCTACCGCAAGTACGACGGCAGCGCCCACCGCGACTACCCGGCCCGCCGGCTCGCCGAGGACGACCTCGGCGTCTGGCTCGGCGTGCCGGCCGGCACCGAGTCGGTCTACCACGGCCGGCCCTCGGTCGAGCAGATCCCGTTCGTCCTGCTGGTGCCGCACCACGCCTGGTGGACCGGGATGTTCAACCCGCCCCCGCGGACCAGCGAGGTCTACTGCGACATCGCCACCCCGGCGCGGTGGGAGGGCGACGACACGGTCCACCTGGTCGACCTCGACCTGGACGTGGTGCGCCGGCGCGCCACCGGCCTGGTCGAGCTGCGCGACGAGGACGAGTTCGCCGAGCACCGGGAGCGCTTCGGCTACCCCGACGACGTGGTGGCGGAGGCCGAGGCGGCCGCCCGCTGGCTCTTCGCCGCGCTGGGTGACGGCACCGAGCCGTTCGCCACGTCGTACCGGAAGTGGCTCGCCCTGGTGCTCTGAGCCGGCCTGATCAGCGCTGCGGGCCGTCTCCGGCGCCGAGCTCCGCCAGTCGGGTCAGCTTCTCCGGGTTGAGCTGGTTGAAGATGCCGGTGATGCGGCCGCCGTCCACGGCGAACGCGCTGACCAGTCGCAGGGTGCGCCCGTCGTTCAGGACGATCTCGAACCGCAGCCCGAGCGCGCCGTTCACCAGCACCCACCGGTACCGCGCCCGGTCGTCGTAGCGGCCGGCCTGCCCGAAGAGGCCGAGGGTGAACCGGGCCACCTTGTCGGCGCCGGTGACCGGCCGGCGGGCCGTCGGGAAGTGGCCGCCGCTGTCGCCGATCAGCACCACGTCCGGCGCCAGCACCCGCATCAGCGCCGCCAGGTCGCCCGACTCGGTGGCGGCCACGAACGCGGTCACCACCCGCTGCTGCTCGGCGGGGTCGGCGGTGTGTCGGGGGGCGTCCGGGGCCTGCACCGCCCGGCGGGCCCGGGAGGCGAGCTGGCGGGCCGCCTCCGGGGTGGTCTCCAGCGCCTCGGCGATCCGGGCGAACGGCACCGCGAAGACGTCGTGCAGGACGAAGGCGATCCGTTGTTCCGGGGTGAGCCGTTCCAGCACCACCAGCAGCGCGGTGCCGACCTGGTCCCGGCGGACCGCCCGCTCGGCCGGGTCGGGGGCGAAACCGTCGGTGGCCGGGCCGCCGCCGGGCAGCGTCACCAGCGGCTCCGGCAACCACTGCCCGGGGTACGTCTCGCGGCGCACCCGGGCGGAGCGGAGCACGTCCAGGCAGATTCGGGCGCAGGTGGTGGTGAGCCAGCCGGTCAGGTGCCGTACCTCCGCGCGGGCGGCCGGCTCGCCGAGCGCCGCGGCGTAGCGCAGCCACGTCTCCTGGACGGCGTCCTCGGCCTCGCTCCGGCTGCCCAGCATCCGGTACGCCACCGCCATCAGCCGGCCCCGTTCGGCCTCGAACTCCGCCACCGTCTCCACCGTCACCCCGCACCCTCCCCGCCGCCGCCCACATTCTCCCCACCCACTGGACGTGTCGCCCTCCCGGAACGTGACGCCCCGTTCCGCCCCGGGCTTCGAGTGGCGGACACCACTTTCGGCGCAGCGGACCGGTCCTGCGGCGCGGGCGCACGAGCAGGCGCGGGGACCGGGAGCCGGACCGGGGCGCGGACCGCTCGGGAGGCGCCCGGCGGCGGGTTGGGTGAGGATCGGGGGATGGGCGCAGTCGATGAATCGGAGATCGTGGCACCCGAGGGTGGCACGATGCGGGAGTTGTTGCGGGCCGTCTCGGACGGCGACGCGGTCGACCTGGGGGCGATCGATCCCCGCTCCACCCCGGGGGTGCCGGGCGTGGCCGGCTCGGGCCGGGCGCGCAAGGAGTGGACGCGGGCGCAGGTCGAGCTGATCGGCGCCGGGCTGGGCCGGCGGCAGGAGATGCTCTTCGCCACCGCCAAGGCGGCCGGCGAGCCGGAGGAGGCCGCGTCGGCCCCCACCCGCGGCGGGCCGGAGCTGGGCGCCGGTCGCCCGGCGCGGGTGCTGCTGGTGCTCCAGGCGATGGACTGCGGCGGCAAGGACGGCACGGTCAAGCGGGTGGCGGGCGCGATGAACCCGCTCGGCCTGCACATCCGCTCGTTCGGCCCGCCGACGGGGGAGGAGCTGCGGCACGACTTCCTCTGGCGGATCCGGCGGGCCCTGCCGCCGCCCGGGTACGTCGGCGTCTTCAACCGCTCGCACTACGAGGACGTGCTGGTGGCCCGGGTCGACGAGCTGGTCGGGGAGGCCACCTGGCGGGCCCGGTACGACGAGATCAACGCCTTCGAGCGGGAGCTGGCCGGGGGCGGGGTGGCCCTGGTCAAGGTGATGCTGCACATCTCCCGCGAGGAGCAGGCGGAGCGGCTGATGGAGCGCCTGACCGACCCGACGAAGTACTGGAAGTACAACCCGGGCGACCTGGACACCCGGGCGCGCTGGGACGACTATCAGGCCGCGTACGCCGAGGCGCTGGCCCGCTGCGACGCGGACGCCGCGCCGTGGTTCGTGGTCCCCGCGGACCGCAAGTGGTACCGCGACTGGGCGGTGGCCCACCTGCTGCGGGAGACGTTCGACGGGCTCGATCTGGGGTATCCGCCTGCCGGTTTCGACGTCGAGCGGGAGCGCGAGCGGTTGCGGAGCGGGACGACCGGGCAAAGGTGAACGGCAGGTGAACGACCGGTGAATCGGGCCTGACCAGGGGTGGGCCGGGCGATGCCCCATTCGGCGGTGTACCTAGCATGCCCTTCAGTGGACGCCCCGGGGCGTCGGCCACCCTTCCACCGACACGACGAGGTCCGTGCTGTGAAGTTTTCCTTCCGCCCGAACGAGGGCGCTTTCTACGAGCTCTTCACCAGGGCCGCGCAGAACCTGGTGAAGGGCACCGAGCTGCTGAACGAGCTGGCCCTGCCCGACGTCGAGGTGCAGTCGGTGAGCGAGCGGCTGACCGAGGTGGAGCACGACAGCGACAAGATCACCCATGAGCTCTACAAGAAGATCAACTCGACCTTCATCACCCCCTTCGACCGGGAGGACATCTACCGTCTGGGCTCGCTGCTCGACGACGTGATGGACCACCTGGAGGCGGTCGGCAACCTGCTCTACCTGTACGGCCTGACCAAGCTCCCCTCGCTGCCCCGCGAGATGCACGAGATGGTCAACGTCCTCGACCAGCAGGCGAAGCTGACCGCCGACGCGATGCCCCGGCTGCGGTCGATGAAGGATCTCGAGGACTACTGGATCGAGTGCAACCGCCTGGAGAACGACGGCGACCAGGCCTACCGGATGCTGCTGGTCCGCCTCTTCTCCGGCGAGTACGACGCGTTGACCGTGCTGAAGATGAAGGAGGTGGCCGACGAGCTGGAGGCCGCCTGCGACGCCTTCGAGCACGTGGCCAACACCGTCGAGACCATCGCGGTCAAGGAGTCCTGATCCTGTGAGTCCCGAACTCATCGCCGTGCTGGCGGTGATCGCGGTGGCCCTGGTGTTCGACTACACCAACGGCTTCCACGACGCCGCCAACGCGATCGCGACCAGCATCTCCACCCGGGCGCTGACACCCCGGGTGGCCCTGGCCATGGCGGCGGTCGGCAACTTCATCGGCGCGCACTTCGGCGCCGAGGTGGCCAAGACCGTCGGCAGCGGGCTGGTGAGTCTGCCGACCGGCCGGGCCAGTCTGGGCATCGTCTTCGCCGGCGTGATCGGCGCGATCGTCTGGAACCTGATCACCTGGTACTTCGGCCTGCCGTCGTCCTCCTCGCACGCGCTCATCGGTGGCCTGGTCGGCTCGACCATCGCCGCCTCCGGCACCGTCCTCTGGAAGGGCATCGGGCAGAGCGTCATCATCCCGATGGTGCTGTCGCCGATGGTCGGCTTCCTGCTCGGTTACATCGTGATGATCGCCGTGCAGTGGATCTTCCGGAAGGGGCACCCGGGCAAGCTGAACCGGGGCTTCCGCTGGGCGCAGACCGTCTCCGCCGCCGCCATGTCGATCGGCCACGGCCTCCAGGACGCCGCCAAGACCATCGGCATCGTGGTGCTCGCGCTCTACGTCGGCGGTTACCAGAACGACCCGACCTTCATCCCGGAGTGGGCGTTCTGGACCTCCGCCGCGGTGCTCGCCGCCGGCACGTACGCCGGGGGTTGGCGGATCATCCGGACCCTGGGCCGGAAGATCATCGACCTGCGGCCGCCGGAGGGCTTCGCCGCCGAGACCGTGGCCAGTTCGGTGCTGTACTTCAACGCCCTGGTCCTCGGCGCCCCGATCTCGACCACCCACACGATCACCTCGGCGATCATGGGTGTCGGCGCCACCAAGCGGCTCTCCGCCGTCCGGTGGGGCGTGGCCGGCAACATCGTCGGCGCGTGGGTGCTGACCTTCCCGGCCGCCGGCTCGATCGGTGCCCTGATGTACTTCCTGGCCCGTCCGCTCTTCAGCTGACCGGCCACCGCGAAGGCCCCCGCCGTCGGCGGGGGCCTTCCGCGTTCAGGCGTAGTCGACCCCGATCCGCTCCCGGATGCCGTCGAGCAGCCCCATCACCTCCAGCGTGGTGGAGTGCGGCACCAGTGGGCTCTCGGTCAGCCCCGCCGCGAGGCAGCGCTGCACCTCGGCGGCCTCGTGCTGGTAGCCGCCGCCGACCAGCTCGGCGGTGAGGGTCTCCGGCTCGGCGCCGGCCCGGTGCAGGACCGCCGCCCCCGGCCGGTAGAACGGCTCGGGCAGGTCGATCCGGCCGGTCGTGCCGGTGATCGAGGCGGTGATCGCGGTCGCCCCGACCATCCCGCAGCTCAGCGTGGCCACCGCGCCGGAGTCGTAACCGAGGACGATGCCGGTGTTCTCGTCCACCCCCTCGGGGCCCAGCCTGGCCCAGGCGTGCACGTGCTCAGGCACGCCGAGCAGCAGGTGGGCCAGGCTCACCGGGTAGACGCCCAGGTCCAGCAGCGCACCGCCGCCGAGGGTGCGGGCCCGCATCCGGTGCTCGGGCGGGAACGGCCCGGCGGCACCGAAGTCCGCCCGTACGCTCGTCAGCTCGCCGATCGCCCCGTCGGCGACCAGCTCGACCACCCGCAGGATCAGCGGGTTGGTCCGCATCCACATGGCCTCCATCAGGAAGATCCCCCGGGCGCGGGCCGCCTCGACCAGCTCGGTGGTGCTGGCCAGGTCGAGGGTGAACGGCTTCTCCACCAGCACCGCCCGGCCGGCGTCCAGGCAGACCCGGGTCGCCTCGTGGTGGGCGGCGTGCGGAGTCGCCACGTAGATCACGTCCAGCCCGTCGTCGGCGGCCAGCTCCGCCCAGGAGCCGTACGCCCGCCCGGCGCCGTGCCGGGCGGCGAACCGCTCGGCGGCCTCCGGGGTGCGGGAACCGACCGCGGCCAGCTCGGCCCCCGGCACCAGCCGGAGGTCCTCGGCGAAACGGCCGGCGATGTGTCCGGTGGCGAGAATGCCCCAACGCGTCATGGCGGCCACGCTAGCGAAGCTCCGCCGACGGGCGGGCGGGCGACCCGGCCCGCGGGAACTAGGCTCGCGGAATGACGATCGACAGTGACGGCTTCGCCGCGCCGGCCGCCCTGGTCGAGCACGCCCGCCGGTTCCGCGCCGAGGGCGGCACCCCGGCGGTGCCGCGGGTCGCCGCCACGGTGCTCCTGCTCCGCCCGTCCGGCGCCGACTTCGAGGTGTACGTCATCCGCCGGGTCGCCGCGATGACCTTCGGCGGGATGTACGCCTTCCCCGGCGGCGGGGTGGACCGCTCCGACTCGCAGGCCCACCTCGACTGGGCGGGCCCGGAGCCGACCGAGTGGGGCAGCCGGCTGGGCCTGGCCCCCGACGCCGCCCAGTCGGTGGTCTGCGCCGCCGCCCGGGAGGTCTTCGAGGAGGCCGGGGTGCTGCTGGCCGGTCCCGACTCCGCGACCGTGGTGGGAGACGTGAGCGGTGACGACTGGGAGGCCGCCCGGCAGGACCTGGAGGGGCGCCGGGTCGGCTTCGCCGACCTGCTCGCCGGTCGCCGGCTGACGCTCCGGTCGGACCTGCTGCTGCCGTGGAGCCGGTGGATCACCCCGGAGTTCGAGCCGCGCCGCTTCGACACGTACTTCTTCCTGGCCCTGCTGCCGGCGGGGCAGCGGACCCGGGACGTCTCCGGCGAGGCCGACCACACCATGTGGATCCGCCCGGCGGACGCCCTGGCCCGGGCCGAGGCCGGCGAGCTGACCATGCTCCCGCCCACCCTGGTCACCCTCGCCCAGGTCGCCGCCGCCGGTGACCTGGCCGGCGTGGTCCGGGCGGCGGCCGACCGGGACGCCGCCACCCCGGTCACCCCCCGCCTCGACCTCAGCGCGAACGGTGAGGCCCGCTTCGTCCTGTCCTGACCCCACCCTCCACCCGCCGCCGCCCCGCCCCCCACCCGCCGCCGGGCCCCTCCGCCGCCCCGGTGGCCCGCCTTCGCCCGCCGGCCTCCGGCGTGCTCGCCCCGGTTTGGGGCGTGTCGGGGTGTCCGGCGGCGGGGATAGCCCGACACGCCGCAAACCGGGCGTGGGGGCTCGGCGCTCGCCGGCGCGGGGACGGTGTCCGGCGGTGGGGCGGCGGCCGGAAAGACGCCGAGGGGCGTCGGTCAGTGCGACCGACGCCCCTCGCGGACCGGGAACCAGCGGCTCAGCCGAAGCGGCCGGTGATGTAATCCTCGGTCTTCTTCACGCTCGGGTTGCTGAAGATCTTCTGGGTGTTGTCGTACTCGATCAGCCGGCCCGGGTCGCCGGTCTTCTCGATGGAGAAGAAGGCGGTCCGGTCCGACACCCGCGCGGCCTGCTGCATGTTGTGGGTGACGATGATGATGGTGAACTTGTCCTTGAGCTGGAACATCAGGTCCTCGATGGCCAGCGTCGAGATCGGGTCCAGCGCCGAGCAGGGCTCGTCCATCAGCACCACCTGCGGCTCGACCGCGATGGTGCGGGCGATGCAGAGCCGCTGCTGCTGGCCGCCGGAGAGACCGGCACCCGGCTTGCCCAGCCGGTCCTTGACCTCGTCCCAGAGGTTCGCCGAGCGCAGCGCCCTCTCGGCGGCCTCGTCCAGGATCGACTTCTTCCGTACGCCGTTGAGCCGGAGCCCGGCCACCACGTTCTCGAAGATGCTCATGGTGGGGAACGGGTTGGGCCGCTGGAAGACCATGCCGATCATCCGGCGGACCGCGGTCACGTCCACGTCCCGGTCGTAGATGTCCTGACCGTCCATGGTCAGGCTGCCCTCGACCCGGGCGCCGGGGAGCACCTCGTGCATCCGGTTGATGGACCGCAGGAAGGTCGACTTGCCGCAGCCGGACGGGCCGATGAGAGCGGTGACGGTCTTCGGCTCGACGGTCAGGTTGATGTTCTCGATCGCCTTGAACCCGCCGTAGTAGGCGGTCACGTTGGTGGCTTCGATGCGCTTGGCCATGGTGGTGGTACCTCCGGGGTTCATCGGCCGAGCCGGTTGCGGCGGGCCAGCAACTTCGCCGCGATGGTCAGGACGAGTACGAGGGCGACCAGGGTCAGCGCCGCGGTCCACGCCCGAGCCGGCGCGTACCTCGACGCGTCACCGGCCTGCTGGTAGACGAAGAGGGCCAGCGACGACTGGTTGTTCTCGAAGGGGTTGAAGTTGATCGCCGCGCCGCCGCCGGCCACGAGCAGCACCGGGGCCGTCTCGCCGGCGGCCCGCGCGATGGCGAGCATGACGCCGGTGACGATGCCCGGCAGCGCGGTCGGCAGCACGACCCGCAGGATGGTCTTCCACTTCGGTACGCCGAGGGCGTACGCGCCCTCGCGCAGCGGCGCCGGGACGAGACGCAGCATCTCCTCGGTGGAGCGGACCACGGTCGGCAGCATCAGCACGCTCAGCGCCAGCGCGGCGGCGAAGCCGGAGAATCCCGGCCGTCCGTCGTTGAACCACGGCGACACGACCAGCACCCAGAACGCCAGGATGAACAGACCGGAGACGATCGACGGGATGCCGGTCATCACGTCGACGAAGAACCGGATCGCGAAGGCGAACTTCCCGCGCCCGTACTCGACGATGTAGATGGCGCAGAGGATGCCGAGCGGGACGGTGATCAGCGTGGCGATGCCGACCTGCTCCAGGGTGCCGACGATGGCGTGGTACGCGCCGCCGTTCGGGTCGCGCGCCCCGATGTTGTTCATCGAGGTGAGAAAGAAGTCGGAGTCCAGTCGCTCGGCGCCCTTGCTGAACAGCGTCCAGACCACCGAGGCCAGTGGCAGCACGGCCAGCACGAAGGCGGAGTGGATCAGCGCGCTCCAGGTGCGGTTGCGCGCCGACCGCCGGCCCTCCACCGCGTTCGCGGCGGCGAAGAGGCCGGCCAGGTAGAGCAGCGCGCCGACGACCACGACGAGCACCGGGCCTCCGATGCCCGCGCCGTAGACGATCGCGGCGGCGACGAGCAGGGCGGCCAGGGCGATGGCGGGGGCGGCGTACTTCGGCAGCCGGCGGGCCCGCAGCGTCTCGGGTCGAGCCTCCGGGCGGGGACGGTGGGAGGTGAGGGTGGTGGTCATGCGGCCGACTCCGTGAACTCCCGGCGGCGGTAGATGATCGCCCGCGCCGTGATGTTGACGATCAGCGTGATGGTGAAGAGCACCAGACCGGAGGCGATCAGCGCGCCCCGACCCGTGTCGTTCGCCTCGCCGAACGCGTTGGCGATGTTGGCGGCGATGGTGTTGCCGCCGTTCTCGATCAGGTTGAACGAGATGCCGAACGTGATGCCGAGGGTCAGCGCCAGCGCGATGGTCTCGCCGAGCGCCCGGCCCAGGCCGAGCATGACCGCGGCGATGATGCCCGGGCGCCCGTAGGGCAGCACCGCGGTGCGGATCATCTCCCAGCGGGTGGCGCCCAGCGCGAGGGCGGCCTCCTCGTTCGCGGTCGGGGTCTGGAGGAACACCTCGCGGGAGAGCGAGGTGATGATCGGTAGCACCATGATCGCCAGTACCAGCGAGCCCAGCATGATCGATGCTCCGAACGGGCCTTCGCCGCCGAAGAGCGGGATCCAGCCGAAGTACGTGTTCAGCCAGACCGAGAAGTCCCGGACCGGGCCGGAGAAGTAGTCGCGACCCCAGAGCCCGAAGACCACGCTGGGCACGGCGGCCAGCAGGTCGATCAGGAAGCCGAGCGCGGTGCCGAGCCGGCGCGGGGCGTAGTGGGACAGGTAGAGCGCGATGCCCAGCGCGACCGGGACCGCCAGGAGCAGGGCGATGACGGAGCTGAGCACGGTGCCGAAGGCGAGCGTGCCGATGCCGAACTTCGGCTGGGCCTCGTTGGGCGACCAGCCCTCGTAGGTCCAGAAGTTCTCGGTGTTCGCGCGCAACGCCGGGACCGCCTTGGCGATCAGGAAGATCGCGATCGCCGCGATGACGACCAGGACGGCGGTGCCGGCGGCCAGGGTGAGCCCACGGAAGGCCCGCTCCGCGCCGAAGGCCCGGGCCCGCGGCAGCGCGCCGCCGCCGCCCATTCCGTTCCCGCCCGGGTCACGGGTGCTGACAGAGGTCTCGGACACAAGCGCCGAGGCACCGGCGGGCCACTCGTGACCTGAGGTCACGGGATGCCCGCCGGTGCCGGCGTGCGCCGAGCGGGGAGGGGTTTCACCCATCTGCTCGCTCGCTTCGAATTGAGGGGGTGGTGGTGTCGGTGACGCCGGTCAGGAGAGGTTCTTGACGGCGGCCTCGACCTTGGTGCGGACCGAGTCGGGCAGCGGGGCGTAGCCCAGCTCGGTCAGCTCGGCCTGGCCCTCGCTGCTGGCGGCGTGGCCCAGCAGGCCCTTGACCAGCGGCAGCTTGTCGGCCGGGATGCCCTTGCCGCAGGCGATCTCGTAGGTCACCAGGACGATCGGGTAGGCCCCGGCCGTCTTGGTGTTGTAGTCGACCTTCATCTTCAGGTCGTCGCCCTGGCCCTCGATGGCGGCCCCGGCGATGGTCTTGCCCGCGTTCTCGGCGGTCAGCTCGGCGAACTCGCCGGCGCCGTTCTTGATCTTCGAGATCTTCAGGCCGGCGTTCTCCGCGAAGGACCACTCCATGTAGCCGATGGCGCCGTCCGCGCCCTTGACCCGGCTGGCCACGCCGTCCGAGCCCTTGGCGCCGGTGCCGCCCGGTGCCTTCCACGCCTTGGCCTTACCGAAGGTCCAGTCGGCCTCGGCGGTCTTGGAGAGGTAGTTGGTGAAGTTGTCGGTGGTGCCGGACTCGTCCGAGCGGTGCACGGTCTGGATCGTGGTCGCCGGCAGCTTGGCGTCCGGGTTCTCGGCCTTGATCGCCGCGTCGTCCCACCTGGTCACCTTGCCGCCGAAGATCTTCGCCAGGGTGGCCGGGCTGAGCTGGAGGTTGTCCACGCCGCTGACGTTGTAGGCGACGGCGACCGGGCCGATCACCATCGGCAGGTGGATCGCCTTGCCGCCGGGGCCGCACTTGGCGTCGGCCTGCGGCTGCTCCTCCTCCTTCAGCGCCGAGTCGGAGCCGGCGAAGTCGGCGGTGCCGGCGATGAAGGCCTGGATGCCGGCGCCCGAGCCGGAGGGCTCGTAGTTGATCGTCGAACCGGCGCACTTCTGCTGGTACGACTTGATCCATTCGGCCATGGCGTTCTTCTGGGCGGAGGAGCCCTGCGCGTTCAGCGTCCCCGTGGCGCAGTCGGCCGCGCTGGCCGAACCCGAGGCCGAGGTGCTCGCCGGCTCGTTGTTGTCCGAGCCGCAAGCGCTGAGACCGAGCATCGCGGAAAGAGCGAGGCAGGCGATGGCGCCGTGCCGCTGGAGCTTCACCTGAGGGGTTTCCCTTCACGTCCGGGGAGTCGACCGGTTGGTCGTTCCTGCGCCGGCGCTGACCGGCTGACACGAAAGCTAGGAGTGCCAGGTAGCCGGTTCGCCGGTCGGAAGTGAACGGGAAATGAACATGCGCGGCCGGAGGGGTGGCCGCAGCCTGAGGGTCGGTTGTCCGGTAGGTGAACTACCGTCCCCGTGTCGCTACTTATCCGATCTATCCGGACGGCCGTTATCATCCCGAGTCCGCGTCGTTACCGCGCGGTGATCCCCTCGCCGGCCCTCGGTGGACGGCGAGCGACGGCCGGCCGGTTCGGCGCTGCGCGAGCGCGGCGGCCGCCGGCCGGAGCCCGCCCTGTCAGCCGAGCGAGTAGTTGACGTGCCCGCACCAGCGGGCGAAGCCGAGCCGCTCGTAGAGCGCGACCGCGCTGGTGTTGGACTCGTCCACGTACAGCATCACCCGGTCCAGCCCGCGGACGTCGCGCAGGTGGGCCAGGCCGGCCGTGGTCAACGCCTTGCCGAGGCCGCCGCCGTGTGCGGACGGGTCCACGCCGAGCACGTAGACCTCGCCGATCCGCGCCGAGCCGGGGCGCTCGTGCACCTTGGTCCAGTGGAAGCCGAGCAGCCGGCCGGTGGCCGCCTCGACGGCGAGCAGGAAGCCGCTCGGGTCGAACCACGGCTCGGACTGGCGGGCCCGCAGGTCGTCGGCGGTCCAGCGGCCCTGCTCGGGGTGCTCGGCGAAGGCCCGGGCGTTGAGCATCAGCCAGGCGGCATCGTCCTCGCCGGGGTGGAACGCGCGCAGCGTGACGCCCTCCGCAAGCCGGGGCGTGGGGAGCGCGGTGGTCAACGGCCGGCGCAGTTGCCAGAGCACCCGGGCCCGGACGAAGCCGAGGTCGACCGCGAGCGCGGCGGCGGACGGGTGGTCGCCGTGCGCCCAGGCCCGCAGCGGCCCGGACGCCGCCGCCAGTACGCCCCGGGCCAGCGCCCGGCCGGTGCCCCGCCGCCGGTGCCCGGGGTGGACGACCAGTTCGACCCCGGTGCCGGTGGCCGGGTCCGTGGTGTCCAGGTGGGCGTAGCCGGTCAGCGTGCCGTCGGCGGCCCGCGCGGTCAGGTGCACCGCGGGCTTGGCCGGCTCACGCAGCCGCAGCAGCGTGTGCTCGTCGAACGGGTCGGCGCCGTCCGCGTCACCGGCGAGGCGGGCCAGCGCCAGGACCTCGGCCACCTCGGCCGGGGCGAGTCGGTCGGTCCGGGTCACCCGGTCGGTCGTCGGCTCCGCGCTGCTCACCCCGTCACCGTAGCGGTATCGCGGGCCGGGAGGTCACGTGGCGCCGTCGACCGGCAGCGCCTCCAGCCGGAACCGGCTGGTCAGGTCCGGCAGCATCGTGCGCAGCGCGTCGACGGTGCCCTGCCGGTCCCCGCCGGCGTCGTGCAGCAGCACGACCGCCCCGGCCGTCGTCTCAGCGGTGACGGTCGCGGCGATCCGCATGGCGCCGGGCGCCGCCCAGTCGCTCGGGTCGACGGTCCAGTGCAGCGGGCTCATCCCCAGCTCCTCGGCGACCGACACCACCGGGTACGTCCACGCCCCGCCGGGCTGCCGGTAGTAGGCGATGGGCGCGTCGGGCACCGCGGCCCGGATCGCCTCGTTGGTCTGCAGCAGGTCGGCGCGGATCGTCCCGGGGGGACGCTGGCCGAGCATGACGTCGTGGTTCCAGGAGTGGTTGCACAGGGTGTGCCCGTCGGCCACGATCGCCCGGACCAGGTCCGGGTGGTTCCGCGCGTTCTCGCCGACCACGCAGAACGTCGCCCGGACCTGGAACTCGCGGAGCACGTCGAGCACCTGGGGGGTGTACTGCGGATGCGGACCGTCGTCGAAGGTGAGGGCCACCTCGGGCGAGCCGGTGGTCACCTGGGTGCCGAGCGGCCCTTCGCCGGCCGCGGGCGGCTGGTGGGCGCCCGCCTCCGGGGTCCCGCTGGCGCCCTGCCGGTCGGTCGCGGGCGGCTCGCCGGTGCCGGACTCGGGCGGTTGTTCGCCGTACTGGGCGCCGTCGACGCTCGTCGCGACGCCGGACTGCTGCCCCGGCCGGTCCGGCATCAGGTTGCGACCCAGCAGGTACGCGGACCCCAGCAGGGCGGCCAGGACCAGCGTGACGACACCGGCGGCGCGGCCGGTGGAGCCGGCCGCCATCAGGTCCACCGCCGGTCCGGATCGTGGTGGGGGCCGATCTTCGCCCCCGTGGTCAGTGCGCGCACCGTCGCCCCCTTCGCCCTGCGAATCCGGCAGTCAGAATAGAACCGGCAACAGGTGCAAAAAGGGCGTATCGGAAACAGTCGCTCGTGCGGGTGCGCCTGGGACGGGCGGCTCAGACCGGCAGCGGTGCGTGCTCCGCGTCGGGCAGCGAGCGCGACGGCGGGACGACGAACTTGTAACCCACCTGGCGGACCGTGCCGATCATCGACTCGTACTCCGAGCCGAGCTTGGCCCGCAGCCGCCGGACGTGCACGTCCACCGTCCGGGTGCCGCCGAAGTAGTCGTAGCCCCAGACCTCGCGCAGCAACTGGTCCCGGGTGAAGACCCGGCCCGGGTGCTGGGCGAGGAACTTCAGCAGCTCGAACTCCTTGTAGGTGAGGTCGAGTGGACGGCCCTTCAGCTTCGCCGCGTAGGTGTCCGGGTCGATGGTCAGCTCGCCGGCCCGGATCGAGCCGCCCGCCCCGGCGGTGGCGTTGCTCAACCGGCCGACCGCCAGCCGCAGCCGGGCCTCCACCTCGGCCGGACCGGCGCTGGCCAGGATGACGTCGTCCACGCCCCAGTCGGCGTTCAGCGCGATCAGTCCCGCCTCGGTCACCACCGCCACCAGCGGCACCCCGAGCCCGGTGGCGTGCAGCATCCGGCAGGTCGCGCGGGCCTCGCTCAGCTCGGAGCGGGCGTCGACCAGGACCGCGTCCGGGCTCGGCCCGGCGACCAGGGTGCGGACGTCGCGGGGGGCGGTACGGACCGAGTGCGGCAGCAGGTCCAGCGCCGGCAGCACCGCCGACGGCTCTCCAGCGCGCGCGGTCACCAGCAACAGGATCTCCACACGATCACCTCCGTCCCGGCGGCTCTCGGCCGCACGCGACCAGCGGCACCCCGGGGCCGGGGCGGCGCTGCGAACTTGCGTGGGTCCCGGCGTCGCTGACGGGCGGGTAACGGCTCGAGCGTAACCGATCGCCCCGGTGCGGCCTCGTCGTCCTTTACCCTTTGCCCGATCTGCCCATGATCGCGCCACAGGTTTTAACGTTGCCGAAACCGTGACCTCCGCCGGGGCCGGTCGGTCTGGCACGATCGGGTCGTGCATCCCTCGACCTCGCCCGAGACCGGCCGCGACCAGTGGGTCGACGACCCGCGTCCGGGGCCGGCCGGCCCCGCCCGCGGCTATCCACCGGGTCCGCGTACCGGCCCGGCCGACGACGGGGAGCAGCGTCGGGAGCGCGGCCCGCGGCGGTTCCGCAAGGGCGGCGCCCCCCGCCGCGCCGACGACGAGCCGGAGGAGCTGGAGGAGGAGCCGGTCGAGCCGGTCGAGGTGCGCAAGCCGCTCTCGCTGACCGTGGCCGGGTTCGCCGCGCTGCTCGGCGTCGGCCTGGTGCTCGGCGCCCAGACCTCCGGCCCCGGCCACCGGCTGCCTTTCGCGTTCATCGTCTTCGGCGTGCAGCTGCTCTTCGTCCTGGCCTGGACGATGGCCATGCGCCCGCCCGCCCTGCTGCTGGTCGCGGGGATCAGCGCCGCGGTCGCCGCGGTCGCCGACGCCGCCGCCGTGCAGAGCGACATCGCCGGCCTGGCGCCGCTGGGCTACGTCGCGGCCGGTGGTTTCGTCCTCGGCGTGCTCGGCCAGCTCGTCCGCCGGGTCGACCGGGTACGGGTCACCGACTCGCTCGGCACCACGCTGCTGATCGTGGTCGGGGTGGTCGCCTTCGCCACGCTCATCACGCTCAGCCGGATCCCGGCCGGCACCCAGGCGATCACCGTCTGTCTCGCGGCCACCGGCGTCGCGCTCACCGTCGCCCGGCTGACCGACGCGGTGCTGCCCTGGCCCCGGCTCGCCCCGCAGGTGCCCCGGGGCGCGGCCGGCGTGGTCGGCGGCGCGATGACCGGCACCCTGACCAGCGCCCTGCTCGGCAGCTACCTGGTCGGCTTCACGCCGACCAGCGCGGCGCTGATCGGGCTGGTCACCGCGGCCACCGCCGTGCTCGCCGACCTCGCGGTCGGGTACGCCGAGGCGGGCCGGTTGATGGCCGGGGAGCCCCCCACCATGTGGATCGCCCGGCACATGCAGGGGCCGCTGGGCGGCTTCGCCCTGGCGGCGCCGGCCGCGTACGCCATGTGCGTGCTGTTCCTCTGAGGCGACGGTTGAGCGTTTCGACGCTCGGGTAGTAGCGGTGCGCCGTACGACGACCCGGTCCGAGCGGGTGGCGACGGCGGTGACGACAGACGGGAGACGGGCGTGGCAGAGGCGTACCCGGCGTACGAGGAGGAGCGTCCCCGGCGGCGCGGTCGCAGGGCGCTCGTGGTCCTGGTGGTGCTGTTGCTGATCCTGGCCGGGCTGCTGGTGGTGGCCGACCGGGTGGCGGCCGGGGTGGCCGAGCGGGCCATCGCCGACCAGGTGAAGCAGGAGGTGGCCAAGCAGAACGCGCAGTCCGCCCCGCCCGCCGTCGAGGTGGGTGGCTTCCCGTTCCTCACCCAGGTGCTCGACGGGAAGTACGAGCGGATCTCCATCGCGCTGACCGACGTGCAGGGCTCCGTGCAGGGCGACGCGGTGAGCCTGCCCCGGCTCGACGTGGACGCCCGCAACGTGCGGGCCTCATTGGACACCATCCGCTCCGGGCAGGGTGAGGTGGTCGCCGAGACCGTCGACGGAACCGGCACGGTGACCTACGACAGCCTGGCGAAGCTGCTGAACCGGCCGGGCCTGAAGCTCGGCGAGCAGAACGGCAAGCTCGCCGTGACCGCGCCGGTGGACATCCTCGGGCAGAAGCTCACCGTCACCGGGACCGCCGACGTGACGGTCGCCGACAACGGCAAGGTGGCGCTGCGTTTCAACGACCTGAACGCCGAGGGTCTCCCCGCGGTGCCCCTGGCCCGCACGCTGCTGAGCAACTACGCCCGGGGCATCTCCGTCGACGTGCCCCTGCCGAAGTTGCCGTTCCAGCTCGACGTGCGCAAGGTGGAGCCGAAGCCCGAGGGGTTGACGGTGACCGCCGCTGCGAAGGACGTGCCCATCAACTCGGCCGGCTGAGTCACGACTCAGCCTCCGACGCGGCCCGGCGCCCGGTGTTCCCGGAATCGCCGGGCCGCGTCCCGCATGCTGGTTGACCCCTGGCACTCTCCGGGACCACTGGTAGGCTCCGTTCTCATGGGGACGCACCTCACCAAACGGCGCGCGGTCGACCTGTGCCGCGTGGCCACCTGCCTGTGTCGCTCCGTCATCTGACGGCGGGGCTGTCTCCGGCCGCTAGCGGCCATCCGGCACTCAGGGTCCGCGTACCCTCCGGTGCTCTCCCACCGAACGCCCGGCAGCGGCGCCGTCGCACGAACCCGTGATCCGATTCGCTATGGGTCCCGCGCGTGGTGCGACAATCACCGATTTCGATCCCCGCGCTGGCTCACCATCCATCCTCACCAGGGAGTGATCTGATGAGTCGCGACACCGCACTCGTCTCGGCCGAGTGGGCCGAGAAGAACATCGACGCCCCGGGCGTCGTCTTCGTCGAGGTCGACGAGGACACCTCGGCCTACGACACCGGCCACATCGCCGGCGCGATCAAGCTGGACTGGAAGACCGACCTGCAGGACCCGGTCCGCCGGGACTTCGTCAACAAGTCCCAGTTCGAGGCGCTGCTCTCCGAGCGCGGCATCGGCAACGACGACACGGTGATCCTCTACGGCGGCAACAACAACTGGTTCGCCGCGTACGCGTACTGGTACTTCAAGCTCTACGGCCACCGCGACGTCAAGCTGCTCGACGGCGGTCGCAAGAAGTGGGAGCTCGACGCCCGCCCGCTGGTCACCGACGCGGTGACCCGCCCCGCCACCACGTACGTCGCGCAGGAGCCGGACACCTCGATCCGCGCCTTCCGCGACGAGGTGGTCGCCGCGATCGGCAGCAAGAACCTGGTCGACGTGCGCTCCCCCGACGAGTTCGCCGGCCGGCTGCTCGCCCCCGCCCACCTGCCGCAGGAGCAGGCGCAGCGGGCCGGGCACATCCCCACCGCGATCAGCGTGCCGTGGTCGAAGGCGGCCAACGAGGACGGCACCTTCAAGTCCGACGACGAGCTGCGCAGGATCTACGCCGACGCCGGGCTGGACGACGGCAAGGAGACCATCGCCTACTGCCGCATCGGCGAGCGCTCCTCGCACACCTGGTTCGTGCTCCAGGAGCTGCTCGGCCACCGGAACGTGAAGAACTACGACGGTTCCTGGACCGAGTACGGCTCGCTGGTCGGTGTGCCGGTGGCGCTCGGCGACGAGCCCGGGGAGGCCTGATCACCATGACTGCTCCCACCGCTGCCGGTTGCGCCGCTCCCGACCAGGCCGCCCCGCTGCCGGCCAGCCTGGACCTGGAGAAGGAAACCGTGATCACCGGTCTGGTCCAGGCCGAGTCGGGCGAGGCCGTGCCGGGCGCGTACGTCCGGCTGCTCGACTCGACCGGTGAGTTCACCGCCGAGGTGGTCACCTCCCCGGCCGGCCAGTTCCGCTTCTTCGCCGCGCCCGGCAGCTGGACGCTGCGGGCACTCTCCCGGCACGGCAACGGCGACACCGCCGTGACCGCCGCGCGGGGGATCAACGAGGTCTCCGTCACGGTCGCCTGACCCACGCTCTGATCGGCCCGGGGCCGGTCACCCCACCCGGGGTGGCCGGCCCCGGGCCATTTTCCCGAGCACGACGGCGGCCGGGCCGTCCGCCGGCCGCCGACGCGCCAGCGGGCCGGTGTACCCCGCGTGACACGATTGACCGGTGAGCGGTGCTGTCCAGGCGGGGTGGGCCCCGCCGAGTGGTCCTTCCGAGCCGACCCCGGGGTGGCCGCGCTGGCTGCTGGCCGCGACCGTGGCCTGGGCCGTGCTGCTGGTCGGTCTCACCGGGTGGTCGGTGCGCAACGATCCGCCGACGGTGCGGGAGCAGCGCACCCTCGGCCAGGCCGACCCCGTGGTGGACCGGGCCGTCGGCCGGCTGGTCGTGGCGGTGGGTGACGGCGCGTGGGCACTGACCCCGACGACGATCGAGCGGGACTGCCGGGTCACCCCGATGGAGGACGGCGCCGCCCTGATCCGGGGCCTGGACGTGGTCGTGGCCGAGGGCGGGGAGCGGGCGCTGCTGGAACGGGTCGCCGACCGGTTGCCGGAGAGCTGGCGGGCCGGGGTGCGGGTCAGCTCCGACGGTCCGCTGCTGCGCGCCGACGCCGGAGAGTTCGTCGCCGTCGAGGGGCAGGTGGTCACCGCCGGCCGGGTGCGGTTCACCGCCGACACCGGGTGCCGGCCCGTCGACACCGAACTCGGCACGCTCCTGCCCGGCGCGGGCGGCGAAACCGCCCAGGCCGCGAAGGACGCGCTGCGCGCGCTCGGCCGGCCCGAGCCGCCGGCCGGGCAGCCGCTGAGCGCTGCCTGCCCCGGCGGCGGCCGGGCCGAGACCGCCCTGTTCAGCGCGGGCGCCGAGCCGGTGTCGCTGGCCCCGCTGCGCTCGCTCGCCGCCGGCGCCGCCGTGGTCGACACCCCCGAGGTGTACGCCTACCGGCGCGGCCCGGTCATCGTGCTGGCCGACGCGACCGGGGACGAGCTGCGGGTCTCCGCCTCCACCGGCTGCGCCGGCTGACCGCCGAGGGTCGCGCCGCAAACCCGGCGCGTCGGCGGCGTGACGCCCCGCCCTGCTCGTCGGCGCGGTGGCGCCGCCGGTTCGCCAGCGGGGTGCTCAGCGGCGGTGGCTGCCGTCGTGCGGGGTGCGGCTGCGGCCGAGTGCGTCGACCTGACCCCACCGGCCCGGGATGTCCAACAGCTCCACCCGGCCCATGCCCTCCGGCACCGCCGGGTCGATGATCAGATGATCGCCCTGCGGTTCGAGGCCCAGCATCACCCGCAGCAGCAGCAGCGGAGTGCCGGCGGACCAGGCCTGCGGGCTGCACGCGGTCGGGTAGTGGACGGGGTAGTCGGTGAGGTGGCGTTCGTACCCGGCGAAGGCCTCCGGCAGCCGGCCGTTGAAGTACCGGGACGCCTCCAGCATGGCCTGGCAGATCCGCCCGGCCTCCTCCCGGAAGCCGTATCGGCTCAGCCCCCAGGCGATGAACGCGTTGTCGAACGGCCACACCGTCCCGACGTGGTACCCGATCGGGTTGTAGCGCCCCTGGCCGGTGGCGAGGGTACGCACGCCCCAGCCGGAGAAGAGGCGTGGGCTGAGCAGGTGCTCGGCGATCAGGGCGGCGCGGGACTCCTCGACGATGCCGCTCCAGAGCAGGTGCCCGATGTTCGAGGTGAGGGCGTCCACGTGCCGGCCCTGCGGATCCAGGGCGGTGGCGAAGTACCCCTTGTCCGCGATCCAGAAGTCACGGTTGAAGCGCTCCTTGAGCGCCGCCGCCTCCCGCTCCAACCGGTCGGCGTAGGCCGGGTCGTTCCAGAACAGCCGGGCCATCCGCGCGCCGCGCAGCTTCGCGTCGTACGCGTAGCCCTGGATCTCGCAGGTGGCCCGGGGGAACCCGGGGAGCCGGCCGTCGGCGTAGGAGATGGAGTCCCAGGAGTCCTTCCAGCACTGGTTCTCCAGGCCGGTCTCCGGGTTGCGGGTGCGGTACCAGACGTAGCCGGTGCCGAGCAGGTCCCCGTAGGTGTCGATCCAGCTGAGCGCCGCCCGGGCGGTGAACTCCAGCTGGCGGATCAGGGCGGCGTCACCGGTCCACCGCTCGTACTCGTCGAGCAGGATCACGAAGAGCGGGGTCGCGTCGGCGGAGCCGTAGTAGGGGGAGTGCGGCTGCTCCTCGAAGCCGGCGGTCTCGCCGTAGCGCAGCTCGTGCAGGATCTTGCCGGGCTCCTCGTCGCGGAAGTCGTCGAGGCGGTGGCCCTGGAGGCCGGCCAGCATCTGGATGGTCGGCAGGACCAGCTCGGGCAGGAAGGGCAGCACCTGCAACGAGGTGAGGATGCTGTCCCGGCCGAAGAGGGTCATGAACCAGGGCAGGCCGGCGGCGACCAGCCGGACACCGAGCGTGATCGACTCGTACCGGAGGGCCGCCAGGTCGTTGAGGCTCTGCCGGTACGCCCCGGCCAGCGGCTGGTGGTCGCAGCCGAGTTTCGGCGCCCGGTCGATCAGCTCCTGCTGCTCGGTGCGGATCGCGTCCGGGCCGCGGCCCCACCCCAGCGGGGTGGTCGCCCGGAAGTCCTCGCCCCGGGCGCCGTAGATGTTCGTCGCGACGTGCAGCCGGGTGCTCCACTCGGCGTGCGGGGCCACGGTGATCGACCAGGTCATCCCGCCCTGGTCGACGTGCGCCGGCGCGGTGCTGGTGACCACCGCCTCGCGGTGGAACGCCTCCCGCCGGTAGGTGAGCCGCAGCTCGTTCTCCCCGACGGTGGCGGTAACGGCGCCCTTCTTGCGCCGCTTGTGCCTGATCTCGAACAGATCGGCGAAGTCGGCGCCGATCTCCAGCCGCACGTCGAACCGCATCTCCCGACCCGAGTGGTTCAGCACGGTGAGGTCCTCGCCGAGGCTGCCGCCGATCGACCGCCGGCGGATCACCGACACCTTGGCGTCGAGGTAGTGCGTCGGCTCCCCGGGGGCGAGGAAGTACCGGGTGCGGTACGACCGCGCGTCGTCGACGGAGAGGGCGTGCAGCCGGTCGCCGTCGAGGGTGAGCAGCCAGGTGGAGAGGAAGCGGGTGTCGAAGGAGAAGAGCCCAGTGGGGAAGTCGTACGACGGCTCGATGTCGCCGCGGCGGTCGCTGACCACGAAGGTGTTGCCGTCGAGGATGCTGACCAGTTGCTTCATCTCTGCCGACCGACGTGCTCGCGGGCCGTCTCGCGGGGGTCCCGGGTGCCGGGCGGGGCAGGGAAGAACCGACGGAAGGTGAGGAAGAGCAGGACGTTGCCGCTGTAGGTGGTCTCGTTGCGCAGCACCGCCGAGATGCCCTGGGCGCGCCCGGTGACCAGCCGCTCGAAGAGGTCGGCGCTGCTGTTCCAGATCGCGTCCGCCGGGCCCCGGGCCCGGGTGACGATCACCTCGCCGGGGCTGAGCTGCACCAGCCAGTGGTCGGTCCGGTTGCCGGTGGCGAGGTCGATCTGGAGCGTGCCGCTGACAGGTCCGCGCAGGACCGCCGGGGCGCGCGCCGGCAGCGATGCGAAGAACTCCTCCGTCGCGTCGGCCACATCCGAATGGTAGGCAGTGCGCCGACAAGTCGGGTCAGTATCGGCACTCCGCCCAGACCGGACAGAAGCCGCCTGTCCGGAGGCGATCGGACCGGTCGTGCGGCGGTGGTCAGTAGACCAACGCCTGCGCCCCCTCGGCGATCGCCTCCTCGACGAAGACCGCCGCCCCGGCGATGCGTACGCCGGGCAGCACGTCGCCCGGGCCGATGTCCCGGCGGGCGGCGCACTGGGTGCACGCGGTGACCCGGCCGGTGGTCAGGATGACGTGCAGCAGATCGCCCAGGGGCGCCGAGTGCGGCAGTTCGAACTGCTCCGCCCGCCCGGGGAGGGCGAACCAGGTCGACTCGCCGGTCAACCAGAGCGACACCTCGACCCCCGCCGCGGCGGCCGTGGCGGCGACGGTGAACGCCTGGGCGCACCGCTCCGGGGCGTCCGCGCCGGCGGTGGCCTTGACGACGAGAGTGCGGGTCATGCCGCCAGCATAGGATGACCATGATGGTTACCGAGATCGGGTTCGTCAGCCTGCTGGTCGCGGGCCTTGGCGCGCTCGCCGGTGGCCTGGTCTACGTCGCCGTACGCATGTCGAGAGGTAAGTGGTAACTGGTGAGCGCGAGGAGTGAGCCGGGTTTGCGAGCCCCGCAGTCGCGAACGGAGGTGGCCCGGTGAGCGCGAATCCGTCGGACGAGAACCCGCTGCAGCCGCCGTGGCTGAACGCGCCGCCGGTCGACGAGTACCCGTACGAGGAGAGCCACGACCTGCGGGTCGGGCCGAAGCTGCACCCGGCGCTCGACGGGCTGCTGCCGTACATCGGGGTGTGGCGGGGCCGGGGTCGGGGCGGCTTCCCCACCATCGAGGACTTCGACTTCGCCCAGGAGATCCGGATCAGCCACGACGGCCGGCCGTTCCTGTTCTACGAGTCCCGGACGTGGATCCTCGACGAGCAGAGCCGGCCGGTCCGGCCGTCCGGCCGGGAGGTCGGCTGGTGGCGGCCGGTCTTCGACGGTGACCGGGTCACCGACGAGCTGGAGGCCCTGATGACCGTGCCGACCGGGGTCATGGAGCTGCACATCGGCAAGCGCACCGGCACCCGGATCGAGTTCGCCACCGACGCGGTGGTCCGCACCGCCACCGCCAAGGAGGTCACCGCCGGGGCCCGGCTCTTCGGCATCGTCGAGGGCGCGCTGCTCTACGCCCAGGAGATGGCCGGCATGGGCCACGGCCTCTCGCCGCACCTCTCCGCCCGGCTCATCCGCGTGGCCGGCTGACCGGCTGCCCGGCCGTCACCCCCGCTCCCGCCGGTCAGGGCAGGGGGAAACCCAGCAGGGCGTGCAGGGTGGGGGTGTGCGGAGACGGGGGAAGCTCCGCGCCGTCCAGGGTGCGCAGCGGGGCGAGGCCGCGGACGGACGAGGTGAACCAGACGCCGTCCGCCGCCCGCAGCCCGTCCGCGGTGACCATGCGCTCGGCGGCCGCGAGGCCCACCTCCCCGGCGTGGGCCAGCAGCCAGGCGACGGTGGTGCCGGGGAGGATGCCGGTGGCCCCGGCCGGCACCGTGCAGAGCGTGCCGCCGTCCAGCCAGACCACGTTCGCGCTCGGGCCCTCCAGCACGTACCCGTCGCTGGAGACCCAGAGCACGTCGTCCGCCCCGTTGCGGGCGGCCCAGCGCCGCGCGGCGCTGCTCGCCCCGTACGAGGTGGACTTGATGCCGACGGGCAGCCAGTCGAGTTCGGGTCGGGCCGCCGCGGGCACCCCGAGGGAGAGGGTGGCGACGGTGACGCCGTCGCGGCGGGCCCGGCGGGACGCCACCGCGACCTCGCCCAGGGTCGCGTAGATCGTCGGCAACCCGCCGCCCTCCGGCCCCCGGGTGCAGACCAGCCGCAGCGCGCCCTCCACCTCCGCCGGCCATCCGGCGGCCACGCTCTCCAGCAGCTCCACCAGGACCTCGTCGGAGGGCAGCGGCAGCTCCACCGCGGCGGCGCCGGTCCGCAGCCGGGCCAGGTGCGCGTCGCGCAGCCACGGCCGCCCGCCGCGCAGGTGCATGGTCTCGAACAGTCCGTCGCCGCGCAGCACGCCCAGGTCGTCGCCGCGCAGCACCGACTCTCCGGCCGGCACGACACCTCGCCCCAGGACGGCGATCCTCGATGCCACCATGACCGCCGAGCCTAGTGGCGTACGCCGCTGGCGGCGGGCCCGGCCCGGCGGCCGAACTATGATCGGACGGTGTCCGAATCCTCCCTGGCGGAAATGCTCCGCTCCCGTGGGCTGCGGCTGACGGCGCAGCGGCAGCTGGTGCTCCAGGCCGTGCTGGACCTGGGCCACGCCACGCCGGAGCAGGTGCACACGGCGGTCCGGGAGGTCGCCGCCGGGGTCAACATCACCACCATCTACCGGACCCTGGAACTGCTGGAACGGCTCGGGCTGGTGACCCACACCCATCTGTCGCACGGGTCGCCGACCTACCACGCGGCCGGTGAGCACCAGCACGTGCACCTGGTCTGCCGCGAGTGCGGCGCGATCGACGAGATCGAGCCGGAGCTGCTCCGGCCGCTCGTCGACCAGTTGGTGGCCGAGCGGGGATTCCGGGTCGACATCGGGCACGTGGCGCTCTTCGGCGTCTGCGGGCAGTGCGAGGACGGGGAACTGAAATGATCGACATCGCCGGAGCGGTCGCCGTGGAGGCCATCGACGAGGAGAGCCGGGACCAGCCGGAGCCGGCGCACCGGGCGGCCGGCGTGCGGGGCGTCGCCGCCCACTACGGCGATCCGATGCGCGAGCAGCGCACCCTGGACACCGGGGTGGGCCTGGTCGACCGCTCGCACCGCGGGGTGCTGGCGGTGCCCGGCGAGGAGCGGATCGGCTGGCTGCACACGCTGACCAGCCAGCACCTGGCGACGCTCGCCGCGTGGCAGGGCACCGAGCTGCTGGTGCTCTCCCCGCACGGGCACGTGGAGCAGCACGCGATGGTGGTCGAGGACGGCGAGACCACCTGGCTCGACACCGAGCCGGGCGCCGCCACCGGGTTGCTGTCGTACCTGGAGCGGATGCGCTTCTTCAGCAAGGTGGAGCCGCGCGACGCCACCGCCGACCACGCGTTGCTGTCGCTGGTCGGGCCGCAGGCCGCCGACGCGGTCGCGGTGCTCGGCGTGACCGGCCTGGCCGCGCCCGACATCGTCGCGGTGCCCGGCCCGAAGTTCCGCTCCGGCGAGCTGGCGGCCCGACCGACCGTGGTGTACGACGCGAAGCCGCTGCCCGCCGGCGGCTGGGCCCGGCGGGTGGCGCTCGGGGTGGACCTGCTGGTGCCCCGACCCGCGATGGACCGGGTCGTCGCCGAGCTGCGCGGCAACGGTGTGCCGGTGGCCGGGCTGTGGGCGTACGAGGCGGTGCGGGTGGCCGCCCGGCAGGCCCGGGTCGGGGTGGACACCGACCACCGGACCATCCCCGCCGAGGTGGACCTGATCGCCCCGGCGGTGCACCTGGACAAGGGCTGCTACCGGGGTCAGGAGACCGTCGCCCGGGTGCACAACATGGGTCGCCCGCCGCGCCGGCTCGTACTGCTGCACCTGGACGGGGTGACCACCGACCAGCCGCCGGTGGCCGGCACGCCGGTGACCCTGGACGGCCGGGCGGTCGGCTTCGTCGGCACCGCCGTGCACCACCACGAGCTGGGTCAGGTCACGCTCGCGGTGGTCAAGCGCAACGTCCCGGACGACGCCCGCCTGCTGATCGGGGACACCGCCGCCGCCATCGACCCGGCGTAAGGCTGCCGTGCCGACGCTCGGTCGGCAGGAAGCTTTCCGTTCGCGCAGGCGAGGGTGCGTGGTTCTTGCGTGCCGACCCGCTCCGGCCGTCGACCGGAGGCGGGCCCGGCGGCTAGGATCGCCGCCATGACGACAGGGACGTTGATCACGGTCGCCCCCACCGGGGCGGAGTCGGCCAAGGCGGAGGTGCCGGCGCTGCCGGTCACCCTCGACGAGCTGGTGCTCACCGCCAAGGAGTGCGAGGCGCTCGGCGCGGCCGTGATCCACGTCCACATCCGCGACGACGAGGCGAAGCCCACCCTCGACCCGGGGCGGCTGCGGGAGACCGTGACGGCGCTGCGGGAGAGCACCGACCTGATCGTGCAGCTCTCCTCCGGTGGCGCGGTGACCGACCCGGAGGCCGCCCGGCTGGCCGTGCTCGACGCCGGGCCCGACATGGCCTCCTGCACGATGGGGACGCTCAACTTCGGCGACGACGTCTTCCTCAACCGGTGGGAGTTCATCGTCGACCTGCACACCCGGATGCAGGAGCGCGGCATCGTCCCCGAGTACGAGATCTTCGACCTGGGTCACCTCACCGCCCTCCAGCGGCTGCTCGGCAAGTACGGCCTGCCGCACGGCGGCCACGTGCACGTCGACTTCGTGATGGGGGTGCCGGGCGGCATGCCGGGCACCACGGCGGCCCTCGTCGCCGCCCACCAGGCGCTGCGGGACCTGCCGGCGGGCACCACCTTCTCAGCGACCGGCATCGGTCGCAGCACCATCCCGGTCATGCTCGCCGCCCTCTCCGCCGGCGGGCACCTGCGGGTCGGTATGGAGGACACGGTCACGTACGCCAAGGGCCGCCCGGTGGAGAGCAACATGCAGCTGGTCGCCCGCGCGGTCGGCTTCGCCCAGCTCGCCCAGCGTCCGCCGCTGACCACCGCCGAGGCCCGCCAACTGCTCGGACTGTAAGCCCGGCCCCGCCCGGCACCCCTGTACGCCGGCCCTCGACGCCCCTGGTCACCCGGGTGCCGGGCCCCGTCGGTACCGTCCACCTCGTGGTAACGACGTACAGGGGTGGCGCACCGCTCGCCGAGGTGGTCCGGTCCGGTTTCGTGGAGGGCGTCCACCGCGGTTCGGTGGTGGTGCTCGGGGCGGACGGCACGCCGGTGGCCGGCGCGGGCGACGTCTCCTCGCCGGTCTTCCCGCGCTCGGCGAGCAAGCCGATGCAGGCGATCGGGATGCTCCGCGCCGGGCTGCCGCTGACCGACCCGGCGGACGTGGCGCTGGTCTCGGCCAGCCACGCCGGCGAGGAGTTCCACCTGGCCCGGGTCGGCCGGCTGCTGCGCGAGGGCGGGCTGGACGCCGAGGCGTTGCACTGCCCGCCCGACCTGCCGGTCGGTGACGCCGCCCGGGAGGCGGTGCTGCGTGCCGGGGGCGGGCCGACCCGGGTGCAGATGAACTGCTCCGGCAAGCACACCGGCATGCTGCGCACCTGCCTCGCCGCCGGCTGGCCGCTGGAGGGCTACTGGCGGCCGGAGCACCCGTTGCAGCAGCGGATCAGCGCGGCGATCGAGGAGTTCACCGGCGAGCAGGCGGCGGCGGTCGGGGTCGACGGCTGCGGCGCCCCGGTGCTCGCCGTCTCGCTGACCGGCCTGGCCGGGGCGTACCTGCGGCTGGTGTCGGCGGAGCCGGGCACGGTGGAGCGGACGGTGGCCGACGCGATGCGGGCGTACCCCGAGCTGGTCGGCGGGACCGGGGCGGAGGACACCCGGCTGATGCGGGGCGTACCCGGGGCGCTGGCCAAGGTGGGCGCGGAGGGTGTGATCGCCGCGGCCGTGCCCGGCGTCGGCGCGGTCGCCCTCAAGATCGACGACGGCGCCGGGCGGGCCCGGATGCCGGTGCTGGTCTCCGCGCTGCGCCGGCTCGGCGTCGAGGCCCCGGTGCTGGCCGAGTACGCCGAGGTGCCGCTGCTCGGCGGCGGCCTGCCGGTGGGCGTGGTCCGCGCGCTGTGGTGACCCCGCCCGGATTGCGACGCGGCTGACCCCGGCACCCGGGGCGGGCGGGCCGGCAGCGGACCGCCGCGCCGACGGACCCGGGCCCGCCGGGGCGGTTCAGCCCAGGAAGTCCAGCAGGGCGGCGTTGACCGGTCCGGGGCGCTCCAGCGGCAGCAGGTGGGCGGCGTCGGGCACGTCGGGCAGGCGCACCGCGCCGGGCGCCTCCGCGGCGATCCGGTCGGCCAGCCGGGTGATGTCCGGGACGTCGGCCGCGCCGGCGGTGACCAGGACCGGCATCCGCAGCTCGCCGAGGCGTTCGATGGCCGGTGGGTCGAGGTCGGCGACGTCCACGGCGCTGAGCGCCAGCTCGGCGGCGAGCGCCCGCTGGTCCATCGCCTCGGCGAAGGCGATCAGTTCGCCGTCGACGTCCTCGGGCCGGCGGCCGGGGCCGACCACCCAGAACCGGACCTCCCCGGCGGCGCTGGCGGTGAAGTCCTCGGGGTCGACCTCGCCGACCAGGCGCTCCCAGAGCTCCTCGGTCTCCTCCGACCACTCGTGGCCGGATACGGCGGTGCCGAGCAGCGCCAGTGCCGAGACCCGGTCCGGGTGGGTCAGCGCGGTGTCGACCGCCACCGCCCCGCCGAACGAGCAGCCGACCAGGGCGGCCCGCTCGATGTCGAGCGCGTCGAGCAGCGCGACCACGTCGTCGTGGTGGGCGAAGGGCGTCGACGGCAGCTCGGAGTCGCCGTAGCCGCGCAGGTCGACCGCGATCACCCGGTGCCGCTCGGCGAGCTGGGGCAGCTGTTCCCGCCACATCCGCCGGTCGGCGATGCCGGCGTGCAGCAGCACCACCGGGCTGCCGGCGCCGCGCTCGTCGTACGCCAGCCGGGCACCGTTGATTTCGATCTTCGTCACGCCGTGCAAGCTACGGATCGGACAACCGGTGCGCAAGCACGCGTTGTGGCCTTGCTAACTGTGGCTAGCAATCTGCTTGCTGGAGTTAGCAGTGCGGACTACCGTTGCTCGCATGGCCGCACCCAAGGACCTGCCCGACGTCGGCGGATTCATCCGTGACCTGCGTCGGAACGCCAAGATCTCGCTGCGCCAGCTCGCCGAGCAGGCGGGGGTGAGCAACCCGTACCTCAGCCAGATCGAGCGCGGACTGCGCAAGCCGAGCGCCGAGGTCCTTCAGCAGCTCGCCAGCGCGCTGCGGGTCTCCACCCCCGCGATGTACCTGCGCGCCGGACTGCTCGACGACAAGGAGGGTCAGGGGGTGCTCGCGGCCATCGCGGTCGACGACGACCTGACGATGGCGCAGAAGCAGTCGCTCAGCCAGATCTACGAGACCTTCCGCCGGGAGAACGCCCGGCTCGCCGAGGCGACCGCCGCGGCCGGCCCGGGCACGGCCCCGGAGGAGCAGCACATCGCGCCGGCGGCGCCCACCACCGCCGCCGCCACCGTCAACCCGGCCGCCACCGGCCCCACCACGGCCGACGGCACCCCGACCGAGGCCGTCCTCGAGTCGGTGGCCGTCACCGAGGCCGGCCCGGCGCCCGCCCCCACCAGCAGCACGAACCCCCCGACCAGGAAGGCCGCCACCGCGGCCGAGGAGGAGACGTCATGACCCAGCCGAAGACCAACCGCATCCCTGCCCCGCTCTACGCCGCCGCCGGCGCCGGCGAGCTGGCGTACCAGCAGCTCCGCAAGCTCCCCACCGTGGTGAGCGAGCTGGGCACCAAGGTCGTCGCCGACGGCACGAAGGTCGTCACCGAGTTCGGCGGCAAGGCCGTCGTCACCGGCTTCGAGCTGCGCCAGAAGGCCACCGAGACCCTGCGCACCGCCAACCTGACCGCGACCGGCCTCCGCGAGAAGGCCGTCCCGGCCGACCTCGACCTGGACAAGCTGCGCGAGGCCGCCACCCGCAACGCCGCCGTGGTGCTGGCCGGCGCGCAGGCCGCCCAGGAGCGGGCGCTGGCCGTCTACGGCACGCTGATCGCCCGGGGCGAGCGGGTGGTCGGCGCCGGTGTGCTGGAGGCCGCCGACACCGTCAACGCCGACATCGAGGCCACCGACGCCACCGTCCCGGCCGAGGTGAAGGCCGCCGCCGAGGTGAAGACCGCCGCGACCGCCGTCCCCACCCCCGCCGACGTGGCCGAGGTCGTCGAGGCCAAGCCGGCCGCCGCGAAGACCACCCGGGCGCGGGCCACCAAGGCCACCAAGCCGGCCGGCACCCCGTCGGCCAAGCTGCCGAAGACCACGAAGCGGGCCACCCCGGCCGCCGAGTGACAACGCCGCCCACGTACGACCCCGGAAGCGTCCTGTGGGACGTTTCCGGGGTCGTCGGCATAAGCTAGCCGGCATGGCCACCGCCGCGCCGATATTCGTCTTCGAAATCCGCTACGTGATCGAGCTGATCCTGCTCGTCTTCGCCCTGGTCCTCGAGGGTGTCGCCCTGGTGCACGCCATCACCCAGCGCTCCGACGCGTTCGCGGCGATCGGCACCCTGCCCAAGGGGGGCTGGATCGCCATCCTGGGGGTCTGCCTGGTGCTCACCCTCGTCGGCTTCGGCGTGCTCAGCATCTTCGGTCTGATCGGCATCGCGGCCGGGCTGATCTACCTGCTCGACGTCCGGGTCGGGCTGCGTGACCTGCACGACGGCAAAGGATCCTGGTGAGGGGTTTCCGCTGGCCCCCACCGCCGGACGGCGGCCCCCGCACCTGGGGTCCGGGGCCCGGCGGGCCGCGGACCGGCCGGCCGGCCCTGCCCGAGCCGGAGACCGAACTGGTCACCACCCCGCACGGCGTCCGGCTGGAACGGCTGGTCACCGGGGCCGGTGACCCGGTCACCGTCTTCGCGCACGGCCTGGGCAACGGCATCGCCACCACCCGGCCGTTCGGCAGCGCGGTCGCCGGCCGCAAGATCTTCTTCCAGTTCCGGGGACACGGCCGCTCGGACGCGCCGCCCGGCCCGTGGAGCTACCTCGACCTCGCCCGCGACCTGCGCGCCGTCGCGGACCTCGGCGGCGCCAGCCGGGCGTTCGGGGCCAGCCTCGGCGCCGGCGCGCTCTGCCGGCTGCTGGCCGACAGCCCGGACCGCTTCGGCAAGCTGGTCTTCTTCCTGCCCGCGGCGCTCGACGCGCCGCGCGGGCCGGTCGCCCGGCAACGCCTGACCGACCTGCTCGCCGCCGTGGACGCCGGGGACGCCTCGGCCGTCGCCGACGTGGTCTCCCTGGAGCTGCCGCCGTCGGTGCGCAACACCCCGGCCGGCTGGGCCTACCTGCGCCAGCGCCTCGATCAGCTGCTCCGCGACGGGCTCGCCCCCGGGCTGGCCGACCTGCCGGAGCAGGCGCCGCTGTCGGACGCCTCGGCGCTCGCCGCGGTGACCGCTCCCGCCCTGGTGATCGGCTGCGTCGGGGACGACCTGCACCCGGCGCAGGTCGCCGAGGAGCTGGCCGCCGCGTTGCCCCGGGCCACCCTGCACCTGTACGACCGCCCGGGCGTGCTCTGGTCGGAACGCGCCGACCTGCGGGACCGGATCTCGACGTTCCTCAACGGGTAACGTCCGCGGGAGCTCGTCAACGCGGAGGTGGCCGCCGACCGGTCGGTCGCCGTCCGGGTGCTGCCCCGCGCGGAGGCCCTCGCGCTGCCCGACATCATCCGCACCCAGTCCAACCTCATCCCGCCGGAGGAGCAGGAGATCCGGATCGTCGACATCGTCGGGCTGGACGTGCAGGCCGACGGGGGCACCCACGTCGCCTCCACCGCCCAGATCGGCAAGGTCCAGGTGGTGAAGGTGGAGAGCAAGGGCCGCGCCAACCGTCGGGTCCGGGTCCGCCTCGCGGACTAGCCGTCGGCCATCGCCGCGAGGCGGCGGGCGAGCAGGGCGGCGGCCTCCCGCAGCTCGGGGGGCTCCAGCACCTCCGCGTCGAAGCCCAGCCGGGCCACGTGCGCGGCGAGCTGGTCCAGCTTCTCCCCGCCGACGACGAGCACGCACCACCCGTCGCGATCGTCCTCGACGCGCCCCACCTGGGGTGGCACCAGATCCCGCACCCGGTCGGGCCGGGCGCGCAGCCGCACCCGGGCGAGATACCGGTACGGCGCCTCGGTCACGGACCGCTGCACGTAGGCGACCGGGTCCGGATGCTCCCGCGCCCGGAAGCGCCAGGTCGTCGCCACCACCTCGCGCATCCGGTCCAGCCGGAAGGTGCGCCAGTCGTCGCGGTCGACGTCCAGGGCCATCAGGTACCAGCGGCGGCCGGTGGTCACCATCCGCACCGGCTCGACCGTGCGTTCGCGCTGCCCGGCGTCGCGACCGGCGTACCGGAACCGCACCCGCACGGCGTCTCGGCAGGCGCGCGCGAGCGTCACCAGCACCTCCGCGTCGATCTCCACTCCCGGGCCGACCAGGGTCTCGGTGGCGCCGTGCACCGCTCGCACCTCGGCGCGCAGCCGCGCCGGCATCACCTGGTCGAGCTTCGCGAGCGCCCGCAGCGCCGCCTCGCCGGCCCCGGCGACCGTGCCCCCCGACGCCAGCCGCAGGGAGACCGCCGTGGCGATCGCCTCCTCGTCGTCGAGGAGCAGCGGCGGCAGCCGGGTGCCCGCGCCGAGCTGGTAGCCGCCGCCGACGCCCGCCGTCGCCTGCACGGGGTAGCCGACCGCGCGCAGCCGCTCCACGTCGCGGCGTACCGAGCGGTCGGTGACCCCCAGCTCGGCGGCGAGCTCGGCGGCGGTCCAGGACGGCCGCCGTTGCAGCAGCGCCAGCAGCCGCAGCACCCGCTCGGTCGTCGCCTCGGCGGTCACGGGCTCATCGTTCCACGAATCACGGACCGAACCTGTCCGCTATCTGCGGGAGGGTGGGCGCATGACCGATCACACCTGGAACCCGCACACGCGCCAGCAGACCGCACGGGAGGCGAGCTGAGATGGCCCGCGACGTCCAGATCACTTTCGACTGCGCCGACCCGGCCGGACTGGCGGCGTTCTGGGCCGAGGCCCTCGGCTACCAGTTGCCGGAACCGCCCGGGGGCTTCGAGTCGTGGGAGCGGGCCCTGGAGGCGATGGGCGTGCCGCCGGAGCGCCGCAACGACGCCTCGGCGCTGGTCGACCCGGAGGGCTCCGGGCCGCGGCTGTTCTTCCAGCGGGTGCCGGAGGGCAAGCAGGCTAAGAACCGCGTGCACCTCGACGTGCGCGCCGCCCCGGGGCTCCAGGGCGACGCGCGGATGGCGGCCCTGGAGGCGGAGGCCGAGCGGCTCGTCGCCCACGGCGCCACCCGGGTCGGGCGCCACGAGCCGGCTCCGCCGCTCGGCGCCGGTCACATCGTGCTGTCCGACCCGGAGGGCAACGAGTTCTGCCTCGACTGATCAGCCGGCAGGTGGGCGGCGCGGACGTCGAGCAGCCAGCGTTCCACGGTCGGCTCGTCGGGCCGCTCCGGCAGCGGGGTGCGGATCCGGTCGAAGTCCCGCTCCGCCTCGGCGACCAACGCCTCCGCCTCGGCCAGCGCGCCGCCGGCGACCCGCTCGCCGAACGCGTGGAACCAGTCCGGGTCGGCCAACCGGATCTCCAGGGCGCCGGTCGCGTAGAGCAGCCGGCCCTGGTGCAGGAGCCGGGCCAGGTGCCGGGCATGCTTCGCCGAGCGCCGCCGGCCGCCCACCTGCGACGAGTCACGGCTGGTCAGCTTGCGGAACTGTTGGCCGGCGTACCCGAGGTAGGCGTCGCGGACCCGGGGCGCGCTGAGGAACGCCGAGCGGATTTCGATCAGCCGCTCGCCGAACTCCGACCGGGTCTCGTAGCAGTCGTCGGGCAGCCACATCAGCTCACTGGCCGTCGGGTTGCCGCCCAGCGCCAGCTTCGCGTACTTCCCGGCCTCGTGCAGGGTGACGTCCGGGTCGGTGGTGACCACCGACTCGCGGGGCGGGTGCAGGCCGTGGAAGGCCACCGTGGGCGCGGCGAAGACGCCGATCCGGTCGGTGTCCGAGCCCGGCCCGGACAGCCCGTACGCGACCGAGCCGACGATCCCGGAGAGCAGCAGGTGCATGCCGGCGAGCATGACCCACGACACCCGTTCGGCGAAACTGGACTTCGGCTGTCAGGTATCGCTGACAGGCTCGCCGGCATGACGACGACACCACTGACAGGGAAGGTCGCCCTGGTGGCCGGGGCGACCCGGGGCGCCGGCCGGCAGATCGCGGTCCAGCTCGGCGCGGCCGGGGCGACCGTCTACGCCACCGGGCGCAGCAGCCGCGCCGGCCGCTCCGAGCTGGACCGGCCGGAGACCATCGAGGAGACTGCCGAGCTGGTCACCGCCGCCGGGGGGACCGGCATCGCGGTACGGGTCGACCACCTGGTGCCCGACCAGGTCCGCAACCTGGTGGCCCGGATCGACGCCGAGCAGGGCCGGCTCGACGTGCTGGTCAACGACATCTGGGGCAGCGACCCCTTGATCACCTGGGAGAAGCCGGTCTGGGAGCAGCCCTTGGAGGCGGGCTTCCGCACGCTCCGGCTGGCGGTGGACACCCACATCATCACCAGCCACTTCGCCCTGCCGCTGCTGATCCGCAACCCCGGCGGGCTGGTGGTGGAGGTCGGCGACGGCACGAAGGACTACAACGACGCCAACTACCGGCTCTCGGTCTTCTACGACCTGGCCAAGGCGTCGGTCAACCGGCTCGCCTTCAGCCAGGCCCACGAGCTGAAGCCGCACGGCTGCACCGCCGTCGCGCTCACCCCCGGCTGGATCCGGTCCGAGGCGATGCTGGAGCACTTCGGGGTGACCGAGGCCAACTGGCGCGACGGCGCCGCCATGGACCCGCACTTCCTCATCTCCGAGACGCCGGCCTTCGTCGGGCGGGCGGTCGCGGCCCTGGCCGCCGACGAGGAACGGGCCCGCTGGAACGGCCGTTCCCTCTCCGCCGGAGAGCTGGCCCGGGTGTACGGCTTCACCGACGTCGACGGCAGCCAGCCGGACGCGTTCCGCTACATCGCCGAGGTGGTGGACGCGGGGAAGCCGGCCGACGTGACCGGCTACCGCTGAGCCGGGCGGTCGTCGTACAGGGCGGCCAGGCGGGCCGCCGCCTCGGCCAGGCGCGCCCGCAGCTCCGGCGGGTCGAGCACCTCCACCTCCGGCCCGAGCCGCAGCACCACGTCGTACGCCACGGCGACGGACTCGACGGGCAGCCGGGTGGTCACCCACCCCTGCCCGTCGGGCTCGCCGGCGGCGGCCACCGCCTCCTCGTACGCGAAGCGGGCGTCGGCGGCCCAGCGCAGCGCACGCAGACCGGCGGGGCTGACCCGGACGGTGATCCGATCGCCGAGCATCCGCCGCAGGAACGACTCCGCCTGCTCCCGCCAGTAGCCGCCCAGGTCGAAGGCGTCGTCCCGGGCGAAGGTCTCCCCGTCCGCCGCGACCTCGACCACCCGGTCCACCCGGTAGGTGCGCATCCCGTCGCCGACCCGGCCGACGAGATACCAGACCCCGCTCTTGAGCACCAACCCGTACGGCTCGACCCGCCGGGTGACCTCACGTTCGCCGCGCCGGTAGCGCAGCTCGACCACCCGGTCCCGCCAGACCGCCCGGGCCAGCTCGGCCAGCCAGGGCGGGGGCGTGGACTCCCGGAACCAGCCCGGCACGTCCAGGTGGAACCGCTGCCCGGCGCGGGCGGGCGCGTCCCGCAGGCTCGGCGGCAGCGCGGCGAGGACCTTCAGCTCGGCGGCGGCCACCGCGTCGGCGAGCCCCATGTCGCCGGCCGGTCCGGGCAGCCCGGAGAGGAAGAGCGCCTCCGCCTCGTCGCGGGTCAGCCCGGTCAGCCGGGTCCGGTAGCCGCCGAGCAGCCGGTAGCCGCCGGCCCGGCCCCGGTCGGCGTAGACCGGCACTCCGGCGGCGGCGAGCGCCTGCACGTCCCGGTAGACCGTCCGCTCGGCGACTTCCAGCTCCCGGGCCAGCTCGGCGGCGGTCATCGTCCCCCGGGTCTGGAGCAGCAACACCAGGGAGATCAACCGGGACGCGCGCATCCGCCCATCCTGCCCGTGCTGGTACGCGCGTCCCGGTGGTACCCGGCCGTTACCTGGTGGTAGCGGCCTTGTCGATGAGGTCGGCGACGACGTCGGGGTGGGAGACGGCGATGGAGTGCGACGCGGTGTCGACCTGGACGGTGTGGCGGGAGCCGGCTCGCTCGGCCATCAACCGCTGGCCGGCGATGGGGATGTTCTTGTCGGCGCCGGCGAGCACGAACCAGGACGGGATCGTCTTCCAGGCAGGGGCGCCGGAGCCCTCGGCGAGAGCGGCGTCGCGGACCGGGCGCTGGGTGACCGCGGAGAGGGCGGCCTTGGCGGGCGACACGTCGGCGGCGAACTGGCCGTGGTAGGCGTCCTGCCGGATGTAGAGGTCGTGGCTGCCGTCGCCGAGCGGAACCGGGGGTGCCAGCGACTCCGGGAGCGTGCTGCCGGGGACCTGGCTGGACAGGCCGAGCACGCTCTCCCCGGCGTCGGGGGCGAAGGCTGCCACGTACACCAGGTCGGTCACGTTGGGGTTGCCCACGGCGGCGTTGGTGATCACCGATCCGCCGTAGGAGTGTCCGACGAGGACGACCGGGCCCGACACCGTGGCCAGCAGCTGCTTCAGGTAGTCGGCGTCGGAGCTCAGGCCGCGCAGCGGGTTCGCCGGGGCGAGGACCGGGTAGCCGTTCTTCTGCAGCCGCGACACCACTCCGTGCCAGCTCGACGAGTCGGCGAACGCCCCGTGCACGAGCACCACGGTCGGCTTGGGGCCGTGGTGGCGGTCGGCGGCGGCGCTGGTCGCGCCGGTGCCGAGGCTGGCCGCGATTCCGACAGCGGCGAGGGCGGACAGGCTCAGCAGGTTCCGGATGCGCATGGCAACTCCTCGGAGTAGTAGAACGATCGGTCTTTCTCCGGAAAGACTAGTCGTTCTCCTGGCGTTCGCAAGGCGGCGTGGAGCACATCACGTCACCGCCGTGGGTGACGGCGGAACGAACGGTCTCTCTTTATGCTGGGGGGTTGAGGCCGGCCACGCCGACCCGGACCACACGGCGCGGGTACTGGTGCTGCTGCGCGACGGTGCTCTGCAGGGCGGCGCGCTGGGCGATCCGCAGCAGGCGCGCGCCACGCTGCGCCGGGCGACGGAGGAACTGCTCACCGCGGCCGAGCGGTCATCCCGCTCCGACTAGGTCGGCCGGAACGCGTACGGCTGTGCCCGGCGCACCTTCGGAGGTACCACTAGGCTCCCGCTCGTGAACGCACCCCGGATCTTCACGCCCGTAACCGGTGCGGCCGGCGGGTTCTTCGCCGGCGTCGGCCTGCTCCTGCGCGGCCTCGCCCTCTACGTCCGCAGCCCCGGGCTGATGCTGCTCGGTGTCGTGCCGGCGTTGATCTCCGGTGCGCTCTTTCTCTCCGCGATCGCCGCCCTGGTGTACTTCGTGGACAACCTAGCCGCGCTGGTCACCCCGTTCGCCGACGACTGGTCGCCGACGCCGCGCAGCCTGGTCCGGGTGATCGCCGGGCTGGCCTTCCTCGGGCTGGGCGGCCTGCTCGGGGTGGTCGCCTTCACGGCGGTCACCCTCGCCATCGGCGACCCGTTCTACGAGAAGATCTCCGAACGGGTGGAGGAGCGCCTCGGCGGCACCCCCGACGCGGTGGAGGTGCCGTTCTGGGCGTCGCTGCGGCGCAGCGCCGCCGACTCGCTGCGGCTGGTGGGCCTCTCGGTGCTGATCGGCATCCCGCTCTTCGCCGCCGGGTTCATCCCGGTGGTCGGGCAGACCGTGGTACCGGTGATCGGGGCGGCGGTGGGCGGCTGGCTGCTCACCGTGGAACTGGTCGGCGCGCCGTTCGCCCGGCGCGGGCTGCGGCTGCCGGAGCGGCGGTCCATGCTGAAGGCGGACCGGCCCACCGCGCTGGGCTTCGGCGTGGCGGTCTTCGTCTGCTTCCTGATCCCGCTCGGTGCGGTGCTGGTGATGCCGGCCGCCGTCGCCGGGGCCACCCTGCTCACCCGCCGGACGTTCGGCCAGCCCATCCGGGAGTCCTGACATGGAGATCACCCTGGTCGAGGGGGACATCACCGCCCAGCGGGTCGACGTGATCGTCAACGCCGCCAACTCGTCGCTGCTCGGCGGCGGGGGAGTGGACGGCGCGATCCACCGCCGGGGCGGCCCCGCGATCCTCGCGGAGTGCCGGGCCCTGCGCGCCTCCCGGTACGGCCGCGGGCTGCCCACCGGCGAGGCGGTCGCCACCACCGCCGGTGAGCTGCCGGCGCGCTGGGTGGTGCACACCGTCGGTCCGGTCTTCTCGGCCACCGAGGACCGGTCGGCGCTGCTGCGCGACTGCTACGCCAACAGCCTGGCCGTCGCCGACGAGTTGGGCGCGATCACGGTGGCGTTCCCGCTGATCTCCGCCGGCGTCTACGGCTGGCCGGTCGACGACGCCGTACGCCAGGCGCTGGCCGTGCTGCGCGCCGCCACGCCCGCCACCGTCACCGAGGCCCGGCTGGTGCTTTTCGGCGCGGACACGTACGCCACGGCGGCGCGGGTCGCCGCGGCGGGCTGATCACGCCAGGTCGCGGAGGCAGGACCACTGCGAGGCGACCGGGCGGTAGCCCAGCCGGGTGTTGACCGCCAGCATGGGGGCGTTCGCCCCGTCGTTGGAGGTGTACGCCACCCGTACCCCGCCGGCGGCGGCCCGGTGCAGGGCCGCCCGCTTGACCAGGCGGGCCAACCCGCGGCCCCGGTACGCCGGCACGGTGCCGGTGTAGTCCGACCACATCCGGTCGCCGTCCCGCTTGACCAGGCTGAACGAGGCCAGCTCGCCGTCGACTTCGGCCACCGTGCTGGCCGCGCGGTCCAGGCCCAGGTTGTCCCAGACCTCGTACCGCCAACTGTCGTAGGCGATCGCGTCCGACGGCACGTCGCCGGGCTCGTCGGCGGCCGAGGCGACGTCGGCGGCGTGGATGCGGCGCGGGTCCACCTCCGTCGCCGCGAGCAGCCGTACCTCCGGGGGCGGCTCGGGCGCCGGTGGGGCCGGTCGCAGGTCGAGCGCGGACAGCACCATCTCCCGGCTCGGGGTGAAACCGTGCCGGCGGGCGAAGTCCAGCGACTCGGGCCGGACCCAGGTGAGCACCCGGCGGGCCCGGATGGCACGCAGGTGGTCCAGGGCGGCGGTGAGCAGCGCGGTGCCCGCGCCCCGGCCCCGATGCTCGGGGTGGACGTGCAGCGTGGAGATCTCGCCGAAGTCCGCCTCGGAGGTCTGGCTGTTGCGGTACGCGGACGCCCAGCCGATCACCTGACCGGCGGACTCGACCACCCAGGCGGTCCAGTCCTCGCCGGGTGGGGGTTGGGCGATCATCTGCCGGGTCGACTCGACGCCCCGCACCAGGTACGGATGGACGACTGCGCGCAGCGCCACCACCTCCGCCGCGTCCTCCGGCCGGGCCGCCCGGATCGCGAACCCTCCGGCCCGCCGGGGGGACACGGGGACGCCGGCCGCCGGGACCGTTGCCGTGGGCCGGGATGCCGCGCGTGGGTCCGTCATGCCGCCGAGGGTAGAGGGCCGGGGGACGGGCGGCCACGGGTTAACCGGTGGCCGCACCGGCCGCCGCCGCAGCCGTCAGGCCGATGCGCGCACCACCAGCTCCGTCGGGAGGATCACCGCCTCCTCGATCACCTCACCGGCGGCCAGCCGGAGCAGCTGTCGGGTCATCTCCCGGCCCAGTTCGACGATCTCCCAGCGCACCGTGGTGAGCGGCGGCTCGGTGTACGCCGCCGTCTCGATGTCGTCGAAGCCGATCACCGCGACGTCCTCGGGCACCCGTCGCCCCGCCTCGCGCAGCGTCCGCAGGGCGGCGTGCGCCATCAGGTCGGAGGCGGCGAAGACCGCGTCCAGGTCGGGGTGCGCGGTGAGCAGCTGGTGCATCGCCGCGGCCCCGGACTCCCGGGTGAAGTCGCCGTACGCGACCAGCTCCGCCAGCCCGGCGGCGGCGACCGTCTCCCGGTAGCCGGTGAGCCGTTCGATACCGGCGATCATGTCCTGCGGGCCGGCGATGGTGGCGATCCGCCGGCGACCGTTCCCGATCAGGTGGCGCACCGCCCGGGTCACCCCGCCGACGTTGTCCACGTCGACGTACGGCACCTGGGCGCCGTCCAGCGGCCGGCCGGCGCAGACCACCGGGATGCCGAGCCGGCTCAGCGTGCCGGGCAGCGGATCCTCCCCGTGCAGCGAGGCGAAGAGCACCCCGTCCACGTGCCGTCCGGTGGTGTACCGCTCGACCCGCTCGTGGCCGGCCGCCGACCCGGCGAGCATCAGCACCAGCTGCTTGTCGGCCGCCTCCAGCTCCTGCGCCGCGCCCCGGATGATCCCGGGGAAGACCTGGTCGTCGGAGAAGACCCGGGTGGCCTCCTCGGGCATCACCAGGGCGACCGAGTCGGTCCGCTGGGTGACCAGGCTGCGGGCGGCCAGGTTCGGCACGTACCCCAGCTCGGCCACCGCCCGGCGGACCGCCTCCTGGATCGGCTCGGCGACGGTGGTGGAGCCGTTGACCACCCGGGACACGGTCGCCCGGGACACCCCGGCCCGCCGGGCGACCGCCTCCAGGGTCGGTCGTTGTGCCGTCGTCATCCCCGCTACCACCGCCTCGTCACAGCCCGTTCCGGGAGATCACCTCCTGGTACCACCGGGCGCTGGACTTCGGTGTGCGCCGTTGGGTCAGGTAGTCGACGTGGACGATCCCGAACCGCTTCCGGTAGCCCTCGGCCCACTCGAAGTTGTCCAGCAACGACCATACGAGATAGCCGCGCAGGTCGACTCCCCGGGCGATGGCCCGGTGCGCCGCGCGCAGATGTCCGTCGAGGTAGGCGATCCGGTCGCTGTCCACCACCGGGCCGTCGGCGCCGGCCCGGTCCGGGAAGGCGCCGCCGTTCTCGGTGATCATCAGGGGCAGCCCCGGGTAGTCCCGGTCGATCCGCTCCAGCAGCCGGGTCAGCCCGGCGGCCTCGATCATCCAGCCCGAGTCGGTCAGCGGGCCGGTCGGCGGGAGGAACTCCACCGCGCCCTCGGTGCCCGGGTACGCCCCGCCGCCCCCGGCCCCGTCGGGCCGGCCGGCGACGTAGGTCGGGGCGTAGTAGTTGACGCCGAGCAGGTCGATCGGCGCGGCGATGGTCTTCTCGTCGCCGTCCCGGACGAATGTCGGTGCCACCAGGCGGCTGACGTGCTCCAGCACGTCGTCCGGGTAGCCGGCGCCGGTCAGCGGATCGAGGAAGATCCGGTTGTGCAGCCCGTCGACCAGCCGGACCGCCGCGCGGTCGGCCGCGCTGTCCGGGTCCGCCGGCTGCACGTCCGCCGGGTTGAGGGTGATGCCGAGGGTCCGCGCGCCGGCCGCGCGCAGCGCGCGGGCCGCCAGGCCGTGGCCGAGGAGCAGATGGTGTACGGCGGCGAAGGCCGCCCCGGCGTCCCGCTCGCCGGGGGCGTGCACCCCGTTGCCGTAGCCGAGGTACGCCGAGCACCACGGCTCGTTGAGCGTGGTCCAGGTGCGGATCCGGTCGCCGAGCCGGTGGTGTACGGCGACCGCGTAGTCGGCGAGGTGCTCGGCGGTGTCCCGGTTGGTCCAGCCGCCCCGGTCCTGGAGGGACTGCGGCAGGTCCCAGTGGTAGAGGGTGACGATCGGGTCGATGCCCCGGTCGAGCAGCGCGTCGGTGAGCCGGTCGTAGAAGTCCAGCCCGCGCGGGTTGACCGGGCCGGTGCCGTCGGGCTGGATCCGGGGCCAGGCCACCGAGAAGCGGTACGCCCGCAGCCCCAGCTCGGACATCAGGGCCACGTCGTCGGCGTACCGGTGGTAGTGGTCGCAGGCGACGTCGCCGGTGTGCCCCCGGTGCACCTTGCCGGGCGTACGGCTGAAGGTGTCCCAGATCGACGGGCCGCGCCCGTCGTCGTGGGCCGCGCCCTCGATCTGGTACGCCGCGGTGGCCGCGCCCCAGACGAAGTTCTCGGGAAACCGGAACTCACTCACCGTGCCGTCCTCCGTTCCCGACCGCGGGGCCGGCGGGACCGGCTCACTCCTCGCGCTCACGCCTTCACCGCACCTTCCATGATGCCGCCGATGATCTGGCGGCCGAACAGGACGAACACGAGCAGCAGGGGCAGGGTGGCGATGGCCGTCCCGGTGAACACCTGCGACATGTCCTGGTAGTAGCCGTCGGAGAGCGCCCGCAGCGACAGCTGCACGGTCGGGTTCTCCGGGTCGTTGAGCACGGCGTACGGCCAGAGGAAGTCGTTCCAGGTGGTCATGAAGGTGAGCAGGCCGAGCACGGCGGCGGCGGGGCGCAGCGCGGGCAGCACCACGTTCCAGTAGATCCGCGCGGTGCTGCACCCGTCGATCCGGGCGGCCTCGATCAGCTCGGTGCTGACCGCCTGGCCGGCGTACTGGCGCATCATGAACACGCCGAAGCCGGTGACCAGCGCCGGGACGATCACCGCCGGCAGCCGGTCGTTCCAGTTCAGCTTCGTCATCAGCAGGTAGAGCGGGATGACGCCGAGCTGGGTGGGCACCATCATCGTCGCGATGATGACCAGCAGCAGCGCGTTGCGCCCGCGGAAGCGCAGCTTGGCGAAGGCGAACCCGGCCAGGGTGGAGAAGAAGACCACCGAGACGGTGACCGAGACCGCCACGATCGTCGAGTTGACCAGGCCGGTCAGGAAGTTCGCGTCGGTGTTGGCGAGAAGCCGGGAGATGTTGGCGCCGAGGTTGCCGCCGGGGGTGACCGGGGGCGGCACCTGGCCCATCGCGTCACTGGTCCGGCTGGCCACCACGAACATCCAGTAGATCGGGAAGATCGACAGGAGGGCGGTGGCGGCCAGTGCCGCGTAGGTGAGTCGGCCGGCCGACCAGAGTCGGGTCATCGGGATCCCTCCTTGCCCGCGCCGCCGCCGAGCCGGCGGAGGACCAGCACGTTGATGGCGGCCACCACGGCGATCAGGGCGAAGAGCAGCCAGGCGACCGCGGAGCCGTAGCCGAAGTTGTAGTGCGGCGCGAAGGCGTTCTCGAACATGTACATGGTCACCGTCTGGGACTCGCGCAGCGGTCCGCCCCGGATCGCGTTGGTGCCGGAGTTGAAGAGGCGGGGCTCGGTGAAGAGCTGGAGCCCGCCGATGGTGGAGATGATGACGGCGAAGATGATCGTCGGTTTGAGCAGCGGCACGGTGATCGACCAGAACTGCCGGGACCGACCGGCGCCGTCGATCGAGGCCGACTCGTACAGGTCGCGCGGGATGGCCTGCATCGCGGCCAGGAAGATCAGCGCGTTGTAGCCGGTCCAGCGCCAGTCGACCATGGTCGAGATGGCCACCCAGGAGGCGAACCGGTTGGCCTTCCAGTCGATCGCGTCGACGCCGACCAGGTCGAGCAACCAGTTGACCATGCCGAACTCGCGGCCGAAGAGCACCCCGAAGACGATCGCCACCGCGGCGGTGGAGGTGACGTTGGGTACGAGCACCGCCATCCGCCAGGTGGTCCGCGCGCGCAGCTGGCGGTTGAGCAGGTTGGCCAGCCAGAGCGCGAGGAGCAGCTGCGGCACCGTGGAGATGACGAAGATCCCGAGGGTGTTGACCACCGAGTGCCAGAAGTCGGGGTCGGCGAGCAACTGGGTGTAGTTCTGCGCCCCGATGAACGTCGGGTTGGCGCCGAGCAGGTCCCAGTCGTGCAGCGAGACCCAGAACGTGTAGACCAGCGGGTAGATCCCGAAGACCGCGAAGAGCAGGAAGAACGGTGCGATGTAGAGGTAGGGCGAGTACCGGGTGTCGAACCGGGTGAGTCGGCTGCCCCGCTTCGGGCGGGCGTGCCGCGGCGCCGGCAGGACCGGCGGCCGAGCGTCGAGCTGAACGGCCATGCCATGAACTCCTTCTCCGCCGTGCCCACCCTCCCCGTCGGTCCAGGGCTCGTCGTCGTCGGACGATCTCCGGCCACGACCATCGCTCCTGCACCGACGGGGAGGTGGCGCGCGGGCTACTTGGCGGCGGCCTTCTTGGCGTTGTTCACCGCGTCGGTCCAGCCCTGGGCGGGGGTGCGCTGGCCCAGCTCGACCGTGCGGACCGCGTTCTCCACCTCGGTGCGGACGGCCTGGTTCTTCGGACCCATGTAGACCGGCTTCAGGCTCTTCGCGCCGGTGCCGAAGATCCTGCCGACCGGGGCGTCGGAGAAGTACGCGCTCTTCGAGTCGGCGATCGCCGGGTCGTCGAGCGCCTGCGGCGACGACGGCAGCGGGCCCTTGGCCTTGAAGGCCCCGATCTGGCCCTTGGCGCTGGTCAGGAACTTGGCCAGCTCGGCCGCCTCGGCCTGGTGCTTGCTCTGCTTCGGCACGGCGAGGAACGAGCCGCCCCAGTTGCCGCCGTCGCCGGGCACCTGGGCGATGTCCCACCTGCCCTTGGCGGCCGGACCGGCGTTGCCCTCGATGACGCCGGTCATCCAGGCGGGGCAGGCGATGGTGGCGAACTTCGACTGCTTGAAGGCGGAGACCCACTCCTCCGACCAGGACCCGTACCTGCCGGAGAGGCCGGAGTCGATGATGTCCATCGTCAGGTCGTACGCCTGCTTGACGGCGGGGTTGCTGTCGACGACCAGGTTGTCGGCGGTGTCGTAGTAGCTGTGACCCGAGGTGTTGCCGGCGGTCTGGAGCAGGATCGTGTTGAAGGTGTTGGTCGCCGCGTCGAGGAACGACGCCCCGGTGTTCTTCGCCTTGAACTGCTCGCCGACCCTGATGTAGTCCTGCCAGGTCGGCCAGAGCTTGGACACCTCGGCCCGTGCGGTGGGCAGGCCGGCCTTCGCGAAGAGGTCCTTGCGGTAGCACATGGCGATGCCGCCCACGTCGGTGCCGAGGCCGACCAGGTGCTTGCCGTCGGCGGTGAGCCCCTGGTTCCACTTCCACTCCAGGAAGTTGCCCTTGAGGTCGGCGGCGCCGTGGTCGAACAGGTTGACGAAGTGGTGCGGATTGGCCTTGTACTCGACCAGCAGCCCCTCCTCGATGGCGACCACGTCGCCCGCGCCCTTGCCGGTGGCGAGCCACTGGGTGAGCTTCGGCGAGTACTCGTCGAGGTTGCTGCCGGTGCCCCGCTCGACGATCTTCACGTCGGGGTGGCTGGCCATGTACTCCTTGTACAGCTCCTCGTAGCCGAACTGGCCGAAGACATCGACGGTCAGGGTGATCGGCCCGTCCTGGGCGGCGTCGTCGGCGCCACCGCAGGCGGCGGTGCCGAGCAGCGCCGTGGTGGCCACGAGGGCCACCGCCGCCAGGCGGCGGCGGGAGAAGGTAGCCATGGGATTCCTCTCGGATCATCGGATGGTGGAGCGGGTGGACCTGCTGATGAGCGAGTCGCGGGCCCGGGTTTCCGAGGTGCCAAGGGGCCGAGAGAGCGCTCTCACGACAGGGTGGTGGGCGGTCCGGCATCTGTCAAGAGAGCGCTCTCTCAGCGACCGGGGCGCGACCCGTCGCGGCGATGTGGACACGGAAAGGGGGCCGTCCCCGTGGCAGGACGGCCCCCTCCGAACGGTGGGCGGGATCAGCCGGTGCGCAGGCCCTCCAGCAGCGAGCGGTCGCCCGCCACGTCGAGGGTGTCGAAGCTGACCCGGCCCCAGAGAGCGAGCAGCAGGTCGCTGGCGGTGCCGGTGGCCTGCGCTCGGGCGTGGTGGTCGTCGTGGCCGAAGACGGTGGCGGTGTCGAGCAGGGCCACCCCCTCGCCGCGCAGCCGCAGGTACCACTCCTGGGCGGCGTCCGTCGCGGTCAGCTGCACCACGCCGTGCCACTGGCCGGGCGTCCTGCGGTGGCCCGCGGGCAGGAAGGTGTCCAACGCCTCGCTGACCCCGTCGGCGGCGAGCTTCGCCTCGATTGGCTCACCGGCGGCGATCGCGAGCTGGGCGTCCCAGCGGTGCACCGCCGTCTCGTGCGCGACCCGGCGCGTCCAGAAGCCGGCCTTCTTCGGCTGCGGCGCCCAGTTCCACGCCGGAGCCTCCGGGTCCAGCGTGTCGAACAGGGTCATGAGCTGGTCGTATCCCTGCTGCCAGTGCTGCAACGGGGTCACGCCGGCGGGCAGTTCGGCGGCGCCTCGGCGGGCCGGCTGGCTGGTCTGCCCGGAGCCGACGAAGGAGTGCACCCAGTGGTAGACGCCGGCGAGGTGCAGGGTGAGGTCGGCGACCGTCCAGCCCGGACAGGACAGCACCGGTGTCTCCGGCGGGGCCTCGGCGACGGCGGCGGCGAACGCCGGGCCGTCCGCCCGGAGCGCCCCGATCCAGAAGTCCTTCGTGCCGTGCAGTCTGCTCATCGCAATCCTCCCGGGGGTGACCGGGCCACCAGTGGGTGCCTCGGCTACCCCTCAGCCTAGGGTGAAGGGCGTGTCAGACGTCTACGCCGAACCGGCCACCGGAGCCGACCCCGCCGACCCGGCCGCCCTGGCGCGGTACACCACGCTCCGCCTCGGTGGCGCCGCCGCCCGGCTCGAGGCCGCCACCAGCGCCGACGAGATCGTACAAAAGGTGCGGCAGGCGCAGCGGCGGGACGAGCCGGTCCTGATCCTCGCGGGTGGCAGCAACGTCGTCGTCGGCGACGCGGGCTTCCCCGGCACGGTCGTCCTGGTCCGCTCCCGGGGGCTGCGGGTGGTCGCCGAGGACGCCGACACCGTCACCGTACGGGTCGAGGCCGGTGAGCCCTGGGACGACCTGGTCGCGGCCACCGTCGCCAACGGCTGGTCCGGCCTGGAGTGCCTGTCCGGGATCCCCGGCTCGGCCGGCGCCACCCCGATCCAGAACGTCGGCGCGTACGGCCAGGAGGTGGCCGAGATCATCACCGGCGTCCAGGTCCTCGACCGCGCCGACGGCAGCCTGGGCCGGGTCGACGCGGCGGACTGCGGGTTCGCGTACCGGTCCAGCATCTTCAAGTACAGCGAGCGCTGGGTGGTGCTCTCGGTCGACTTCCGGCTGCACCGCTCCCCGCTCTCCGGCCCGGTGCGCTACGCCGAGCTGGCCCGCGCCCTCGGCGTTGCCGTCGGTGACCGGGTGCCGCTGGCCGACGCCCGGGCCGCCGTGCTGCGGCTGCGCGCCGGCAAGGGCATGGTGCTCGACGCCGAGGACCCGGACACCTGGTCGGTGGGCTCGTTCTTCACCAACCCGGTGCTCGACCGGGCCGCGTACGAGCTGCTGCGCCGGCGCGCTCTCGGCGCGGACCTCGGTGAACCGCCCGCCTGGCCCGGCGCGGGGGACATGGTCAAGGTCAGCGCCGCCTGGCTGATCGACAAGGCCGGCTTCAGCAAGGGCCACCCCGGCCGCGGGGGCGTGGCGATCTCCAGCAAGCACACCCTCGCCCTCACCAACCGCAGCGGCACCGCCACCACCGAGGCCCTGATCACCCTCGCCCGCCACATCCGCGACGGCGTCCACGAACGCTTCGCGGTGACCCTCCACCCCGAACCCGTCCTCATCAACTGCACGATCTGACCCCCACCCCCACCCCACCCACCCCCACCTCGCCCCCAGGGCGTCCACCTCGTCGATCATGAAGTTGACGGCGGTGTCGATCTCCAAACCGCCGCCAACTTCATGATCAACGGGGTGAGTGACCCGGGGTGAGCGAGCGGGGGGAGGTGGGGGCGGTCAGGTGGGGGCGACGGTGGGCCAGGGGACGGTCAGTTCGCCCTGGCGCCAGCGGCGGGGGCGGTCCAGGACCGGCCAGCCGGCCGCGCGCAGGGCGGTGACCGCCCGGAGCCAGCGTTGCCGGGGGCCGAAGGGGGCGTAGCCGGCGGCGGCCTGCCAGGCGTCGTCCAGGGCGCGGATCAGGTCGTGCACGGGCTCCCCGGGCACGTTGCGGTGGATCAGCGCCTTGGGCAGCCGCTCGGCCAGCTGGATCGGGGACTCCAGAGTGGCCAGCCGGGCGGCCAGGGTCAACGTCCGTGGCCCGGCGGCGTCGAGCAGCACCCAGCCGCCGAGGCGGCCCAGCTCGTCGCAGGTCCCCTCCACCAGCAACCCGCCGGGGGCCAGCCGGTCGGTCATCGTCCGCCAGGCCGCGGCGACCTCGCTCTCGTCGTACTGGCGGAGCACGTTGAACGCGCGGACCAGGGCGGGACGCAGACCGGCCAGCTCGAAGCCGCCCCGGGCGAAGGTGAGCCCCGGCGGCTCGGCGGCGGGCTGGGCCGCGGCCACGCGTACCGGATCGATCTCCAGGCCGACCACCCGCACGTCGGCGCGGACCCCGGCGGCGAGCCGGGCGCGCAGCTCCACGGCCGTGACCGGGGTGGCGCCGTACCCGAGATCCACCACCAGCGGGTCGGCCGCCGCGCGGAGCCGGTCCCCGCAGGTCGCCACGATCCAGTTGTCCACCCGGCGCAGCCGGTTGGGATTCGTGGTGCCCCGGGTGACCGCCCCCAGCGGCCGTCGCCCCATCAGGACGTCCGGTGCACCTTGTGCTGGGCGGCCTGGGCCAGCGGGCGGACCACCAGCCGGTCCACGTTGACGTGGTGCGGACGGGTCGCGCACCAGGCGACACAGTCCGCGACGTCCTCGGCGACCAGCGGCTCGGCCACCCCGGCGTAGGTGGCGGCGGCCTTCGCCTCGTCGCCGGCAAACCGCACCAGCCCGAACTCGTCGGTCTTGACCATTCCCGGGTCGATCTCGATCACGCGGACCGGCCGGCCGCAGAGCTCCAACCGCAGCGTGCCGGCGATGGCGGTCTGCGCGTGCTTCGCCGCCGTGTAGCCGCCGCCGCCCTCGTAGACCGTGAAGCCGGCGGTGGAGGAGACGATGACGATCGTGCCGGCCCCGGAGGACTCCAGCGCGGGCAGCAGGGCCTGGGTGACCCGGAGCGTGCCGAGCACGTTGACGTCGTACATCCACTGCCAGTCACCGACCGAACCGGACTCCACCGGGTCCAGCCCGCGCGCGCCGCCGGCGTTGTTCACCAGCAGGGTCACCGGACCCGGCGCGGACGCGGCGGCGTCGGCCAGCGCCGCCACCGACTCGTCGGAGGTGACGTCGCAGGTCACCGCGGTCGCCGCCCCGCCGGCCGCGGCGATCTCCGTGACCAGTTCGGCGAGCCGGTCGGCGCGGCGGGCGGCGGCCAGCACGTGGAAACCCTCGGCGGCGAGCCGGCGGGCGGTGGCCGCGCCGATCCCGCTGGACGCCCCGGTGACGATCGCGACAGAGGTCATCGGGACATTGTCACCCCCGCGTCCTCCCGACCCGGTCGGGGCGGTCGATGAACTGGGTCACCCCGGAGGGACGCACGGAGGCATTTCCGGTGCGCGATCGGGAAGATGACACCCGGCGTGGTGGTTGACCGTGGAGCGCCGGTCGTGCGGGACGGCAACAACCGTGGCAGAGGGAGCGGACGTGGCGGAGATGCACACCGGCGTCGGTCGGCAGCGCTGTGCGCGGCCGTGGCCCCGGCCCCGGCGGGTGGCGACCCTCTCGGTGCACACCTCGCCGCTGCACCAGCCGGGCACCGGCGACGCGGGCGGCATGAACGTCTACATCCTGGAGGTCGCCCGGCGGCTCGCCGAGGCCGACGTCGAGGTCGAGATCTTCACCCGGGCCACCTCCGGCGACCTGCCGCCGGTGGTCGAGATGGCCCCCGGCGTGCACGTCCGGCACGTCACCTCCGGCCCCCTGGAGGGGCTGACCAAGGAGGAGCTGCCCGGCCAGCTCTGCGCCTTCACCGCCGGCGTGCTGCGCGCTGAGGCGTCGCGGCCGCCGGGCCACTACGACCTGATCCACTCGCACTACTGGCTCTCCGGGCAGGTCGGCTGGCTGGCCAAGGAGCGCTGGGGGGTGCCGCTGGTGCACACCGCGCACACCCTGGCCAAGGTCAAGAACGCGAAGCTCGCCGCCGGTGACCGCCCGGAGCCGAAGGCCCGGGTGATCGGCGAGGAGCAGGTGGTCGCCGAGGCCGACCGCCTGGTCGCCAACACCCGGGTGGAGGCCGGCGACCTGATCGGCTGCTACGACGCCGACCCGGCCCGGGTGGCCGTGGTCGAGCCCGGTGTCGACCTGGACCGGTTCCGACCCACCGTAGGGGACCGGCGGGCCGGCCAGCTCGCCGCCCGGCGCCGGCTCGGGTTGCCCACCGCCGGGTACGTGGTGGCGTTCGTCGGCCGGATCCAGCCGTTGAAGGCGCCGGACGTGCTCATCCGCGCCGTCGCCGCGCTGCGTGACCGCGACCCGGCGCTCGCCGACGAGCTGACCGTGGTGATCTGCGGCGGCCCGAGCGGCAGCGGCCTCGACCGGCCCACCGCCCTGATCGAGCTGGCCGCCTCGCTCGGCGTCACCGACCGGGTGCGCTTCCTGCCGCCGCAGACGGGCGACGACCTGCCGGCCCTGTACCGGGCCGCGGACCTGGTCGCGGTGCCGTCGTACAACGAGTCGTTCGGCCTGGTCGCCCTGGAGGCCCAGGCCTGCGGTACGCCCGTCGTGGCGGCCGCCGTCGGTGGGCTGGTGACCGCGGTCCGGGACCAGGTCAGCGGGGTGCTCATCGACGGTCACGACCCGGTCGACTGGGCCCGTACCATCGGCTCGCTCCTGCCCGACGTGGCGCGACGGGCGGAGCTGGGCCGCGGCGCGGCCCGGCACGCGCGCAACTTCTCCTGGCAGCGCACCGCCTCCGGCCTGCTCGCCGTCTACGGCGAGGCGATCGCCGAGCACCGGAGCCGGTTGGCCGCCCAGCTCGCCGGTGACCCGGCTCTGTCCTGTTCGTGGTGACCCGGACCACCGCTCGCCGTCCGGTGTGTCCGACGGACCGCCCGTAGAGTGGGTCCGATGAGCGCGAAGAGCGACCTGGCCGCCCTGATCGAGTCCGTCTGCACCGAGCGTGAGCTGGACTGGGAGTCGACCGGCGAGGGCTCCTACGCGATCACCCTGCCCGGCACGCACAAGCTCAAGACGATCTGCAACCTCATCGTCGGCGAGCACGCGCTGCGGATCGAGGCGTTCGTGATGCGCCAGCCCGACGAGCGGCGCGAGGAGCTCTGGGCCTGGCTGCTCCAGCGCAACGCCCGGATGTACGGGGTCTCGTACTCCATCGACAAGGTCGGCGACGTCTACCTGACCGGTCGGGTCAACCCGGCCGGGGTCGACGCGGACGAGCTGGACCGCCTGCTCGGCGCGGTGCTGACCTACTCCGACGAGTCCTTCGACACCATGCTGGAGATCGGCTTCGGCAGCTCGATCCGGCGCGAGTGGGAGTGGCGGGTCAAGCGGGGCGAGTCCACCGCGAACCTCGCCGCCTTCGCTCACCTCTTCGAACCGTCCGCCGGAGGTTCGGACCGGTCCTGAGGGGTATGCCGCACCGCTGCGGTGCGGCAGTTCGGGACCCGCCGCAGGCCGAGGACGGACTGTCGGAGGAGCATGTCATGGCTCAGCGGAACAGCTCAGGTCGCGGCGGAACGGCGACCAGTACCAAACGGCGGGCGGGCAACCAGAGCCCGGGCACGCCGGGCATCTCCGAGTCGGAGATCTCCCGGATGAAGGTGGACGACATCCGGGGCCAACTGCAGCGTCGCGGTGTCTCCGGCATCTCCGCGCTGCGCAAGCCCGAACTGGTGAAGACGCTGGCGCGGACGCTGCGGTCGGAGAGCCGCCCGGGTGCGGCCGCGCGGCGCAGCACCGGCCCGGCCGGCCGGGCGTCGGCCACCAAGGCGGGCGGCAAGAAGGCGACCGGCGCCGAGAAGGGCACCCGGGCGAAGGCGGCGCCGGCGCCGGCCCGCAAGGCGACCGGGGCGCGCAAGGCCGCACCGGCGAAGGCGACGACGGCGAAGAAGACCGCGGCGAAGAAGACCGCGGCGAAGAAGACCGCGCCCGCGAAGACGACGCCCGCCAAGTCCACCGCCCGGGCCAAGGCCGCCCCGGCGAAGAAGACGACGGGCCGGGCGAAGGCCGCGCCGGCGAAGAAGGCCACGCCGCGCGCCAAGGCCGCGCCCGCGAAGAAGACGACGGCGAAGACCGCGCCGGCCGGCAGGTCCACGACGGCCCGGAAGCCCACCACCCGGGCCGAGGCCGGGCCGGCGGCGGGTGCCCCGGCCACCGGCATCCGGACCGGTCGTTCCACCTCCCGGTCGGTGCGGTCCTCGCAGCTGATCTCCTCACCGGCGGATCGGCCGGAGCGTCCCGGGCGCAGCCTGGTCACCACCAACCACGAGGTGATCCGGCACTGGGCCGAGGCGCGCGACGCCAAGCCGGCCACCATCGCCGGGACCGAGCGGGACGATCGACCGGGGGTGCTGACCTTCGACATCCCCGGCTACCGGGAGAGCGGTCGGATCCGGGTGATCTCCTGGGAGGAGTGGTTCCGGACGTTCGACTCGCGCGGGCTGAATCTCATCTACCAGGAGCAGTTGCGCGACGGCCGGCCGAGCAACTTCTTCCGTACGGAGTCACCCGATCGGGAAGACGCCTGAGGGGTTTAGGGGAATGCCGGGCGGGAAGGCGACGTTGGCACACATCGCGAGGCCCGGAACAGCGGGGGACACCCCGGAGCTGTGACCGGCGAGACAGCAATGCGGGTTGAATCCGGGGATCCGGGCGAACTAACTTTATTGCACCGCGCCACGCTCGGAACCGTTCGGGGGAGCGGCGGATCGATCAGATCCGTGCACCGAGCGAGGCGCAAGAAACGGGTGGAGCACACCGTTGGGGGACGGTGCCACCCGTGGAACCGGCGGCGCGAGCGGGCGACGCTTACGGGGGTGAGTGTCGCCCGCCGCCGCCGGGCAAGCGGTTCGAGCGCCCACCACGACCACGGTCGAGGTGGGCGCTCTGCCGTGGGTCGGCCACCGGCGGCCGACCCTGACGGACCGCCGGCCGACGTCGGTGCCCCCGGCCCGGCGTGGACCGGATCTCAGCCGGGCAGTCGTTGCGGGACGCGCGGCGGCGCGGCGGCGCGCAGGGCGGCCACCCGGCGCTGCCGGGACGGGCCGGCCAGCAGGTGACCGCCGGCGGCGAGCAGCCCGACCGCGCCGACGATCAGCCAGTGCCAGTCCCCGAGGTACTGCAGGCTCACCCCGCCCACGGTCGGCGCGACGAAGGACGCCGCCGGGAAGGTCAGGTAGAACACGGACTGGTAGCGCGCCCGCAGCTCGGGCGGGGCCAGGTCGGCGTTGATCTGCGCGTTGGGCGGCGCGGCGAGCATCGAGCCGACCGTCCAGACCACCGCGGCGACCAGGTAGACGGGGAGGGCGTCGGCGAGCGCCAGCGCCCCGAACCCCGCCGCGAGCAGGCTGGTGGAGAGCGCCAGCACGCGGTCGGTGCGGTGCCGGTCGATCAACCGGGGTACGAAGAGCTGCCCCACCACGATCAGCGCCCCACCCAGCGCCACCACCACGCCGTACGCCGAGGGGCCGAGACCGTCCGCCCGCATCGCCAGCGGCATGATCGTCGACGTCTGCATGGTGAGCACGGCCAGCACGAAGGTGAGCGCGACGAAGACCAGGAAGGTCCGGTCGGTCAGCGCGGTACGCAGCCCGGAGCGCCGCCGCGAGGGCCGTTCCCGGCCCGCGGGCGGGCGGGTGAGGGTCTCCGGCACCTTCGCGGCGATCACGGCGGCGGCGGCGAGCGTGGCCGCGGCGTCGACCAGGAATAGCGCCATGAAGCTCGCCTCGGCCAGCACCCCGGCCAGCAGGGCGGCGACCGCCATGCCCAGGTTGAACGCCCAGAACTGCAGGTTGAACGCCCGCGAGCGGCGGTGCTCGGGCACCACGTCGACGATCGCCGCCACGAAGGCGGGGCTCGGCATCGAGTGCACCACCCCGACCAGCGCGGCGAGGACCGCGATCAGCACCAGGTGCTGGCTGAAGGCCAGCGCCGCCATCAGCGCGGCGGCGCCGAGGTGCGCGGCGAGCAGGGTGGCGCGCCGGCCCCACCGGTCCGCCAGCACCCCGCCCAGCAGCACGCCGACCGCCCCGCCGGCCCCGTACGCCCCGACGACCGTGCCGGCGAGGGCCTCGCTCGCCCCGCGCGCCTCGGTGAGGTAGAGGGAGAGGAAGAGCAGCGCGAAGGCGCCGGCCCGGTTGATCAGCAGGCCGGTCCAGAGGTACCAGAAGGTGGCGGGGAGCCCGCCGGCCGTGTCGTGCCACCAGCGCCGCAGGCCGCGCACCCGTCCTCCAGAAAAGTTTGTTATCAGTAATCCCTCCGACCGTAGAGCGACGGTCGCGGCGGCGGACGGCGGGGTGGGGCGTACTCAGGCGGGGGTGCGGGCCGGGACCGGCTCGGCGGGTGCGGTCGCGGCGGCCTCGCCCGCCTGCGGGACCGCGGGTGCTCCGGCGGCGACCGGCGTGACCGGCTCGGTCGGCGGACGCAGCTGCGCGGCCCGGCGTTCCCGGGCCGGCCCGGAGACCAGGTGGGCGACCGCCATCAGGGCGCCGATCGCCGCGCAGCCGAGCCAGAGCGCGCTGTTGCCGCGCTGCTCCCGGACCAGCCCGCCGAGGATCGGGGCCACCGCCCCGGCCACCTGCCAGGAGAGCGAGAAGACGCCCTGGTAGCGACCGCGCAGCCGGGCCGGGGAGAGCTCGGCGATCAGGGTGGCGTTGGACGGCGAGTTGAGCATCTCGCCGAGGGTCCAGATCAGCACGGTGACGCCGTAGAACCAGGCGGCGTCGGCGAACGCGGTCAGGCCGAAGCCGACGCCCATCACCAGCGAGGCCAGGGCGAGCACGTGGGACCGGTTCCGGCCCCTGATCAGCCGGGGCACGAAGAGTTGGCCGACCACGATCAGCACCCCGTTGAGCGCGATCACCGAGCCGTAGGTGGCCGGGGTCAGGCCGGAGTCGCCCATCGCGATCGGCAGCATCGAGATGTGCTGGAGGAAGACCAGCGCGCCGAACAGGTTCAGCACCACGAAGCCGAGGAAGATCCGGTCGGTGGCGATGGTGCGCAGCGCGCCGGCGGGGGCGTCGGAGGTCCTGCGGACGGGGGCGGAGGCGACCCGGGTCTCCTTCACCCTGGTGAAGATGATCAGGGCGGTGACCAGCGTGGTGGCCGCGTCGACCACGAAGAGCAGCAGGTAGCCGGCCTGGGCGGCGAACCCGGCCAGCACGGCCGCGCAGGCGAAGCCGAGGTTGATCGCCCAGTAGTTCAGCGAGAAGGCGCGCAGCCGGTCCCGCTCCGGCACCACGTCGATCATCATGGCGCCGAACGCCGGTCGGGCCGCCTCGGCGAACGTGCCGAGCAGCAGCGCGCCCGCCGCCACCTCCGGCAGGTCCCGGGCGAAGCCGAGGGCCAGCATCATGGTGGCCGCGCCGAGGTGGGCGGTGAGCAGGGTGGGCCGGCGACCCCAGCGGTCGGCGAGGGTGCCGCCCACGGTGGTGCCGACCGCGCCGCCGACGCCCCATAGGCCGAGCACCAGGCCGGCCTGGGAGGCCGAGAAGCCGCGCTCCTGGGTGAGGTAGATGGCGAGGAAGACCAGGACGAACGAGCCGAGCCGGTTGATCAGGGTGCCGGTCCAGAGGTACCAGAAGGCCCTCGGTAGTCCGCCGGTGGTGTCCCGGAACCAACCCCGCACCGTCCGCACGCGAGCCCCCGCTCAGGTAATGACCGCAAAGATGTAAGCGCCTTACAACCTAGTCTCGGCCGGGAACGCCGGTCACCCGGTTTTCCACGTGGTGGTCGTCACGGGCACTGCCCGCGTGTCCGTTCCTCCCGTGCGGCAGGATGATCGGCATGACTGCTAGCGAGGGGCCCACCGTCGGGACGCTGGTCCTGCTGCGGCACGGCGAGAGTGACTGGAACGCCAAGAACCTCTTCACCGGCTGGGTGGACGTCGACCTGACCGAGAAGGGCGAGAACGAGGCGCGCCGCGGCGGCGAGCTGCTGCGCGAACACAGCCTGCTGCCGGACGTGGTGCACACCAGCGTGATGCGCCGGGCGATCCGCACCGCCGAGCTGGCGCTCAACGCCGCCGACCGGCACTGGATCGCGGTGCGCCGGTCCTGGCGGCTCAACGAGCGCCACTACGGTGCCCTGCAGGGCAAGGACAAGAAGCAGACCCTGGAGGAGTACGGCGAGGAGCAGTTCATGCTCTGGCGCCGGTCGTACGACACCCCGCCCCCGCCGATCGCGGACGACGACCAGTTCTCGCAGGTCGGCGATCCGCGCTACGCGCTGCTGCCGACCGAGCTGATGCCCCGCACCGAGTGCCTCAAGGACGTCGTCGAGCGGATGCTGCCGTACTGGTACGACTCGATCGTCCCGGACATCCTGGCCGGCCGCACGGTGCTGCTGGCCGCGCACGGCAACTCGCTGCGCGCCCTGGTCAAGCACCTCGACCAGATCTCCGACGAGGCGATCGCCAAGCTGAACATCCCGACCGGGATCCCGCTGCGCTACGACCTCGACCCGCAGCTGCGCCCGCTCACCCTCGGCGGGACGTACCTCGACCCGGCCGCCGCCAAGGCCGCCGCCGCCGCGGTCGCCAACCAGGGCCGCTGACAGCGACCGGAAGGGCCCCTCGCCGACACCGGTGAGGGGCCCTTCCGGCTGCCGGAGTCAGCCCGCCGACGACACCTGCTCGCCGGTGATCAGGTAGACCACGTGCTCGCCGGCGTTGACCGCGTGGTCGGCGAAACGCTCGTAGAAGCGGCCCAGCAGGGTCGCGTCGATCGCCGTCTCCACGCCGTACGGCCAGTCGTCGCTGAGCAGCACGCCGAAGAGGCTCTTGTGCAGGTCGTCCATGGCGTCGTCGTCGCGGTCCAGCTCCGCGGCGAGGTCGGCGTCCGGGCTGGCCAGCACCGACCCGATCTTCTCCGCCATCCGGTCGGCGATGCCGGCCATGTCGGTGAAGATCGGACGCAGCTCGGCCGGCACGGCCGGGGACGGGTGCCGGCGCAGCGCGGTCTTCGCCACGTGGTCGGCGAGGTCGCCCATCCGCTCCAGGTCGGCGGCGACGTGCAGGGCGGTGATCATGGCGCGCAGGTCGGAGGCGACCGGGGCCTGCCGGGCCAGCAGGTCGCAGACCCGCTCCTCGACCTGCTGGTAGAGCTGGTCGATCTCGGCGTCCCGCGCGATCACGGCCTCCGCCGCCTCTCGGTCGGCCTTGAGCAGGCCGCGGGTGGCCCGGTGCATGGCGGCGCGCACCCCCTCCGCCATGTCCACCAGCAGTTGGCTGACAATCTGCAGGTCGGCCCGGAACTCGTCGCGCATCGTCACTTCCTGGGGTCGGTGGCCGCCGGTGATCCGGAGTCCGGTCCCCGGCGCCATTGAGCAGGTGCGCGCCCACCGTAGGTCGGGGGAGCGGACCGGAGGTGAACCCCGGTGAACGACGCGGGGCCCCAAGGTGAACTTTGCTGGAAGTGAGAGTGATTCGTCCCGTTCTGGGCGATCGCCAGGTTAACAATGACCCTACGATCGCCGGGTGGACTGGGCGGTAGCGGTCGCGGTGGCCATGGCTCTGGTGATCGGACTGGTCACCGGGCTGCTGCTGGCTCGGCCGATTCAGGACTGGCGACGCCGCGCGGCGCGGCCGGGGAGCGGCGGCTCCCGCTGGAGCGCAGGGAGGCGCGCGATTCCCGACGACCAGCAGGGCCAGCTCCCCGGGCTCGGCCGCAAGGCGATCGACTCCCTCCGCGCCGGCGTCGTGGTCCTCGACTCCGACGACGTGCCGGTCCTGGTGAACCCGGCGGCCCGGGCGATGGGCCTGCTCCGCACCGGCGCCACGCCCGGCTCGATCGCCGCCCACCCGCTGATCCGTACGCTGGCCGGGCAGGTCCGCCGCACCGGCGTGCGGCGCGAGATCGAGCTGGACCTGCCGCGTGGCCGCGACAACGCCGGGGAGAACCCGCTCGGGGTGCACCTGCGGGCGATGGGACTGGGCGCCGGCTACATCTCCGTCGAGGCGGCCGACGTCACCGAGTCGCACCGGCTCGCCCGGGTACGCCGCGACTTCGTCGCCAACGTCAGCCACGAACTGAAGACCCCGATCGGCGCGCTGCAACTGCTCGCCGAGGCGCTGGTCGACGCGACCGAACCAGGTGCCGGCGCACCCGAGCTCTCCGAGGACATGATCGCCGCCCGCCGCTTCGCCGAGCGTATACAGCACGAATCGACCCGGCTGGGCCGGCTCGTGCAGGAGCTGCTGGAGCTGACCCGGCTCCAGGGCGCCGAGCCGCAGCCCGCGCCGGAGCCCGTCGCGGTGGACTGGGTGATCGCCGAGGTGGTCGACCGGACCCGCACCGCGGCCACCGCCCGGCACGTCCAGGTGACGGTGGAGGGGGCCAAGGGGCTGACCGTCTACGGCAGCGACGCCCAGCTCGCCACCGCCGTGGCCAACCTGGTCGAGAACGCCATCAACTACTCCGGCGAGGACACCAGCGTCCGGATCGCCACCCGCGCCACCGACGAGCACGTGGAGATCTCCGTCACCGACCAGGGCATCGGCATCGCGCCGACCGACGTCGACCGGATCTTCGAACGGTTCTACCGGGCCGACCAGGCCCGCTCCCGCTCCACCGGTGGCACCGGGCTCGGCCTGGCCATCGTCAAGCACATCGCCAGCAACCATGGCGGAAGGGTGGAGGTGGCGAGCACTCTTGGTGGGGGCTCGACGTTCACCCTCCGGCTACCCGCCAGCCCCCCGGACGACCTGGAGACGATACTGCCGTCCGCTGGTATCGAGGCCGGCCCGGCCGAGCCCCGGCAGGTCCGACCGTGAGGAAAGGAAACACCCGTTGAGCCGCGTTCTGGTGGTCGAGGACGAGGAGTCGTTCTCCGACGCCCTGTCGTACATGCTCCGCAAGGAGGGCTTCGAGGTGTCCGTCGCCGCGACGGGGCCCTCCGCCCTCACCGAGTTCGACCGGACCGGGGCGGACATCGTGCTGCTCGACCTGATGCTGCCGGAGATGTCCGGGACGGAGGTCTGCCGGCAGCTCCGGCAGCGTTCGCACGTGCCGATCATCATGGTCACCGCGCGGGACAGCGAGATCGACAAGGTGGTCGGCCTGGAGATCGGCGCCGACGACTACGTGACCAAGCCGTACTCGCCCCGGGAACTGGTGGCCCGGATCCGGGCCGTGCTGCGCCGGCAGAGCGCCGAGGTGACCGATTCCGGCGCGCCCAGCCTCTCCGCCGGCCCGGTCCGGATGGACATCGAGCGGCACGTGGTGACGGTCGACGGGGCGGCGGTCCAGTTGCCGCTGAAGGAGTTCGAGCTGCTGGAGCTGCTGCTGCGCAACGCCGGCCGGGTGCTCACCCGGGGCCAGCTGATCGACCGGGTCTGGGGGGCCGACTACGTCGGTGACACCAAGACCCTCGACGTGCACGTCAAGCGGCTGCGCTCCAAGGTCGAGCCGGAGCCGTCCGCGCCCCGGTACATCGTCACCGTCCGGGGTCTGGGGTACAAGTTCGAGCCGTGACCGGCGCCCGAGGGGGGGCGGGTGCGGTCGGCGGGCGGTCAGCCCTGGCTGGCCGGGTGGGGCGCGACCTGACCCTGCCGCAGCCGGGCCGCGCACAGCTCGGCCAGCTTCGCGTACGCGGGCGCGCCGATCAGCGCGGTCAGCTCCGGGCCGTACGAGAGGTACATCGGGTCGGCGCCGACGTGCGCGTCGGTGGACGAGGTGCACCACCAGTCCAGGTCGTGACCACCGGCGCCCCAGCCGCGCCGGTCGAACTCGGTCAGCGTGGAGACCAGCACCTTGCTGTTGTCGGGGCGCTTGCTCCACTCCTGGTCCCGGCGGATCGGCAGCTGCCAGCAGACGTCCGGCTTGTACTCCAGCGGGTGCACGCCGTCGCGCAGCGCCTGGGCGTGCAGCGCGCAGCCGCCCCCGGCGGGGAAGTCGGCGTCGTTGAGGAAGACGCACGGCGCGTCCTCGCTCCGGGTGGCGGTGCGCCGGGCCGGGTTCTTGCCGTCGATGGTGTCCTCCGCCGTCCAGTTCTTGAAGCCGCGGCGGAAGTGCTGCCAGGTCGACGGGGTGAGCCGCTTGACCGCCGCGCGGACCCGCTTCTCGTCGTCGGAGTCGGTGAAGAACGCCCCGTGCGAGCAGCAACCGTCGGCGGCCCGGCCGGCGACGATGCCGTGGCAGCCCCGGCCGAAGACGCAGGTCCAGCGGGACAGCAGCCAGGTCAGGTCGGCGCGGACGAGATGCTTGTCGTCGGCCGGGTCGACGAACTCGATCCACTCCCGGGGAAAGTCCAGCTCGACCTCGCGGCTGCGCGGGTCGTCGGGGTCGTCCACCAGCACGTGCAGCTCCACCGGCCTCGTCACCCGGACCAGCCTACGCGGAGTGACCCTCGCCGGCCGGCGAGCCGCGCGAACGGGTTGGCCCTAGGGTCGACAGCATGCGACTGGGTGTCCTCGATGTCGGTTCCAACACGGTGCACCTGCTGGTGGTCGACGCGCACCATGGCGCGCACCCCTGGCCGGCGCACTCCGAGAAGGTGGTGCTCCGGCTGGCCGAGCAGATCGGCCCTGACGGCGCGCTCACCGAGGAGGGGGCGGACGGCCTGGTCAAGGCGGTCGGCATGGCCCGCGCCGCCGCCGCCGGCCTGGCCGCCGACGACCTGCTGGCCTTCGCGACCTCCGCCGTGCGCGACGCCACCAACGCCGCCGAGGTGCTGGCCCGGGTCCGCGAGGAGACCGGCGTACGGCTGGAGGTGCTCTCCGGCGCCGACGAGGCGCGGATGACGTTCCTCGCGGTCCGGCGCTGGTTCGGCTGGTCGGCGGGGCGGCTGCTGGTGCTCGACATCGGCGGCGGCTCGCTGGAGCTGGCCGCCGGGATCGACGAGGGCCCGGACGTCGCGGAGTCGCTGCCGCTGGGCGCCGGCCGGCTGAGCCGCGAGCGGCTCCGGGCCGACCCGGCGGGTGCGGTGCCGCCGTCGGCCGCGGCCGTGGAGGAGCTGCGGGAGTACGTCGACGGGCTGCTGGACCCGGTGGTGGAGAAGCTGACCGAGGTGGGCTGGGAGCGTCCGGTGGCCACCTCGAAGACGTTCCGGATGCTGGCCCGGCTGGCCGGGGCGGCGCCGTCGAGCGCGGGGTTGTGGGCGCGGCGCAGCCTGAGCCGGTCCGGGCTGCGGCAGGTGATCGGCTTCATCCGGCACATTCCGCCGGCCCAGCTGATGGAGCTGGAGGGGGTGAGCGCCGGCCGGGCCCACCAGCTGCTCGCCGGCGCGGTGGTGGCCGAGGCGGTGATGCGCCGGCTCGACGTGCCGGCGCTGGACATCTGCCCGTGGGCGCTGCGCGAGGGGGTCATCCTCCGGCGGTTGGATCAGCTGGAGCCGATGTGATTCGTCCGGGGAGTCCGGGTGGTTTGGGGCTGCTCGTCCTGAAGCGGTGCGGTGGACCCGGCTACGCTGAGGAGTGTGACTTCCCGCGTCCCCGTGCTCCTCTCCACGTCCTCCGTCTTCCCTGAGCGGACCGCGGCGGCGTTCCAGCTCGCTGCGGCGCTCGGCTACGACGGCGTCGAGGTGATGGTCTGGACCGACGCCGTCAGCCAGGACGCCGCCGCCCTGCGCGGCCTCGCCGAGCACTACGGCGTCCCGGTCCTCTCGGTGCACGCGCCCTGCCTGCTGGTCACCCAGCGGGTGTGGAGCCCGGACCCGTGGGAGCGGCTGCGCCGGTCCGCCGAGCTGGCGGCCACGCTGGGGGCGCCCACCGTGGTGGTCCACCCGCCGTTCACCTGGCAGCGGGACTACGCGCGCAACTTCGCCGAGGGGCTCGACGCGATCGGCCGCGAATACCCGGACCTGCGCTTCCCGGTCGAGAACATGTACCCGGTGCGGATGGCCGGCCGGCAGTTCGTGCCGTACGTGCCGGGCTGGGATCCCACCGAGACCGGGTACCCCTCCTACACCCTCGACCTGTCGCACTGCGCCGCGTCGCACACCGACTCGCTGGAGATGGCCGACCGGATGGGCGCCGGCCTGGCGCACGTGCACCTGGGCGACGGCACCGGCGAGGGGCGCGACGAGCACCTGGTGCCCGGTCGGGGCGGCCAACCCTGCGCCGAGCTGCTCCGCTCGCTGGCCGGCCGCGGCTTCACCGGCTCGGTGGCCGTGGAGGTGACCACCCGGGGCGCGAAGAGCCGCGCCGTGCGCGAGGCCGACCTCCGCGAGTCGCTGGAGTTCGCTCGCGCCCACCTCACCGCCCCCTCACCGGTCGACGCCTGACCCACCGGCCCGCGGGCGGTCGACACCGCGCCGCAGGCCGGTGGGGTGGGTCAGCTGACCGGGGTGAGGGAGTCGGACTGGGCCGGGACGGCGACCTGCTCGCCGATGGCGGCGCGCTTGCGGGCCCGGTGCGCGGCCACATGGGAGCGGGTGGCGCAGCGCTCGGAGCAGAACCGGCGGCAGCAGTTGGACGAGGTGTCCAGGTAGACGTTGCCGCAGCGCTCGTCCGCGCAGACCCCGAACCGGGCGCTGCCGTACTCGCAGAGCCAGACCGACAGGCCCCAGGCCGCGCCGGCCAGGTATTCCGCGCTGACCGAGGCGCCCCGGCTGGTCACGTGCATGTGCCAGTCGCTGGAGTCGTGGCCGGAGATCCGCGGCTGCACCGGGAACGCCTCCAACAGGGCGTTCAGCTCGGCCACCGCCTGGGCGTCCCGCCCGGACGTGCCGTACTCGAAGACGTCGCGCAGGCGCTTCTGGGCCCGCCGGAAGGTGGCCAGGTCGCGCTCCGCGACCTCGTCGCGCATCCAGGCGTTCTCGTCGGGGAAGATGGCTCGCAGGTCGTCGAGGTCGTCCAGGCGGGCGTTGACGAGGTCAACACCGGTCCGGGCGTACGCGTCGAAGTTCACGACACCAACGGTAGACGACTCACGCCGGACGCGGCGCGTCGATGTAGTGCGGCAGGAACCGCGCGTAGCCGTCCGTGATGAGGCTCCGGCTCTCCCGGACGCCCAGCCCGGCCGACTCGCCGTCGACGATCCAGCTCCCCAGCACCGTGTGGTTGCCGGCGAACTCCGGCAGCGCCCGGAACTCCTGGTAGCAGAAGCCCTCGTCGCCGTAGTCGCCCGGATTGGTGATCTCGGCGTCGGGGGTGACGATCCGCACCGAGCCGCCCTCCCGACCGAGCAGCGGCTTCGCCACGTACTCCGGCATCCCGCGCGGCGAGTCGAGGTACGCCGGGAGCAGGTACTCGTGCCCCGGGTAGAGCTCCCAGAGCACGGCCAGCAGCGCCTTGTTCGACAGCAGCAGCTTCCAGGCCGGCTCGATCCAGGTGGTCGGGGTGCCCGGGTCCAGCGCCGGCGGCCCGTACGGCTCGGCCAGCATCCACTCCCACGGGTAGAGCTTGAAGCAGGTGGTCACCGGCCGGTCGTCCGCGTCGACGAAGCGCCGGCCGTCCCAGCCGATGTGCTGGATCGGCAGCAGCGTGACGTCCAGCCCCGCCTGGTGGGCGGTCTCGGCGAGGTAGCCGGCGGTCATCTGGTCCTCGCCGGACTCCTCCTCGTTCGACCAGGCCACGTGCACCCGCCGGTCGTGCAGGCCCGCGCCGATCTTGGCCCAGGCGCCGACCAGCCGCTCGTGCAGGCTGTTCCACTGGTCGGCCTCGGGCCGGGTCTGCTCCAGCCAGTACCACTGGATGATGCTCGCCTCGACCAGCGCGGTGGGGGTGTCGGCGTTGTACTCCAGCATCTTCGGCGGCCAGGAGCCGTCGTAGGCGAGGTCGAAGCGGCCGTAGAGGGTCGGCGGCGTCTCCCGCAGCGACCGGGCGACCGCCTCGGTGGCCCAGTCGGGGATGCCGAACTCGGCGTACCGGCCGCGCGCCACCACGTGCTCGGCGGCGGCGACGCACATCCGGTGCAGCTCCTCGGTCGCCTCCTCCAGCCGGAGCACCTCGTCCAGCTCGAAGGCGTACGCCGCCGTCTCGTCCCAGTACGACATGGTGCCGCCGTCGGGCAGCTCGGTGTCGACGTACACCAGGCCCTGCTCGCGGATGGTGGCGTCCCAGTCCGGGCGCGGGGTGACCGTCTCGCGGCGCACCTCAGCCGCCGCAGGAGGCGAGGTGGGTGCCGAAGCCGCCCCGCTCGGGCAGGGCCGCGGCCACCGGTTGCGGCGCGGTCCGGCCGGCGTCGGCCGTGACGGACGGCACGCGCATGGCGAGGGCCACGGTGTCCCCGCCACCGACCGGGCCCAGGGCGCAGTCGTCGTCATCGTCGTCGGAGCCGCTGTTGCAGCCGGAGAGGGCCAGCGCCAGCGCGGTGAGCGCGCCGAGCTGCACGGAGGCCGACCGGAGTCGGCGGCGGGGGTGTCGGTCCACGTCATCGTTGTAACCGATGAACGCCACTCACGGGCACCCGTTCGTGGTGCCTGTGATGTGGTCGGTACCTGGACGTGGGCGGTCCGGCCGCCCCCCGACGGAGGGCCGCCCAGGGGCGTTACGCTCGGCTCATGCTCCGTTCCGTCATCCTCGCCGCCTCCCGGTCATCCCAGGTCGAGCGGCTCATCGCGACGGCCCCGTTCACCCGGGACGTCGTCCGCCGGTTCGTCGCCGGCGCCGGCACCGACGACGCGTTGCGCGCCACCCGCGAACTCGTCGCCGCTGGCCTCGCGGTCACCATCGACAACCTCGGCGAGGACACCGTCACTGCCGAGCAGGCCAACGCCGTCCGCGACGAGTACCTCAAGCTGCTGAGGCTGCTCTCCGCCGCCGGGCTCACCCCGCCGGCCGAGGTCAGCGTGAAGCTTTCCGCCCTGGGCCAGAAGTTCGACGAGCAGATGGCGTACGACAACGCCCGGGCGATCTGCGCGGCGGCCGACGAGGCCGGCACCATGGTCACCCTGGACATGGAGGACCACACCACCACCGACTCGACCCTGGACGTGCTGGCCAAGCTGCGCAAGGACTTCCCGTCGACGGGCGCGGTGCTCCAGGCGTACCTGCGGCGTACCGAGTCGGACTGCCGTGAGCTGGCCACCGCCGGGTCCCGGGTGCGCCTGTGCAAGGGCGCCTACAAGGAGCCGGAGTCGGTGGCCTACCAGTCCGCCCGCGAGGTGGACAAGTCCTACGTGCGCTGCCTGAACGTGCTGATGGCCGGCGACGGCTACCCGATGCTGGCCACCCACGACCCGCGCCTGATCGCCATCGGCGAGGACCGGGCCCGCTGGTTCGACCGCGGGCCGGAGCGCTTCGAGTTCCAGATGCTCTACGGCATCCGGCCGGAGGAGCAGACCCGCCTGGTCGGCGAGGGCTACACCGTGCGCACCTACCTGCCGTACGGCGAGGACTGGTACGGCTACCTCATGCGCCGCCTGGCCGAGCGCCCCGCCAACCTGGCCTTCTTCGGCCGCGCCCTGCTCTCCAAGAAGTAATCCGACGAATTGGCCCCGGACGGGCCGGTGGGACGCCGTCCCGCCGGCCCGTTCGTGGTTGGTGGGGAGGCCTTGACCGCATTGGCTAACTCCATTAGCTTAAAAGCTATGATGATTAGCCGGGTGGAGCGGGACGGTGGCACCATCGCCTACGAGGTGCACGGCGAGGGGCCGCTGGTGGTCCTCTCCCACGGCATGGGGGAGAACCGGCGTTCCTTCCGTCACCTGGTGCCGCTGCTGGTCGCGGCCGGTTACCGGGTCGCGTCGGTGGACGTCCGGGGGCACGGCGAGTCCAGCGCCGGCTGGCCGTCGTACGCCCCCGCCGAGGTCGGCGCCGACCTGCTGGCCGTGGTCCGTACCCTCGGCGGCCCGGCCACCCTGGTCGGCAGCTCGTCCAGCGCCGCGGCCGTGGTCTTCGCCGCCGGCGACGCGCCCGAGCTGGTCAACGGCATCGTGCAGATCGGCGCGTTCGTCGCCCAGCCCAGGCCCAACCCGGCGATGCGGCTCGCCCAGGCGGCCGTGCTGCGCAGTCCCCGGCTGTTCGGCATGTTCCACCGGACGCTCTTTCCCTGCGGCCGGCCCGCCGACGACGCCGCGTACCGCAAGGAGCTGGTCGCCGGCCTGCGCGGCCGGATGGCGGCGGTCCGCGGCGTGATCGCGACGGTCGACCCACACTGGACGGCCCGGGCGACCGACGTGCGGCAGCCGGTGCTGGTGCTGATGGGCGCGAAGGATCCCGACTTCGCCGACCCGGCGGCCGAGGCGCGCGCCGCCCGGCGACTCTTCGCCACCGCCGAGGCCCGCATGATCGCCGACTCCGGCCACTACCCGCACGCCGACCAGCCCGAGGCCACCGCGGCCCAGCTGGTCGAGTTCCTGGCGGTGACCACCCGTGCCTAGGGCCGGGCTCACCCCGCAGACCGTGGTGCGCGAGGCGGCCCGGCTCGCCGACGAGGTCGGCTACGAGCGGCTCACCCTCGCCGCGCTGGCCGGCCGGCTCGGCGTCGCCCTGCCCAGCCTCTACAAGCACGTGCGGGGGGCCGACGCCCTGACCCAGCGGCTCGCCGCGCTGGCCACCGCCGAACTCGCCACCGAGCTGACCACCGCCGCGGCCGGTCGGGCCGGCGGCGACGCGCTGCGCGCCGTCGCCGCCGCCTACCGCGACTACGCCCGGCGGCACCCGGGCCGCTACCCGGCCACCCAACGGGTACCCGACCCCGCCGACCCCGAGCACGTCGACGCCGGGGACCGGGCCGTCGGCGCGATCTACGCGATCCTGCAGGGGTACAGCCTCACCGGCGACGCGGCGGTGGACGCCGCCCGGGCGCTGCGCAGCGCCCTGCACGGCTTCCTGACCCTGGAGGCGGCCGGCGGGTTCGGGCTGCCCAGGGACGTCGACCGTTCGTTCGACCAGCTGGTCTCCGCCCTCGACATCGCGTTCCGGTCCTGGCCCGAGCCGGAGAGCTCCCGGTGAGGGCCGTGCTGCTGGCGGTCGCCCTGCTGGTGGAGCTGGCGCTGCTGGCCGCCGCCTGGTGGGGCGCACCCTCGACGCCGGACCGGCCGTACGGCTGCTGGCCGGACTCGGCGCGCCGCTGCTGATCGGGGCGGTCTGGGGGACCTGCTGCTCACCGAAGGCCCGGGTGCCGCTCACCCCCGGCCGCGAAGTACGCCGCGCCGGCGGCCTGCTGCTCGCCCTGGCCGGCCACCCGCTCCTGGCGCTCGGCCTGGTCGTCGTCTGGGCGGTCGACCGCACGATGCTGACCCGCGCCAGCCACCCCGCCTGAGCCACCGCCTGAGCCATCCGCGCCATCCGCGCCATCCGCGCCACCACGCCACCACGCCACCACGCCACCCAAGCCGCCGCGCCACCGGCACTGTCTGCTGTCACGGTGGCTCGGCCTGCGGGCGCTCGGTCCGGCTGCCTCTCATGGAGCGGTCGGTGTGCAGGCGCTCGATCCGCGTACCTTCGCTGGTGCGGTCGGTGCGCCGGGCGTTCGGCCCGGGCGCCTCGGCTGCTCCGGCCCGGTCTGCCTGATGCTCGATCCCAGTACCTCCGGCGGTGTGTCCCGGTGCTGCCCCCGGGTCGGCCCGCTGCCCCGGCTGGTCGCTTCGGCGCCTTTAGAGCTGATGTCGTAGATGAATCAACCGGCGTCCCGCGCCCTGCACCCGTGCCCGACCCCTGACAACGGGCACCCGGGCCGGCACCTGCGCCGGCGCCCGGGCTGGCACCTGGGCCGGCACCGGGGCTGGCACCTGGGCCGGCACCGGGGCTGGCACCTGGGCCGGCACCGGGGCTGGCACCTGCGCTGGCGCCCGGGGCTGGCACCTGCGCTGGCGCCCGGGCTGGCACCTGGGCCGGCGCAACCGGCGCCGTCCGGCACGCTCGCCGTTCGGCACCCCGAGCCTGGCTTGGCCGCCCGCCCTGCCTTCGGCGACCTGCTTCCTGTGCTCGGCGGCCTGTTCCTCCGCTGGTCACCGTCACCGTTGCTGACGCTGATCCGTTGACGACATCAGCTCTAAAGGACGCCAGCTCCTCACGTGACGGTCGGCGTGTGTCGTACCGGCGTCACCTTCGACGCGCGGGCGGCGCTGGCCGGGATCGCCCGATCGGTCGTACCCTTCGCCGGTGACCGACCCGGTGGACCCGCCGCGCCCGCGACCGCCGCGCCCGCGACCGCCGCGCCCGCGACCGCCGCGCCCGCGCCTGCGGTGGCCGCGCCCGTGGTGGCCGCGACGGACGGCGCTCGTGCTGGTCCTCGCGGCACTGGGCAGTGGCCTTCCGGTGGTGCTGGGGGCCGACGCGCCGCGCCCGCCGGCGCGGGACCCAGCCGGCGCGGAGGAGCCGGCAGCGTCCGCCGCCCGGCGGCTCGGCGAGCGGATCGCCACGCAGCTCGACCGGCAGTCCCGCGCCCTCCGCGACGGCGACCGGGCCGGCTTCCTCGCGATCGCCGACCCGGCGGCCCGGGCCAACCTCACCCGCCGCTTCGCCGCGCTGCGGGCGCTGCGGGTCAGCGTGTGGCGGGCCGAGCCGGACGGGCCACCCACCCGCGAACCGCAACGCCCGGGCCAGTGGCGGCAGGTCGTCACCCTCCGCTACTGCCTGGTCGTGCCGGACTGCACGCCCAGCCCCGTGCCGGTCGTCACCCGGTGGCGGGAAACCGGCGATGCGCCGATGTTGGTCGCCGTCGAGGAGTCCCGCTACGGGCGGACCGGCGCGCGGCCCTGGGAGGTCAGCGAGCTGGTCGTCGCGGTCGGCGAGCGCAGTGTCGTGGCCACCACTCCCGCACAGCGCGGCAAGCTGCCCGGCCTGCTCGCCCAGGTCGAGGCGGCGGCGCGGGTCGCCGACCGGTACGCGACCGCCGGCACGCCCCCCGACCGGTACCGGGTCTTCTACGCCGGCCGCGCCGAGTGGAAGCGCTGGTACGGCGGCGGACGTCCGGCCTGGACAGCCGGATACGCGGTCAGCATCGGCGGCGGCCACCACGAGGTCGTGCTCAACGCCGACACGCTGCGGCCCACCGGCGTCGGTGAGTTGCTGCGGCACGAGCTGACCCATGCCGCCTCCCTACCCGCGCGGGGTCATTCCGCCCGGGACAGCTGGTGGCTGATGGAGGGTCTCGCCGAGTACGCCGGCGCGGACGGCGCACCCGTCCTCCGCTACGAAGGGCTCGACCAGGTCCGCCGCCTGGCCGGCGCGGGTTGGAACGGCCGGCTGGACAGCCTGGCTCCGGCCGACGACGCCCCCGCCGACCGGGTCGGCGGCAGCTACGGCGTCGGCTACCTCGCCGTCCACCACCTGGTCGACCGGTACGGCGAGCAGCCGGTCCTCGACTTCTTCCGGACCGTGGTGCACCGGCGCGTCCCGGTCCACCGCGCCGCCGAGCAGGTGTTCGGCGAGCGCTGGACGACGCTGCACGACGACTGCGTCAACTACGCCCGGGCAGTCGCTTCCTGAGCCTCCGGCAGATACGCACCGTCCCGCGCCGACCGGGGGTCGACGCGGGACGGGCTTCGCGAGCGGGTACGGATCAGGGCCGCTCACCCACGGTCACGGTCGGATCAAGGGATCTCCGTCCAGGTGCCGTAGGCCGTGCCGGCGGACGGCTGGGCGGCGGTCCAGATCCGGTTGTCGGCACTCCGGGCGACCAGCGTGAGCAGGCTGCTGCCGTTCAACGCCGGCGTCGGGTCGCTGCCGAAGCCGACCGTGGGGGTCCCGGTGCCCATGACACCCCAGGCGCCGAAGGCGCCGCCGACGGTGGACTGGCCGGCGCCCCAGATCCTGCCGTCGGTGGCCCGGCCGTAGAGCACGAGCCGGTCGCTGGAGGTCAGCAGCGGAGCCGGGTCGCCCACGAACGTGGGCTGCCCCGTACCGATGACGAACCAGGCGCCGAACGGCCCGCCGACGGTGGACTGGCCGGCGCCCCAGAACTTGCCGTCCGCCCCGCGGGCGTAGAGCACGAACCGACCGCTCGGGGTGAGCAACCCGACCGGGTCACCGACGAAGCCGCCGGTGGGCCCGCCCGTGCCGATGTCCTGCCAGGTGCCGAACGCGGTACCGGGCGAGGGCTGGCCCACGCCGTGGATCCTGTTGTCGGTGCCCCGGACGTACATCACGATGGCGCCGGCGCCGTTCATCATGACGTGCGGCCGGGAGGCCACCCCGGCCCCGCCCACGCCGATCCGCACCCAGTTGCCGAACGCCGAGCCCACGGCCGTCTGGGACACGCCCCACACCCAACCGTCGGCCGCCCGAGCGTAGATCGCGATCGTGTCCGCAGTGGACAACACGACGCTCGGATCGCTGATGAAGCCGGCGGCGGGCTGGCCCGTGCCCACGAGCTTCCAGTCGGCGAACGGTGAGCCGACCGCCGGCTGACCCACCCCGTACATCTGGTTGTCGATGCCCCGGGCGTAGATGACGATCGTGCCGTTGGCCGCCTTCAACGCCGTCGGGCTGCCGATGAAACCGCTCCGGTTGCCGATCCGAACCCAGCTGCCGAAGGCGCCACCGACGGTGCCCTGGCCGCTGCCCCAGATCCAGCCGTCCGCGCCGCGCCGGTAGGCGAGCAGGGTGCCGCTGGCCGACTTGACCACCGCCACGTCGCCGCTGGCGGCCGTGTCCGCGTCGATGGTCCAGACCCGGTTCCAGGTCTGCACGTAGGCGAGCTCGCCCTTGAACCAGCCGCCGTGACTGCTGGCGGCCGTCCGGTGGCTGCCCATCCGGAAGGCGCCGGTGGCGCTCCACCCGGTGGTGTGGGTGGCGCGTCCGGCGTTGACGCCGCTGACGTACAGCGCCATCGCCCCGCTCGACCTGGTGAAGCTGGCCGTGACGTGCGTCCAGACCCCGGGCCGGGCCGTGCCGGGGGCGCTGACCGCCGTGTCGTACGTCGGGCTGGTGGCGTCCGTGCGCGGCATGGCGAACCGCCACGACTTGTCACCGGCATCGGTCCAGAGCTTGAAGCCCGCGGTGTTGGCACCGTCCTGGGACAGCACCGTCCCGCCGAGAACGGTCGGCTTGACCCAGGCGGAGACGGTGAAGTCGGCATTGGTGTCGATCGCCGACGAGGCGGTGTACAGGGCGCCGCTGGTGCCGTCGAAGACGACGTCCGGGTCGAAGGCGTCCCCGGTGCTCCAGGTGACACCGGCGTTGCCAGTGGCGTGCAGGGTGCCGACCGTGTCCTTGGCGGTGGTCACGGCGCCGCTGGTGCCGTCGTTGAGCTGCCAGGCGTGGGTGGAGGTGACCAGGGTCTGCGCGGGCTGCGCGGTGATCGTGCCGGCGCCGCCGGTAAGGCCGGTGACGTGCCACGCCTTCGTCACTCCGCCCGCCGCGACGGTCCACAGGTCCGCGGTGCCGTCACTGTTGATGTCGGCGGCCCGCAGCGCCAGGTCCGCGCCGGGGTTCCAGCTCGTGGAGAGCAGGTACGGCGTGTAGGTGAGCTGGTCGACGCCGTCGAAGGCGAGACCCGTCCAGAGGTGCAGGGCCCCGGTCGTGCGGTTCCACAGGAACATCGCGGTGCCCCCGGCCAGCTGGGCCGTGGTGATCGTCCAGTTCTCCCAGTCGGTGCCGCCGGTCGGGGTCGCCCGGTTGATCCGGAGGGGATTGCCGTAGAGACCGGTGGCGAAGAAGTTCGAGTAGTACGTCAGATGGTGGCCCACGGTGGCGTCACCGCTGACGCCGATCAGCTCCGGGTAGCCGGTACCCGCCCCGCTGCTGTTCCCGGCGTTCGCCAGCTGCACCGGCACGGTCCCGTCGGAGTCCACGAGCAGGTCCCGGGAGAGGCTGAACTGGTTGCCGCTGAGCTGAGCCTGGATGACCGACCCGTCGCCGTTGGCGCGGAGGATGCCGCCGGTCCCGGCGTTGGCGCCGGTGGGGTAGTAGACGAGGACGTCCTGGAGCCCGGTGCCGGTGAAGTGGCCGGTGGCGATCTGCGCGCCGGTGAAGTCGGCCGGCGAGTTGAGGCCCGTGACCCCGTTGCCGCGGGCACCGATGTTGGTGCCGGCCACCGCGCTGTGCTCACTGCCGCCCGGGGCGAGCCACAGCCCGGGTGGCAGTCCGCGGGTGGCGCCGACCGTCACCAGGTCCGGCGCGTCGTCGCCGTTGAGGTCGCCGTCCGGTGCGGTGGCCGCCGGGTTGGAGTTGAAGGTGACGCTGGCGCTGTCGCCGATGTTCCCGCCGGCGGAGACGCTGGTGACGGTCAGCGTGTTGGTGAACCGGGTGGGGACGACGGTGATCGTGGCGGCACCGTTGGTGGCGGTCACGTCGACGGGCGGGCCCGCGTTGAGCTGGTAGACGTACCCGCTCGGGTCGGTGCCGGTCGCCTTGGTCACGTCGATGCTGAACGGCGCGCCGATCGTGGTGGTGCCGTCCGCCGGGTCCGGCACCCCGGGTGCGCCGGGGCGGGTCGGGTCGAAGGTGAACGAGCACGCCTCCGACCAGTCGCCGGTGGCGCCGAAGTCGGTGGCCTGGACCTTCCAGGAGAAGCTCGTCGGCTGGCCGCCGTTGGTGGCGGTGACGCCGGCCGCCGTGCGGAGGGTGCCGACCGGTACGACGAGGACCGCGGTGGAGCCGGAGGAGTAGGTCAGCAGGCTCGGGTTGGACGAGGCGAGCGCCGTCTGCGTGGTGTCGGAGGACTTCCACAGCTTGAAGCTGACGCCGAGGGTGCCGCCGTTGGGGTCCGAGACCGGGGCGTAGAGCGAGACGGAGGCGTCGCCCACCACGGTGCCGCCCGCGCAGGCGGTCCTCGGTGAGGTGGTCAGGCCGGTCGGCTTGTTGGGTTTGTGGTTGTAGAGGATGGTCAGCGTGGGGCTGGTCTCCAGGAATTCCTTCCAGCTCTGGGTGTCGCTGGCCTCGTTGGCGGCGATCATCCGCAGGGTGCGGGTGGGCTTCTTGTTGGTGACGTCGGCCTTGATCTGGTTGGTGATGTCGAAGGAGACGGCGGCGGCGTCGCAGCCGCTGTAGCCGTGGGCGAAGCTCCTGGAGGCGGCCAGGGGCCCGTTGCTCTGGGTCTCCCAGTAGTTCCAGGTGGCGTTGCCCGAGGTGAGCACGGTGCTGGGGGCGTAGACGTTGACGGTCCTGTCGGTGCAGCTCCACGACCGGGTGTTGGTGATTTTGAAGGTCGCCGAGTTGATCGTCGCGCCGGTGAGGGTGCTGTGGGGCACCGGGAAGTTGATCAGGGTGTTGGAGCGTTGGCTGCCGGAGTTGCCGACCTGCATGCGTCCGATCAGGTCGGGGGTGTTCTTCCAGTAGTTGGTGGACTGGTGCTGGTAGGAGATGGTGGCCCAGCCGGACATCTTCGGGCCGACGGGCGTCCAGGTGAAGGTCGGGTCGATGTAGACCGGGTAGACGGTCCTCGCGTCGTCCAGCAGCTTCCGGTCCGGGGTCAGGTGGAGCTTGCCCGGGGCGATCCGTACTCCGATCGCGGCCGTCTTCGCCGCCTGCCCCGGCGCGGCGCTGGTCGACGCCGCGCCACGGGCCGCCGGACCTGCCGCGGCGGTGCCGGTGGAGTCCCACATGACCGGAGCCGGAGCGGTGATCACCGTCTCGCCGTGGGCGTCCCGGCCGGTGATGTTGCCGGTCGCGTCGGCGGTGAGGCTGATGTTCCGGGCAGTGGTGGCGAGGTCGAGGCGGGCCAGTTTCGGGTTGGCCGCCGCGGCGCGGTTCTTGACCACGAAGACGTGGGAGAACGAGCCCTCGCCGGTGACCCGCACGGTGAGGTCCACCCCGGGCAGCACCTCTGCGTAGGTGGCGGTGGGCCCGGACAGGGTGGGCTTCGGGAGGGCCAGCGGTGCGGTGAACGACAGTGCCCGGCTGCCGCTGGTCATCTCGGCCAGTGCTCCGGTGCCGCCGGGCGAGAGCCGGATCGGGCTGGTGGTGACGGCCGCGGTGATGCTGCCGTCGGCGTGCCGGACCAGGGTGGGGTCGAGGTTCTTCCACCGGCCGTCCACCCGGGTCCGGGTTGGCACGGCCGACTGGGTCAGCTCGACCACCCCGTCCGGACGGGCGGTGATAGTGGCGCTGGAGGTGCCGGCAGCCGTCGCCTCGACCGGTTTGCCGGTACGGCGGGCCTGCGTCATGGCCTGGTCCACCCCGAGCGGGGTGGCGGCCGGCTCGGCGGCCGGGGAGGCGGGTGCGGCGGCGACGGGCGCACCGGCCACGGCGATCGCGACGGTCGTCAGTAAGAGGCCGGCCGCCGTGGCGGACGCGACCAGGCGACTGGAACTTGGGGATGGTCTTCTGGGCATCGAGAGGTGACTCCTAGGACGCGGCCGCGTGGTGCGGCCTTCCGTGAACGACTGGTCCGCCGGTGGGCACGTGTGCCGGCGGGATGAAGGGGATGCGCGAGCTGAGATGGACGACGGCGGGCCGGACCCGCAGGCCCGACCCGCCGTCGTCAGGTCACCAGCCTGTGGTGATCTGGGTGCGGGCGCCGAGCATGCCGCCCGTGGTCCCTGGATACAGCCACAGGATGCCGGTCGAGTTCTCCCGCGCGATCACGTCCGGCTTGCCGTCCCGGTTGAAGTCGGTCAGCCCGAAAGAGGTGTAGCCAGCCCAGCCGATACCGACCTGGGTGATCTTGTCTGGTGCCATGTCGTAGTGCCGCAGGATGCCCGTGCTCGCCTGCCGGCCGTACATGTCCGGCGTGGCGTCCCCGACGACGTTGGCGACGCCGTACCCCGTGAAGTCGGTGGTCCAGCCGTTGCCGATGTCCATCCGCGTGCCGTTGCCGCCCTTGAGGTCACCCGGGTAGACCCACATGTCGTTGGTCGAACCAGCGGTGAAGATGTCCTGGTAGCCGTCCCGGTTGTAGTCGGCCACACCGAACGGGCGGTAGCTGCACCACTGGATCCCCAGGAAGGTGGGGGTGGGACTCAAGTCATCCGCCGTGCCCAGGAAGACCTTCAGTTCGCAACTGCTGTTGTCCCTGGCCACAATGTCCTGATACCCGTCATGGTCCCAGTCGGCGATGCCGAACGCGGTGAACTGGTCCCACCCGGTCGAGATCAGGCGCGGCGCGGTCAGCTTCGCGTCCTGCTTGCGATACCTCCAGAGGTTGCCGTCGGCGTCGCTGGCGTAGATGTCGGTCTCCACCCGGCCGGTGCCGGGTGGGGTCCAGGTGGTCGACCCGACCGGCGTGAGGGAACCGCTCTTGGCGCTGTTGGTCGCAGCGACCTGAGTCGGGGTGAGTGCCCGCTTCCACACCTGCAGGTTGCTGATCATGCCGGCGTAGTACGCGGCGGGAGCGCCCTGGTACTTGTAGCGGCCCACCACGAACTTGCCGGTGCTCGGCCAGGTCGGCGTCGCGGTGTACTGGGCGTCGCCCTTCAGCACGCCGTTGACGTAGAGCGAGATCGTCCGGGTCTCGGCGTTGTAGGTCGCCACCAGGGGCGTCCAGACCCCCAGCGCCGTCCCGGCCGGCGTCACCACCTGGGTGTACGACCACCCGCTGTCGGCGTTGCCCAGTCCGAAGCGCCAGGTGTTGTCGCTCTCGTTGTTCCAGAGCAGGAAGCGTGACGCGTTCGCGCCGTCCTCGCTGGCGATGACACCGCCGGCGGCGGTCGGCTTGGCCCAGACCGAGATGCTGAACGACTTGGTGGTGTCGATCAATCGCTCGTTGTTGACGAGTGCGGTTTTCTTGGTGAGGTCGACCTCCGTCCCGCTGCCGTCCGTGTTCATGACGATGGCCGGGCTGAACAGGTCACCGCTGCGCCAGATCGCGTTGGAGCCGATGGTGCCGGTCGGCACCTCGACGCCGAGCGACTTCCCGCCGGAGAGGTCCGTGGCGGTGGTCACCGCCTCGCTCTCCTGGTCGTCGAACTGCCAGGTGTGGTCCGAGGTGATCAGCGTCTGCTTCGGCTGGGCGGTGATGGTGGCGCTGCCCGCCTGGAGGTTGGTCACCAGCCAGGTGGTGGTGAGCGCGCCGGCGCCGACGGTCCACAGGTCCGCGATGCCGTCGCCGTTGATGTCCCCTGCCCGCAGAGACAGGGAGGCGCCGGTGTTCCACCCCGAGGCGGCGAGGGTGCGGGCCGTGTAGGTCACCTGCCCGGTGTTCTCGTCGTAGCGCAGGTCGGTCCAGAGGTGCAGGGCCCCGGTGGTGCGGTTCCACAGGAACAATGCGTTGCCGGTGTTCGTCGGAGCGGCGGTGATGGTCCAGTTGTTCCAGTCGGCGCCCCCGGTCGGGGTGAGCGCGCCGGTCGAGGTCGCCCCGTAGTAGCCGGCGGTGATCGGATTGGTGAAGTAGTAGGTCAACTGGTAGCCGGTCGTGGCGTCGCCGCTGGTGCCGATCAGGTCGGGGAAGGTCCACCCCAGGCCGCGGCTGTCGCCCACGTTGGCAAGCTGGATCGGGGAATTGTTGTTCTGGTCCCGCAGTGACTGGGAGTCGATGCCGAACTGGATGCCGCTGCGCTCCGGCATCAGGACCGAGCCGTCACCGTTGCCGGCGATGACCCCGCCACCACCGGCGTTGTCGCCGCCGGGGTAGTAGACCAACACATCCTGGAAGCTGCCCCCGGTGAAACGTCCCGTGAGTACCTGGGCGCCGTTGAAGTCGACGGGGGAGTTCTCCCCGGTGACGCCGTTGCCCCGGGCGCCCATGTTGCTGATGGCAGGGTTGACGCCCGCCTCGCCGTTGTTCTCCGCCAGCCAGAGCCCGGGCTTCAGGTTGTTGGCCGATCCGACGGTCAGCAGGTCCGCCCTGCCGTCACCGGTCAGGTCACCATCCGGGGCGGGCGTGGGCGGCGGATTGGAGTTGAAGGGGAGGCTGTCGGTCTCGCCGAAGTTCTTCCCGGCGGCGGTCACGCTGGTGACCGCGATCGTGTTGGTGAAGCGGGTCGGCGTGACGGTGATGCTCGCGTTGCCGCTGCTGTCGGCCGTGACGGCCACCGGCGGTGCCGCGTTCAGCTGGTAGGCGTAGCCGGTTGGCGTGGTTCCGGTCGGCGGAGGCGCGATCGTGAAGGTGGCCGGCTGGCCGATGGTGGGCGCACCGGTGGGCGGGGAGATCTTCGGCGGCCCGGCGCGCGTGGCGTCGAAGGTGAACTTGCAGGTGACCGACCAGTTGCTGGCGGTGCGGAAGTCCGTGGCCTGGACCTTCCACGCGAACCTCGTCGGCACCGGCTTTCCGGCGCTGTCGAGGGACTTCGAGGTGAGTACATCCCGGGGAACGATCCGCACTGCGGTGGTTCCCGAGGAGTACGTCAACAGGTTGGGGTCGGTCGGGACGATGGCGGTCTGGGTGGCGTCGCTGTCCTTCCACACCTTGAAGGAGACGCCGAGGGTGCCACCGTTGAGGTCCGAGACCGGGGCGTAGAGCGAGACCGCGGTGTCGCCGACGATCGTGGGGGTGGCCGCGGCGCAGGACGTCGTCGGCGAGGTGGTCATCCCCGTTGGGGTGTTGGGCTTGTGGTTGTAGCGGATGGTCAGGGTGGGGCTGGTTTCGAGGAATTCCTTCCAGCTCTGGGTGTCGCTGGCCTCGTTGGCGGCGACCATCCAGAGGGTGCGGGTGGGCTTCTTGTTGGTGACGTCGGTCCTGATCTGGCTGCTGATGTCGAAGGAGACGCCGGCGGCGTCGCAGCCGCTGTAGCCGTGGGCGAAGCTCTTGGAGGCGGCCAGCGGGCCCTTGCTCTGTGACTCCCAGTAGTTCCAGGTGGCGTTGCCGGAGCTGAGCGTCGTGCCGGGGGCGTAGACGTTGACCGTCTTGTCGGTGCAGCTCCACGACTTCGTGTTGGTGATCTTGAAGATGGCGTCGTAAATCTCCGCCCCGGCCAGCGTGCCGTGGGGGACGGGGAAGTTGATCAGGGTGTTCGAGCGTTGGCTGCCCGAGTTGCCGACCTGCATCCGGCCGATGAGGTCGGGGGTGTTCTTCCAGTAGTTCGTCGACTGGTGCTGGTAGGAGATCGTCGCCCAGCCGGACATCTTCGGCCCGACCGGCGTCCAGGTGAATGTCGGGTCGATGTAGACCGGATAGACGGTCCTCGCGTCGTCCAGCATGCCCCGGTCGGGAGTGAGGCGGAGCTTGCCGGCGGCGATCTTGACGCCGATGGCGGCGGTCCGGGCGCCGCGGCCGGGGGCGGCGGGGCTGGAGGTGGCGTTCCGGTTGGTGGGGCCGGCCTGGGTGGTGGCAGTGGCGGCGGAGTCCCACATGGCCGGGGCCGGCGCGGCGAGCACGGTGCGGCCGGTGCGGTCGCGTCCGCTGATGTTGCCGGCCGGGTCGGCGACCAGGTTGACGTTCCTGGCGGTGGTGGCCAGGTCCAGGGTGCTGAGCCTGGGGTTGGCGGCGGCGGCGCGGTTCTTGACCACGAAGACGTGGGAGAAGGCACCCTCGCCGCTGACCCGGACGGTGAGGTCGACGCCGGGCAGCACCTCGGCGTAGGTGGCGGTGGGCCCGGAGAGGGTCGGCGCGGGTAGGGCCAGCGGTGCGGTGACCGACAGGGCCCGGTCGCCACTGGTCATCTCGGCCAGGGGGCCGGTGCCGCCGGGCGAGATCCGGATCGGGTTGGTGCTGACCGCGGCGGTGATGCTGCCGTCGGCGTGCCGGACCAGGGTCGGATCGAGGTTCTTCCACTGCCCGTTCACGCGGGTGCGGGTCGGCACGGCGGACTGGGTCAGCTCAACGGTGCCGTCCGGACGGGCGGTGAAAGTCGAGGTCGAGGTGGCGGCCGCGGTCGCCTCGACCGGCTTACCGGCCCGCTTCGCCTCGACCATCGCCTGGTCGACGCTGAGCGCGGCGCCGGCCGGCTTCGGGGCCGGCTTCGCCGGCGCGGCGGCGACCGGCGAGATGGTCAGGGACGTGGCCGCGGTGGCCATGAAGAGGCTGGCGGCGACGCCGGTCGCGACAGCTCTCCTCCCGTCCGTCCTATCTGGAGGGTCGTTCCTGGGCATGAAGAGGTGCCTCCCCCGTGTGGCTGTCTACGGGCTCGCGTCGCGAGTCCGGTGAGCGGCCACAGTGAAACAGTTGAGGCGGCCTCCGGGGAACGCCTTTCGTCACAGGAAGTTGTCCCGTTCGGACTCTCTGCGACCGATTTGGACCCTGTGATCTCCATCTATCGTTATCTTCCCGTGACCTTGATCGATCGAAGACATGAAACATTGTTCGCGCCACGGGGGTGCGCAACCGAACACCCTGCGTGGCTTTCGTTCTATCTCGCAGAGGTGAGGTTCGGATGGTCGGGCACGGGGGCTTACGCCTGCTGACTCGTCCCAGACGTCTGGTCGCGGTAACCGTGGCCACGTCGCTGGTGGCGAGCTTGTTGTCGGGATCGCCGGTGTCGGCGAAACCCAGGGGTGGCGAGCTGGCGAAGGCGCCGGCGACGTCACCTGGTCGGTCGGTCAAGGGCGTGAAGCCGTTGCCGACGAAGTTCGTCACGCCACCGGATGACGCGAAGTCGAACTTCAAGCCGACCCGGGTGTCGTGGCCGAAGGCCGCGTCGGCCCGGGTCGACCTGACATCGGCTTCGGCCTCGGTTGCGGGGGCGCGGGGTGCCGCGGCAGCGAAGATGCGCGCCGCGGGTACGCCGGTGTGGGCGCAACCGGTGGCCGGCCGATCGGCCGGTCCGCGCAGCCTGGAGGTCAAGGTCGCCGACCGCAAGGCCGCCGAGGCGGCCGGCGTGGACGGCGTGCTGCTGTCCGTCGCTCCCGACGTGTCTTCCGGCGCGGTGCGGGTCGGTCTGGACTATGAGGGGTTCGCGGAGGCGTACGGCGGCAACTACGGGTCGCGGTTGAAGCTGGTCCAGCTGCCGGCGTGTGCATTGACGACGCCGAAGCTGAGCGAGTGTCGCACTGATCAGCCGTTGGCGTCGACCAACGACGTGGCCGCGAAGACGGTCTCGGCCGAGGTTGCGATGGCGACGTCGGACACGCGTCTGCAGGGCGCAAGTAGCAGCATGATGGTGCTCGCCGCGACCGCTGACGGTGGCGGCGCCGGCGGAACCTATGACGCTACCGATCTGAAGCCGTCCGAGACGTGGGCCGGTGGTGGTAGCACCGGCTCGTTCACGTACTCGTATCCGATCACCACACCACCGGCGGCCTCGAGCCTGGTGCCGACGGTCGCGCTGTCGTACGACTCGGGCAGCGTGGACGGGCAGACCGCCGCGACCAACGCCCAGGCCTCATGGGCGGGTGACGGCTGGTCGACTCCGCGCTCCTTCGTCGAGCAGAGCTTCGCGTCCTGCCGGGACGACCCGGGAGGCAGCCCTTCCCCGGTCAAGACGTTCGACCGCTGCTATGACGGGCCGGTCCTGACGCTCTCGCTGAACGGGTCGTCCACGTCCCTGGTCTGGGACGCGACGAAGAAGGTCTGGAAGCCGGAGTCGGACAACGGTGAGGTCGTCACCCACGTCGTGAACTCGAACAACGGCACCGGTACCTACAACACCGACTACTGGCGGGTGACCCTGCGCGACGGCACGACCTACGAGTTCGGCCGCAACCGGCTGCCGGGCTGGGCGTCCGGTAAGCCGGAGACCAAGTCGGTGGACCACATGCCCGTGTATTCTCCGCACGCCGGTGACCCGTGCTACAACTCTGCCGGGTTTTCGTCCTCGGTCTGCACCATGGCACGCCGGTGGAACCTCGACTACGTCACCGATGCCAACGGCAACGCGATGGCCTACTACTACGACCAGGCCACCAACTACTACGGCCGTAACATGGGTGCGACGGATGTCGCCTACGTGCGGGACAGCAACCTCGCCCGGATCGACTACGGCTTCCGCGACAACGGCGCTTACGGCACCGTCCCGAACCGGGTCGTCTTCAACACCGGTGACCGCTGCCTGGCCGGCACCTGCCAGCCGCTCAACTCGACGAACAAGGCGAACTGGCCGGACGTGCCGTTCGACCTGATCTGCAACTCGGGGACCAACTGCACGGCATGGAGTCCGTCGTTCTTCTCCACCGCGCGCCTGTCGTCGATCGAGACGCAGCAGTACAACGTCGCCACCTCGGCCTACGAGGAGGTCGACTCGTACGCTCTGGCGCACACCATGCCGGCAACGGGGGACGGGACTGCGCCGACGCTGTGGCTGTCGTCGATTACCCGCACCGGCCACGACACCAGTGCCGGTGGCTCCACCGCGCCCATCACGCTGCCGTCGATCTCGTTCACAGGCATCAAGTTGGCCAACCGGGTGGACACCACCGGTGGCTTGCCGTCGTTCTACCGGCAGCGCCTCGCCACCATCACCACCGAGACCGGCTCGGTCATCTCGCCGACCTACGAACTCCCGTCGGCGTGTGCTGCCCCGGTGACCACGGATCCGGCGGCGAACGCCAAGTCGTGCTACCCGATCTACTGGACCCCCGACGGCTACGTGAACCCGATCAAGGACTGGTTCAACAAGTGGGCCGTCACCCGGGTCACCTCCACCGACCCCACCGGCGGCGCCGCAGCCCTGTCGAGCAGCTACAAGTACCTCAACGGTGCCGCCTGGCACTACGACGAGAACGAGGTCGTCAAGGCCAAGTACCGCACCTACGGCCAGTTCCGCGGTTACGGCAAGGTGCAAACTCTGACCGGTGACGGCGTCAACGACCGCCGCACCCTGTCTGAGACCGTCTACTACCGCGGCATGTCCAGGAACAACAACACCACCGTCGTCAACCTGACCGACTCGGCCGGCGGCGTGCACGAGGACGTCGACGAATTGGCCGGCCGTGAGTTGGAATCGACGGCGTACCTCGGTGAGGGTGGCCGGGTTGACTCGTCCACGATCACCTCGTACTGGGTATCCGGCGCCACCGCGACGCGCAGCCGTAGCGGCCTGCCGGCTATGACGGCGCAGTGGGTTGCGCCGATCAAGACGTACACCCGGCAGGCGGTCACGAGCGGCGCTTCGACGACGTGGCGGTACACCGCCACCGAGAGCAGCTACGACAGCAACACGGCCAGCGCCACCCTCGGCGTTCTCAAGCACTCCTACACCTACGCGATGCCGGCGGGTACGGCCTACGACCAGTGCACCAGCTACACCTACGCGCCCGTCAACACGGCCAAGAACCTCGTCGGTCTGGTGAGTCAGACCGAAACGGTCTCGGTAGGGTGTGGCGGTTTCACCCAGGGCACGCCCGCCAGCGAAGCGGGCAGCGTCAACACGCTGGCCGCGCCCGCGACGGTGAATCGGCCGGCGCAGGTGGTCGCAGCCCAGCGCACCTTCTACGACGACCCGGAGTTCGCCACGACATTCCCTCAACCGACTGCTCCCGCCACGGGGAATGCCACCCTCACCCAGGTCGCCAAGGACCATGTCTCCGGCGCCTACGTGTGGCAGACGGACAGCAGGACGACGTACGACCCCTACGGCCGGGTCGTCGATGAGTACGACGCCAAGGGCAACAAGACGACCAGCGCGTACACGATGAACGGTGTGAACCTGCTGACCGGGAGTTCCCAAACGAACGCGCTGGGGCACGTCCGATCCACGACGTTCAACACCCGTCGCGGGAATGCGGCGACCAGTACGGATGCGAACGGTGTCGTTGCCCGCCAGCACTACGACGCTCTCGGCCGTAGTACGGCAGTGTGGCTGAACAACCGTGCGACCAGCAGCCCGGCGAACCACAAGTTCGCCTACACGGTGTCGAGGACCGGCGTCACCGCTCTCACCAGCCAGGAATTAAACAATTCCAACGGCTACCAGACCTCGGTGGTCATCTATGACGCGTTGCTGCGCGAGCGGCAGAGCCAGGAGGTGACCCCGCAGGGCGGTCGGATGATCAGCGACCAGTTCTACGACACGCACGGATGGGTCCGGTCGTCGTACAACGGTTGGTGGGACGACGCGACCACTCCGACGGTGAGCACCCCGGTGTCGGCGACCAACCTGGGCAAGCAGGTGCCGAACCAGACCTTCACCACGTACGACGGGTTGGGCCGGCCGGTCATCGTCACGAGCGCCAAGGACGGCGTGACCGTCTCGACGGTGACGACCGTGCACGGCGGTGACCGCACGACTGTCGTCCCACCGACCGGTGGAGTCGTTGAAGCTGCGGTCACCGACCCGATCGGCCGGGACAGGGAGCGGCACGAGTACAGCACCCGTCCGACCGTCGCGACGCCGACGGACACCTTCACCGGCACGTTCACCGTCACCGGGGGCACCGCCGCCGTCAGCAAGTACGGCTACGACGGCCACGGCAACCAATCCACCCTGACCGACGCCAAGAGCAATGTCTGGACGTCGAACTACAACCTGCTCGGTCAGGTCGAGAGCAAGGCCGATCCGGACAACGGCAGCAGCAGCATGGTCTACGACGCCAACGGAAACCTGACTCAGTCGACTGATGCGCGGAACAAGGCGCTGTCCTTCACCTACGACGCGCTCAACCGGAAGACCGGTGAGTACGCGTCGACGGTGGCGAACCAGTCGTCGGCGAATCAGCGGGCGGCGTGGGTGTACGACAACAGCAACGCCGTGGCCGGGGTCACCAATGCCATCGGCAAGCTGACCACGACCATCGCGTACCGCGACGGACAGGCGTACACCACGCAGCAGAAGGCGTTCAACGTCTTCGGCAGCTCGCTCGGCATGACGGTCACGATCCCGGACACCGAGGGAGCGCTTGGCGGGTCCTACTACTTCGGGCACTCCTACACCTCGGTGTTGGGTCTGCCGTTGACCGACACCTACCCGGCCAAGGGCAGCCTGCCCTCGGAGACCGTGCTGCACGGCTACTCCGGCGTGCTGGACCTGCCTACCACCCTCGGCGGTGCGGCCGGTTACGCCAACGGGGTCACCTACGACGCCTACGGCCGGGTGAACCAGCAGACCCTCGGCTCGGGTACCAACCTGGCGTACGTCACCAACACCTATGACCCGCACAACAGTCGGTTGGCCAAGCAGCTCGTCACCCGCTCGACAACCATTCCGTCAACGGTTGACGAGCAGGAGTACCGGTACGACCCGGCCGGCAACATCACCCGCAAGATCAGCAAGCGGCTTGGGGTTGCCACCCCCGCCGAGACCCAGTGCTACAGCTACGACGGCCTGGCCCGGCTCACCGAGGCCTGGACCGGCACCGACGCCTGCGCCACCACGCCGACCACCACCAACAAGTCCATGGTCGGCAACAGCATCGGCGCAGGCAGTGCCTACTGGACCAGCTGGAAGATCGACCTGATCGGCAACCGCGAGGAGCAGGTCGAGCGCAACCTGGCCGGCGGCACCGACATCACCACCACCTACACCTACGACGGCAACGGTCAGAACAAGCCCCACACCCTGACCTCGGCCACCAAGACCGGCGGCGCCACCGGCACCACCTCCTACACCTACGACGCCGCCGGCAACACCACCGGCCGCAACGCCGCCCAGGGCAACCAGACCCTTACCTGGGACGACGCCGGCAAGCTCACCGGAGTCACCGGCGGCACGAGCGGCAGCAACTCCTTCATCTACGACGCCGACGGCAACCTGCTGCTGCAGAAGGAGGCCGGCAAGAACACCCTCTACCTGCCCGGGCAGCAGCTCACCCTCGACACCGCCACCAGCATCATGGGCGGTGCTCGCTACTACCAGTTGCCAGGCGGCGGTAGCTGTGTCCGTACCGGAAGCGGCGCGGCCTACACCTTCGCCGTCTCGGACCATCAGGGCACCCCGTCGCTCTATCTCGACAGCACCGCCCAGAACCCCACCTGGCGGCAGTACACCCCCTACGGCGGATCCCGCGGTGCGACTGTCACCGCACCCGACAACCGGGGCTTCCTCAACAAGCCGGTCAGTGCCACCGGGCTGACGATGGTCGGCGCCCGTCCCTACGATGCAGCGATAGGCCGCTTCGTCTCCGTCGACCCACTGCTGGACGTCGATGATCCGCAGCAGTGGAACGGGTATTCGTATGCCAACAACACGCCGATCACCCTGAGCGACCCCACTGGCATGATCCCCAGTGACTGCCTCGAGTTCGACTGTTACGGCTACGATCCGCGCCCGCTCAAGAAGGGCGATGGTCGTGGCGCCGGGGGTTGCCCGCACGGGTGCGGCACTCCCAAGAACCTGTCGTGGGGTCAGAAGCACGGCAAGAGCACTACCCGAGCCCGTATGCACCGCCAAGGCGTCAACGCTGGCGCCTTTCGGGGACCGGGTCACCGCGGCTGTCCCCAGCCCGACTCGTGCCTGAGCAACGAAGAGCGAAAGGCGCGCCAGGAAGCCAAGGAGGCGCTGCAGGATAACGAGCGTCTGCAAATGCAGCAGGTGAAGGAGTGCGACGACGACGACGGCGCCTGCTTGATGGGTTCGCGAGGAAAGCGGAATATCTTCGAGCAGTTCACTGATGAGGAGAATGAGGCGCTCAGGCAGAGGAAGGAGGGCGAGAAGGTCTCGAACCCTAAGGCCCTCAAGAGTGCTCTGAAGAAACAGAACACTAACGAGAAGGCTGAAGGTGCCCGTAACCAGAAGAAGCGGCAGAGTCAGTATGGTGCGGGTGAACGGCAGAAGAAGACTGATGAAGCTGGCGGCGGAGAGCAGGGTGTGCAGTTCCAGGCTCCTGATGCCGAGTCGGCGGCGATCGCCGGAACGGCAGCCACTGTCGGGCTCGTTGTCCTGTGTATCCTGGTGTGCATTTTCGCCCCAGGGATCGCCAGTGCTTAGCAGAGTGGCTTAGGTGGAGAGAAATTGAGCGTCGACGACGGTAGAGGTCCGGCCGGGGACTCGAGCTGCTACTACTATTCGATCGGCTTGCCCCTCGGCGAAGGGCAGGACGATGTGCCTGCACTGTTGCGGCATGTGGCGAGTTCCATCGATGAACTCGCCAAGTACGGAACGGTTGACATCTCGGGCCTGATGTACAGCAACGATGAGGTGAACGAATACGGTGAATGGCCTCGGGTGACCGTCTTCTACACGCTCGATTAGTGGTGTAATTCCGCCGGATGCTTTGGGGCGGGTGCGGCGTACTCGTACGATCGACGGGTGCGCCGCACCCACTCGCCGCGGCTGCGCGCAGCCACGCGGCCCCGCCTGCTCACCGCCCTGCTCGCCGTCACCGTCCTGACCAGCACCACCGCCGCCTCCTGCGGCGAGGACAAGCCGGACGTCACCCTCGCCTCGGCCGCGAAGAACGCGGTCGCCGAGGTCATCGACGCCCCGGCGACGGTGACCGCCCGGGCCGCCGCCACCCTCACCGCCCCCGCCGACGGCACCCTCGCCAGCCTGCGCGTCCAACCCGGACAGCGGGTGAAGCGCGGCCAGATCCTCGCCGTGGTCGACTCGCCGTCGGCCCGACAGCGGCTCCGCCAGGCGAAGGAGGCGCTGACCGCCGCGAAGCGGGCCGGCCGGGGCGTCGGCACGGGCGACCTGTCCGGCAGCCGGCGCGGCACCGACAAGGCCGCCGACGAGGCGTTCGACGCGGCCCGGGACGCCGCCGACAAGATCGCCGACAAGCAGCTGCGCGACGCGCTGCTGGCCCAGGTGACCTCCGCGCAGAAGCAGTACGCCGCCGCCGCGCGCAGCGCCGACCGGGCGGTCCGTTCGGTGCAGCGGGGCGTCGCCGGGTTGAACTCCGCCGTGGGCGCGCTGTCGTCCGCCCAGCGGCTCCAGGCCCAGCAGGCGTACGACCTGGCGAAGGCGACCGTCGACGCGTTGACCCTGCGCGCCCCGATCGGGGGTGTGGTCCAGCCCGGTGGCACCCCGAGCGGTGGCGGCACCGATCTGGCCGCGCTGCTCGGTGGCGGTCAGCTTCCCGCCGACCTCGGCCCGTCGGCGCCCACCGGATCCCGGGCCGGCCCGCCGCCGGGGGTGGACGACGCGATCGGCGTCGGTGGCCGGGTCACCGCCGGTGCGGCCGTGCTGACCATCGTGGACACCGGCGCGCTCGGCCTGGCCGCCGAGGTGGACGAGACGGACGTGCTGCTGGTCCGGCCCGGGTTGACCGCCACGGTCGAGCTGGACGCGGTCACCGGCGCGACGTACGAGGCCACCGTCCGCTCGGTCGACGTGCTCCCGACCAGCTCCGCCCGGGGTGGGGTGACCTACCGGGTACGCCTCGCCCTCGGCGCCGGGAAGCTGGGCGAGGGTGCGGCCGCGCCGACGCCCCGCCCGGGCATGAACGCGATCGTGCACCTCCAGGTACGCGAGGCCGCCGACGCGGTCACCGTGCCCGCCTCGGCGGTCTTCTCCGCCGACGGCCGGGACGCGGTCTGGGTGGTCCGCGACGGGAAGGCGGACCGGGCCACGGTGACCGTCGGCGTGCAGGGGCCCGACCTGGTGCAGATCCTCGACGGGGTGCAGGCCGGTGACCGGGTGGTGGTGCGCGGCGCCGACCGGGTCACCGACGGCCAGGAAGTCCGGTGAGCCCGGCGCCGGCGATCGAGGCGGTCGACGTCTCCCGCACCTACGAACTCGACGGCGTCTCGGTACCCGCCCTGCGCGGGGTGTCGCTGACCGTCCAGCCCGGCGACTACGTGGCGCTGGTCGGGCCGTCCGGCTCCGGCAAGTCCACCCTGATGCACCTGCTCGGCGGGTTGGACCGGCCGACCGGCGGCCGGCTGGTGATCGGCGGCCGGGACGTCGGCAGCCTCTCCGCGCCGGAGCTGGCGACCCTGCGCAACGAGACCATCGGCTTCGTCTTCCAGGCGTTCCACCTGCTGCCGCGTACCTCGGCGGTGGACAACGTGGCGCTGCCGCTGGTCTACCGGGGCGTGGGCGCCCGGCAGCGACGCGAGCGGGCCGCGGCGATGCTGGGCCGGGTCGGCCTGGGGCACCGGCTGGACCACCGCCCCAACCAGATGTCCGGTGGTGAACAGCAGCGGGTGGCGATCGCCCGGGCACTGGTCACCGACCCGACGGTGCTGCTCGCCGACGAACCGACCGGCAACCTGGACAGCGCCACCGGTCAGGCGGTGCTGGCTCTGCTGGAGCAGCTCAACGCCGAGTCGGGGGTGGCCCTGGTGATGGTGACCCACGACCGGGAGGTGGCCGCCCGGGCCCGCCGGCAGATCGCCATGCGCGACGGGGTGGTGGAGTCCGACAGCGCCGCCGAACCGCTGGTCACGGCCGCGTCGACGGTGCCGGCGACGAGTGCGCCGCGACCGGCCACCGACCCGGTGGCGGCGGAGCAGCCCGCGACCGCGGCGGGCCATGATCGACCGCTGTCCGGCCCGGACGGGCGACCTGAGACACTGAGGACCGCTCCCAGCGCGGAGCCCCGGTCCGCGTCCGGAAGCGGCCCGGGGCACCCGCCCGGTGGCTCCGGTGGGCCCGCCGGAGCCACCGGGCGCCTTCCGCGTGGGGCTGCCGGCCGTACCCCCGATGGTGCCGGCGACGGCTCCACCGCCGAGCGGACCGGGCCCACGGCGGACGCCGGGGGTGACCGGTGAGGGTCGCGGAGGCGTGGCGGGTGGCCCTGGACGCGCTGCGGGCCAACCGGATGCGCAGCGCGCTGACCATGCTCGGCGTGATCATCGGGGTGGCCTCGGTGGTGCTGCTGGTCGCCATCGGCACCGGTACGAAGCAGAAGGTCGAGCAGCAGGTCGAGGGGCTCGGCTCCAACCTGCTGCTGGTGGTGCCCGGCAAGATCGAGGTGGGTACCGCGCCGGTGGTGTCGCCGCTGACCCTGAAGGACGTCGACGCGGTCTCCCGGGTGGTCGGCGACCCGAGCCGGGTGGCGGTGACCGTCGCCTCGGGCGCGACCGCCCGCGCCGGCAACCGGTCCGACTTCACCACCGTGCAGGGGGTGCTGGAGACCACCCCGACCGTCTTCACCCGGTCGCTCGCTCGGGGCCGCTACCTCACCGGGGCCGACGTGGACACCAGCCGGCGGGTCGCGGTGCTCGGCGACTCGGTGGCCCGCGCGCTCTTCCCCGACCGGGACCCGCTCGGCCAGCAGGTGACGCTCGCCGGGGTCCGGTTCCGGGTGATCGGCGTCTTCACCCCGCTGGGCCAGAGCCTCGGCGTCGACCGGGACGACGAGGTGCACGTGCCGGTCACCGCCGCGCAGCGGCTCTGGGGCACCCAACGGGTGGACGGCATCGCGGTGAAGGCGCCGGACCGGGAGCGGATCGACGAACTGGGCGACCGGATCGTCGCCGAGCTGGGCCGGCGGCACCCGGACACCGAGTTCAGCGCGGTCACCCAGCAGCAGATCCTCGGCGTGCTCGGCGACATCCTCGGCGTCCTCACCGGCGTGCTGGCCGCCATCGCCGGCATCTCGCTGCTGGTCGGCGGGGTCGGCGTCTCCAACATCATGCTCGTCTCGGTCCGGGAACGGACCCGGGAGATCGGCCTGCGCAAGGCGGTCGGCGCGCGGCCCCGGGACATCGGGGTGCAGTTCCTGCTGGAGGCGGTGCTGCTCACCGCCATCGGCGGGCTCACCGGGATGGCGCTCGGCGTCGGCACCGCGCTGCTGGTGGACGCCTTCTCGCCGATCCCGGCCGCGATCACCTGGTGGTCGCTGGCGTTGGCGTTCGGCGTCTCCGCCGCGGTGGGCATCGTCTTCGGCGTGGTCCCCGCCCAACGCGCCGGCCGCCTCGACCCCGTCACCGCCCTCCGCGCCGAGTGACCCCGGCCCGCTCCCGCCCAATCCGATCACCCTGTCCGTCGGAGGTCTCGGCAATGGGACGGGGGGCGCGAGCGGGGAGAAAACGCCTGGTCACGGTCGAGTGATCGCGGGCTCAGGCATGATCAGTTGTACGAAGGGATCGCGCCGGTAACAGCCGCCCCGCTACCGTACTGGTAACACGCGCGTTGCCGCCCCGGACGCACACTCCGGTCGCTCGGCACGCGCCGGGCATGGGATGGGTCGGGTGAGCCATGGCCGGGTCGCAGTCCGACGGTCGGCTGTCGGATGTCAAGTTCCTCACCGTCGCCGAGGTGGCGGCGGTGATGCGGGTCTCCAAGATGACGGTCTACCGCCTGGTGCACAGCGGTGAGCTCACCGCGGTCCGGGTCGGCCGCTCGTTCCGGGTTCCCGAGCACGCGGTGCACGACTATCTCCGGGGCGCGTTCCAGGAGACCGCCTGACCCGTCGACTGCGACGTAACGGGCATCGACGGGGGCGCGTTGGTCCTGCTGACGCTCTCCGGCTACCCTGGAGTCGACCGTGACCGCACGCCGGTGCGCCCCGACGCCACCAGGCTGGTCCGGTCCGTTGTCCGCACGCGGTCGCCGGCACCACCGAGGTGGTGCCACCCGTCCGCCCCGCACGTTGCATCGAAAGGCTGTCGTATGGGCTCGGTGGTCAAGAAGCGCCGCAAGCGCATGGCTAAGAAGAAGCACCGCAAGCTGCTGCGCAAGACCCGCGTCCAGCGTCGCCGTCTCGGCAAGTGACCGACGCCGGGCCACGGCCCGGCATCCGGCACCACTTGCCAACTGTCGACCCTCGGAGGCTCAGGTGATCAGGCCGTGGACGTCCCGGCTCGATCCCGCCTGCCGGTCAAGGCGTGCGAGATGACCCCCGGTGGCACCTCTGGTGCTCCGGGGGTCGTCGTCGTGACCGGGGTCGGTCGCTACCTCGGCGCGCACGTCGCCGCCCGGCTCGCCGCCGACCCGCGGATCGAACGGGTGATCGGGGTGGACCCGACCACCCCCGGCCCGGAGTTCACCGACCTGCTCGACCGGGTGGAGCGGATCCGGCTCGACCTGGGCTCGCTCGGTGGCCTCCTCGCCGACCTCGACGTCGACGCCGTGGTGCACCTGGCGCTGGTCAGCGCCCCCGACCCGCAGCACGGCGGCCGGGCGGCGATGAAGGAACAGAACGTCATCGGCACCATGCAACTGCTCGCCGCCTGCCAGCGGGCACCCCGGCTGCGCAAGCTGGTGGTGCGCTCCTCCACCGCCGCGTACGGCGCGTCCTTCCGCGACCCGGCGGTCTTCACCGAGGAGACCGAGCCGCGCGAGGTGCCGCGCGGCGGTTTCGGCCGCGACATCCTCGACATCGAGGGGTACGTCCGCGGGTTCCGTCGCCGCCGTCCCGACGTGACCGCCACCGTGCTGCGCTTCGCGCCGTTCATCGGCTCCACCGCCGACACCACGCTCACCCGCTACTTCTCCCAGCCGGTGGTGCCCACCGTCTTCGGCCGCGACCCGCGGTTGCAGTTCGTGCACTTCGACGACGCCCTGGAGGTGCTGCACCGGTCCATCGCCGAGGAGCACCCGGGGACGTACAACGTCGCCGGCCCCGGCGTCCTCTCGCTCTCCCAGGCCATCCGTCGGGCCGGCCGGGTGGCGATGCCGGTGCTGGAGCCGGGGCTCTCCGGCGCCGCCGCGATCGCCCGCAACCTCGGCTTCGGCCGCTACGGCCTCGACCAGGTCGACCTCTTCGTGCACGGCCGGGTCGTCGACACCAGCCGGCTGGAGCGGGAGTACGGCTTCACCCCGCGCTCCACCGCCGCCGCCTTCGACGACTTCATCCGCGCCCACCGGGGCGGGGTGGTGCTCCACCGCAACCAGTTGGCCGCGGCCGAGCAGTTGGTGCTGGAGCGCATCCGGCAGGTCCGCTCGGCCGTACGGGAGCGGTCGTGACCGGCCCGGAGGAGCGCCGCGAGGGCGCCGGGGCCGACGGCCGGTACGACGTACCGCTGACCGCGGCCGGTCCGGGGTCGGAGCCGGCGCGGCGCAACGGGCACCGGCGCCCCACGGCGGCCGTCGCCCCCGACCGGACCCGGGTCGACCCGGCCACCGACGGCGAGCCGGACCTCTCCGCGACCGACGAGCCGTCCCCGCACCCCGAACCGGCGAACGGGACCGGCCCGGCGGCGCAGCGGCCGGCCGGCGCGGACGAGGCCGCGGCGACCGGGCGGGCGTCCGCGACGGCGCCGGACGGGCCGGCGGTGCCGGACCGGCACGACCACTGGGACCAGAAGGTCGCCGCCGGGCTGGCGTTCCTGCGCCGGCGCCTCTCCGGCGACTACGAGGTGGACGAGTTCGGGTTCGACCCGGACCTGACCGGCTCGGTCTTCCACCCGCTGCTGCGGCTGCTCTACCGGGACTGGTTCCGCACCGAGGTCACCGGGCTGGAACATGTGCCGGCCGACGGGCCCGGCCTCGTGGTCGGCAACCACTCCGGCACCGTGGCGCTGGACGCGCTGATCCTCTCCACCGCCCTGCACGACCAGCACCCGGCGCAGCGCTACCTGCGGTTGCTCGGCGCCGACCTGGTCTTCCGGATGCCGGTGGTCTCCGAGATCGCCCGCAAGACCGGCGGCACGGTCGCCTGCAACCCGGACGCGGAGCGGCTGCTCGGCAACGGGGAGCTGGTCGGCGTCTTCCCCGAGGGGTTCAAGGGCATCGGCAAGCTCTACTCCGACCGCTACAAGCTGCAACGCTTCGGCCGGGGTGGGTTCGTCTCGGCGGCGCTGCGTACCGGCACCCCGATCGTGCCCGTCGCCATCGTGGGCGGCGAGGAGATCTATCCGATGCTGGCCGACATCAAGCCCCTGGCCCGGCTGCTCAAGCTGCCGTACTTCCCGGTCACCCCGACGTTCCCGTGGCTCGGGCCGTTGGGCATGGTGCCGCTGCCGAGCAAGTGGCTGATCGAGTTCTGCCCGCCGATCCCCACGGCGCACCTGACCGACTCCGCCGACGACCCGCTGGTCGTGTTCAACCTCGCCGACCAGGTCCGGGAGACCATCCAGCAGACCCTGCACAAGCTCCTGGAACGCCGCCCCGACCCGTTCGGCCCCTGAGGCCGGTGCGCGTCGGCGCCCCATTCGTCCCGGCGGGCCCCGGGCGGGCACGGCGCACCCCTACGATGACCCCGGTCGATGACCGGACGGGGGAGACACATGGGTACGTACTGGGCGACGGCGCGGCGGGTCACGGCGGCCCTGCTGGGACTGATGATGGTGGCGTTGATCGCTCCGGCCCCCGCCCAGGCCGCCGAGTACCCCGGCGGGCGGCGCATCTACAGCGTCGCCCTCGGTTCCGTGCCGGCCAACGGCGATCCGGCGACGGGTCCGGTCTGGGTCCGGTTGGCCATGTACTACTTCTACGCCGACGGCACCATCCGCGAGAGCTTCTGGTACTGGAACCACGCCACGGCGGTCGGTGACGCCCGTACCGGCTACCGGACGACGGGTTGCGCGGGGCACGACTGCGAGGTGCGGACGGCGAAGAACTTCGAGCCGACCGCGGCGGCCAAGACCCTCAACGGCACCTGGACCACGTCCGGGGACACCACGACCATCTCCTGGAGCGAGGGATCCGTGGAGACCTGGCGGGCCAGCGATCCGGTCAGCGACCTCACCCGGCTCGACCTCGTCGGCTCCAACTACGGGGTCACCGAGGGCTGGGGCTTCGGCAGTCTCGCGTCGAACGACACGTACACGCCGATCAGCAGCGTGCCGTTGAAGCAGTACCGGGGCGAGTACGCGGCCTACAACAACGTCCGGGGCTACGCCGGGCCCAGCCAGATGGACCTGCAGCTCTTCTCCCGGTGCAGCGCGAACTGTCTCAGCCGCCTGAGCGAGCCGACCACCGCGTGCTCGGCGTGCCCGACCGGGGCGTCCTCCTCACCGGTCCGTTACTACCTGGCCGGCTCCGGCCGGCGGAACTTCTACGAGCACTGGTGCACCTGCCTGACCAGCGCCGCCTGCTACACCGGCGGCTCGCACCGCAAGCCCCAGCTCCAGGTGATCGGTGACAACGGCACGTTCCACGGCTGGATCGGTGTCGAGGCGTCCAACTTCACCGCGAACACCGGCTACTTCGCGGTGCACTACCACCTCGACTTCTGACCGTCGCCACCTCAGCCGCTCCGTTCCGCCCGTCATCGAACCGTCTGTTGATCCGTACGCAGGGGAGTCCAGTCATGTGTGACAGGTGGAGGGCGGTTCGGCGGTCGTTGGCGGCCGTGCTGGTCGCGGTGACCATGGCGACTTTCGTCGCGCCCACGCCGGCACAGGCGGTGGACTATCCGGGCGGGCGGCGCATCTACACCGTCGCGCTCGGCGCGATCCCGCCGGCGGGCGAGCCGGCCGGCGGCCCGGTCTGGGTGCGCCTCGCCATGTACTACTTCTTCGGCGACGGCACCGTCACCGAGGGCTTCTGGTACTGGAACCGCGCCACCGCCGTCGGCGCCTCCGGCACGGGTATCCGCACCACCGGCTGCCCCAACCACGACTGCGAGGTGCGCACGGCCACCGGGTTCCAGCCCGGCGCGGGCAACAGGAGCCTCTCCGGGACCTACACCACCTCGGGTGACACCGTCACCATCTCCTGGAGCGAGGGCTCCCGGGAGACCTGGCGGGTGGGCGCGGCGGGAAGCAACCTGGCCAGGATGGACTTCGTGAGTTCCAACTACGGGGTCACCGTGGGTTGGGGCTTCGGCAGTTCCGCGTCCAACAACGCCTACGTGCCGGTGGGGGACATCCCCAAGGTGATGTATGCGGGCGAGTACGCCGGCTACAGCGGGTCGACCGGGGTGCGCGGCTCCAGCAACATGCACATCAACCTCTTCTCCCGGTGCGGCGCCACCTGCCTGAGCCTGCTCGGCCAGCCGACCACCGCGTGCTCGGCGTGCGGCGGCGGGGCGACCTCCGCGCCGATCCGGTACTACCTGGCGGGAGCCGGTCGGCGGAACTTCTACGAGCACTGGTGCACCTGCCTGACCAGCGCCGCCTGCTACACCGGCGGGTCACACCGCAAGCCGTACCTGCAGGTGATCGGTGACGACGGCAGCTTCCAGGGCTGGGTCGGCGTCGAGGCGTCGAACTTCACCGCCAACACCGGCTACTGGGCGGTGAACTACCACGTCGCCGGCTGACCCGGCCGGTCAGACGGCGCGGCGACGGCGGTGCAGCGCCAGGCCCGCGCTGACCGCGCCGGCCAGCAGACCGGCCGCGGCGGTCGACGGTACGGCGATCTTGACCGCCCGCCGCCCGGTGCGGAAGTCCCGCACCTCCCAGCCCCGCTGGCGGGCCTGCCGCAGCAGCGTGCCGTCCGGGTTGATCGCCACCGCCCGCCCGACCGCGGAGAGCATCGGCAGGTCGTTGGCGGAGTCGCTGTAGGCCGCGCAGCGGGACAGGTCCAGCCCCTCCACCGCGGCGAGCTGCCCGACCGCCTCCGCCTTCGCCGGGCCGTGCATCAGGTCACCGACCAGCCGCCCGGTGTACGCGCCGTCGACCACCTCGGCGACGGTGCCGACCGCGCCGGTGAGGCCGAGCCGGGTGGCGATCACCCGGCCGATCTCCACCGGGGCGGCGCTGACCAGCCAGACCCGCTCACCGGCGTCGAGGTGCCGCTGGGCCAGCCGTCGGGTCCCGGCCCAGATCCGCGGGGCCATCAGCTCGTCGAAGATCTCCTCGGCGAGGCGTTCCACGTCGTCCACCCGCCAGCCCTCGACGAAGGCGAGGGCGGCCTCCTTGGCCTGCGACATGTCCCCGGCGTGCTCGGTGGCGAGCAGCCGGAACCGGGCCTGCTGCCAGGCGAACCGGGCCAGGTCTCCGGTGGTGAAGTACTTCCGGGCGGCCAGGCCGCGGGCGAACCAGTAGATCGACGCGCCCTGCATCATCGTGTTGTCCACGTCGAAGAAGGCGGCGGCGGTGGGATCGGGGCACGGCGGCGCCGGCGTCTCCAGCTCGGCGTCCGCCCACCCGGCGGTGTGCCCGCGGGCGTCGGTGCTGACCGTGACCTTACGGCTGCCGGTCATGCCACTTCCCCTCGTCCGACCCGTGACGTCTGCACCGCCGAGCCTAGCCGGACGCCGGAGAACGGCGGTCGGGCGAAGGGTGAACTGTGGCGTGCGCAGCTCCGCCACCCCGGTCGGCTCAGCGGTCGGCGGGACAGCTGGCCGGCGCCGGACCGAGGGCGTCGCTGGCCGCCGGGGCCGGCAGTTCGCAGGCGATGGCGGCCCGCAGCGCGTCGGAGCGCTCGCGGATCGTGTCCAGCAGGGTCAGGGAGCGCCGGGTGCGGTCCCGCTCGGCGCGGCTGGCCCCGTCGAGCAGCCCGGTGACCGCCCGCCGCTGCCCGGCGACGAAGGTGTTGACGGCGTCCAGCCCGGCCGGGTCCGACCGCTGCGCCGCGGTCGTGGTCAGCAGCCGTACGCCCTGCCGGGTGTCGGCGTCCATGTCGTCCAGCACGGCGCTGAAGCCGGCCAGGTCACCGTGGAGGGTGGCGGCCTCGTCGAGCCGGGTGCGGGCGAAGTCGAGGAAGAGCTGCCCCCGGCCGAGGTCGGAGCTGGCCAGGGCGAGCTGCGCCCGCTCGGTGGAGCGTTTCATGCCGTACAGCGCGTCGCCGGGGACCGCGTCCTCGCTGGCGGCGGAGATCCCCGACAGCGCCACGGCGCCGGCGGCGATCCCGACCAGGATCGCGCCCCGGGCGCGGACCTGGCGCGCGGTGACCGCGCCGAGCAGGGAACCCCGGGAGGTGGCGGTGGCCGGCGTGGTGCCGGTCGCCGCGCCGGCGGTGACGCCGACCCCCTCCCGCTCCGCGGTGGCCATCAGCATCGCGCGGAGCCCGGTCCGGAACTCCTGGTCCACCTCGACGTCCGGGCGTTCGTCGACGAGCCGCCGACCCACCGCCACGAGGGCGGTGAGCTGGTCGTCGGCGCGGGACCGGACATGGTGTCGCCGGCCGCCGTTGGCCTCGTCGAGAAGCTGGGCGAAGCGTGCGGCCCGCCGACGGGAGAAGAGGTCGCTGTCCACCGCAGGCACCCCCTCTCGCTGGTCACGGCCGGTCGGCCGCGCTGGTTCCCAGCGACCGGCGGCGGCGTACGCCGACGGGCGGAGTGCGTGGCCGGCGCTGTTCCGGACCGGGTGGGTCCGGCGGCGCCGGCACAACCACCGGTCGCACCCGGAAAAACGGTCCGCGAGGGGCCCGGGTTACGGGGCGGCCGGCAGTGAAATCACGATGCGTGATCGTCATCGCCGGCCGCTCAGGGTTGGAAACCGTCCGGGAGCAGGCGGGCCAGGGCGCGCACGGCGCGGTACTGGAGCGCCTTGATGGCGCCTTCGTTCTTGCCCATCGCGCGGGCCGTCTCGGCCACCGAGAAGCCCTGCAGGAAGCGGAGCACGATGCACTCCTGCTGTTCCGGGTTGAGCTGCTTGACGGCGGTGAGCAGCGCGACGTTGGTGATGTGCTCCACCACCGCCGCCTCCGGGCTGCCCTCCGGGCCGCGGTCCTCCCGGTCGGCGTCGAGCACGTCGCCGGTGGTCACCTCCAGCCGGTAACGGCCGGACTTGAAGTGGTCGGCGACCAGGTTGCGGGCGATGGTGACCAGCCAGGCGCCGAGGTCGCGGCCCTGCCAGGTGAAGCTGCCGATCCGCTTGAGCGCGCGGAGGAAGGTGTCCGAGGTGAGGTCCTCGGCGAGCTGCCGGTTGCCCACCCGGAAGTAGACGAAGCGGAAGACGGTGTCGACGTACCGGTCGTAGATCAGGCCGAACGCCTCGGACTCGCCGGCCTGCGCCCGCTCCACCAGCCCCCAGACCTCGGTGGCCGGGTCGGACGGGTCGGGCCGGCTGGGGAACCCGGTGGCCGGTGTCGTGGCGGCCGGCACGGCGGGCAGCACGGCGGTGTCACCCGCCGGCACCGCCGGCAGCACCGCGGTCTCGGGGCCGGACTGGTCGGCCACCGCGGGCGGCTCGCCGGCCCGCCGGCTCTGCGCCGGCATGCTGGGCCGGGCGGGGGACACCACCCGGCCGCCGTTCGGCTTGGCGTTGCCGCCCGGTACGACCTGCCGGGCCGGGGCCTCGTTGTGCCGGTTGCGCAGCCGTCGGGACGCGCCGTCGGCGCGGCTGCGGGTGTCGTCGGAGCGGACCGGCTCCAGGCGTTCGTTCGGCGACGTCCGGGGTGTCGGGCCGGTGAGGCCGTTCAGGCCGGCGGGTCGTTCCGCGTAGCCGAAGGTGGTCACCGTGCCTCCCCGGTGCGCTGCGCGGCCGGACGCGCCCGGTGGCGACGGGACGCCGTGGCGGCGTCCGGTCGGCCCCGGGCGGGCCGGGCCTTACAGGGGTGTGCCGACGGGCGGCAGATCCCCTTGAGGTGCTGGTCCAATGCGCTCACAGGCACGGGGGCCTCCTCGGGCTGAGGGGTGTCGACTCACGGCAAATCGGGTGAGCCGACCCGAGTGATGATAGGGCCAACGTCACCCGCGCGTGGCAAGTCCGTTACACAGGGCCAAAGTATTTCCCCCTGGGTCGCACGCACGGCGGACCGGTTGTCCGTCGTGTGCGGTTGACTTTCACGTCGTGGCTTGATCCGGAGTGGAAAGTCCTGGTGGGAGCCGTCGCGGCCGGCTGACCGGCGTGTCGCGGGCCGGACGGCTCCGGCCGCGCGGCGGATGCCCCGGGGACCCGGCGGGACGGGTCCGGTCGGCCGTGCGGCCCACCCGTGGTGACCGGGTGTCGGCGGGGCATGGCCGGGCGGGGTGCCGCTGTGCCAGACTCAGCCACCGTGCAGGACCCCGCCGACAGCCCCGCGCCGAACCTCGCCGACCGACTCAGCCGGGCGGTGGTCGCCCACGGCGACCGCGCCGCGCTGCACCACCGCGATCGCACCGTCACCTGGTCCGAACTCGACGCCGCGGTGACCGCCACCGCCGCCGCCCTCGCCGCGGAGGCCCCCGCCGCGACCGACGGGCACCCGCCCCGGGTGGCGATCGCGCTGCCCAACTCGCCGGACTTCGTGGTGGCCTACCTGGCCGCGCTGCGGGCCGGGCTGGTCGCGGTGCCGGTCAACCCGGGCTTCACCGCCCGGGAGCTGCGCCACGTGCTCGCCGACTCGGGTGCGACGGTGCTGCTCTGCACCGGGGCGGTCCGCGACCGGGTCGCCGGGTTCGCCGCCGAGCTGCCGGCCCTGGCGGCCGTGCACACCGAACTGCCCACGGGCGGGCCGGCGGCGCCGCCGGCCCCGGCGCGCGGCGGCGAGGACCTGGCGGTACTGCTCTACACCTCGGGCACCGAGGGCTGGCCCAAGGGGGCGATGCTCCCGCACCGGGCGCTCGCCGCCAACCACGACCAGCTCGACCGGATCACCCCGCCGGTGGTCGGGCCGGACGACACCGTGCTGCTCGCCCTGCCGCTGTTCCACGCGTACGGGTTGAACTCGGGGCTGGGCGCGGTGATCCACCATGGCGCCACCGGGGTGCTCGTCGACGATCTCGGCGACACCGGCGCGCTCGACGTGATCGCCCGGCACCGGGTCAGCGTGCTGGTCGGCGTACCGTCGATGTTCCTGGCCTGGGCCGGCGCGGACGCCGACACGGTCGCCGCGGCCACCGCCTCGGTGCGGGTCGCGGTCTGCGGCGCCGCGCCGCTGGACCCGGCCACCGCGGCCCGCTTCACCGAGGCCACCGGACACCCGGTGCACGTCGGGTACGGGCTGACCGAGACCGCCCCGGTGCTCACCTCGACCCTGGTCGGTGGCGAGCCGAAGCCCGGCTCGGTCGGCCGGCCGCTGCCCGGCGTCGAGCTCCGCCTGGTCGGGCCGGACGGGGTCGACCTGTGGCGGGACGGCGCGACGGCGCCGGAGGACGACGGGGACGACCCCTTCCTGGTCGACCCCTCGCCCGGCACCGACCCCGGCCAGGTCGTGGTCCGCGGGGCCAACCTCTTCGCCGGCTACTGGCCGGACGGCCGGGGCGGCCCCGACGCCGACGGCTGGTGGGCCACCGGGGACGTGGCCTACGCCGACGACGAGGGTGACCTGTTCCTGGTCGACCGGCTCGGCGAGCTGATCCTGGTCAACGGCTTCAACGTCTACCCGCACGAGGTCGAACTGGTGCTCGACGGGCACCCCGGGGTCGCCGGCTCGGCCGTCCTCGGTGTGCCGCACCCCCGGACGGGGGAGACTGTCCGGGCGTACGTGGTGCCGGCGCCGGGCCGTCCGGTCAGCGGCGAGGAGCTGCTCGCCCACTGCGCGCGCAACCTGGCCCGGTTCAAGTGCCCGACCGACGTGGAGTTCGTCGACGAGCTGCCATACTCCGCGATCGGCAAGGTACGCAAGACCCAGCTGCGGCCGGCGCCGCCCGCCCGCTCTACGGAGGTGCCCGATGTCCACTGACGCCCGGCTCGCCCTGATCACCCGGCCCGGCTGCCACCTCTGCGAGGAGGCCAAGGCGGCGCTGGACCGGGTGGTGGCGGTCACCGGTGACCGGTGGGTGGAGAAGGACGTGACCGGCGACGTCGAGCTGGAGCGCGAGTACGGCGACCGGCTGCCGGTGGTGCTCCTCGACGGCCGGGAGCACGGCTACTGGCGGGTGGAGGAGGAGCGGCTGCTGCGGGACCTGACCACCCCACAGCTCTGAGCGGGCCTTATGGTGCTGCGATGACCCCTGCGCGCCACCACCTGGTGTGGGACTGGAACGGCACCCTGCTCAACGACCTCGACCTGGTGGTGGAGGCGACCAACATCGCCTTCGCCAGCGTCGGCGGGCCGTCGGTCACCACCGACGAGCACCGGGTCCGGTTCCGCCGGCCGATCGCCGACTACTACGCCGAGATGCTGGGGCGGGCGGTCGACGCCGAGGCGTTCGGCGAGCTGGACCGGATCTTCCACGAGGCGTACCGGAGCCGGCTGACCACCTGCGCGCTGGCGGATGACGCGACGGCGGCCATCGCGGCCTGGCCGGGCAGCCAGTCGCTGCTCTCGATGTGGTTCCACGACGAGCTGGTGCCGACCGTGCACACCTACGGGCTGACCCCGCACTTCAGCCGGGTCGACGGGCTGCGCGCCACGGTCGGTGGGGGCTTCAAGGCGGAGTGGCTGGAGAAGCACCTCGCCGAGCTGGGGCTCGACGGTCGCCAGGTGGTGCTGATCGGCGACTCGCTCGACGACGCGCACGCCGCCGAGAGCGTCGGCGCGAGCTGCGTGCTCTACACCGGCGGCCTGTCCGACCCGGCCCGCCTCCGCGCCAGCACCCACCCCACCGCCGACACCCTCACCGCCGCCGTAACCCTGGCCACCACCCTGCCGTAACCCCCGGCCTCCCGCTGGCGTCGTCGATCATGAAGTTGTTGCGCTCCGGCCCGGCGCGTCGAGGCGACAACTTCATGATCGACAGGGCTGGGGTCAGGCGCGGAGGTGGGCCAGGACTGCGCGGACGCGGCGGTGCTGGTCGGCGTCGGGGGGCAGGCCGAGCTTGGTGAAGATGTTGCCGACGTGCTTCTCGACCGCGCCGTCGGAGACCACCAGGGTCCGGGCGATGGCGGTATTGGAGCGCCCCTCGGCCATCAGCGCCAGCACCTCGCGCTCGCGCGGGGTCAGCTCCCGCAGCGGGTCGTCCCGGCGGCGGCGGACCAGCAACTGGCCGACCACCTCCGGGTCGAGCACCGTGCCCCCGCCGGCCACCCGGGCCAGCGCGTCCAGGAACTCGTCGATCGCGGCCACCCGGTCCTTGAGCAGGTAGCCGATCCCGCCGCCGCCGGCCTCGCCGGTGCTCGCCAGCAGGTCGTCGGCGTACGACACCTCGACGTACTGGGAGAGCACCAGGACCGGGGTGCGCGGCACCAGCCGGCGCGCCTCCACCGCCGCCCGCAGCCCCTCGTCGGTGTGCGACGGCGGCATCCGCACGTCCACCACCGAGACGTCCGGCCGGTGCGTCACCACCGCCTCGACCAGCGCGTCGCCGTCCCCGACGGCGGCCACCACCTGGTGCCCCGACTCGGTCAGCAGTCGGACCAGCCCCTCCCGGAGCAGCACGGCGTCGTCCGCGATCACCACCCGCATGGTCCGGTTTTCTACCACGCCGCCCGAACTCACAGCGGGAGCGTGGCGCTGATCACGGTCGGGCCGCCGACCGGGCTGACCACGTCGAGCGTGCCTCCGGCGGCCCGGGCCCGGTCGGCGATGCCGGCCAGGCCGTGTCCCTTGGCCAGGTGCGCGCCGCCCACGCCGTCGTCGGACACGACGATGTCCAGCTGCCCGCCGGCCCGGCTCACCTCCACCCGGCAGGTGCTCGCGCCGCTGTGCTTGGCCACGTTGGTGAGCGCCTCGGCGACCACGAAGTACGCGGTGTTCTCCACCGCCGGGTCCAGCCGTCCGGCGGGCGTGCCGAGGTCCGGGCCGGTCACCAGCTCGACCGGGACCAGGGCGCGGCCGGCGAGGGCGGCCAGCGCGCTGGGCAGGCCGCGGTCCACCAGGATCGGCGGGGCGATGCCCCGGGACAGGGCCCGCAGCTCGGCGAGGGCCTCCCGGGTCTGGGCGACCGCCTCGTCCAGGGTCCGGCCGGCCGCGTCCGGGTCGGTCGCCAGCTGCTGCCGGGCCCGGCTCAGGTCCATCGCGAGGCGGACCAGGCGCTGCTGGGGGCCGTCGTGGATGTCGCGTTCGAGCCGGCGCAGGGCGACCGCCTCGGCTGACGCGGCGGCCCGCTTCTGCTCCTCCAGCGTGGTGATCCGGTGCCGCATCTCGGCCACCCCGGTCAGCAGCGTCCGGGCGAAGCCGGCCTGGAGCAGGGCGCAGCCACGGGCCACCAGGGGCAGGGTGAACAGGGCGAACAGCCCGAGCGCGGTGTTCAGGGCGATCCGCGCGACGGACCCGTCACCCATCCCGAGGAGCTGACTGAGGTCCTGGTCGTCGGGGCCGTGCGGGATGGCCCAGTCGTACGCCCAGTAGAGCGCGCCGGTCACCGCGACGGCCCACCAGACCAGCGTCAGCACGAAGGTGACCAGGGCCACGACCAGCTTGGAGATGCCGTGGGCCAGATCGAGCCAGGACTGCGCGTCGCGCATCGGCACGAAGACCCGCCGCCAGAGCTTCGCCCCGGGCTCCGGCGTCCGGTACGCCGGCCGGACCCGGGGCTGGCGCAGCACCGCCGGCAGGCGCAGCCGCTCGATGTCGGCCAGGCCGCGGGCGGCGTAGAGGGTGCCGGCGAGGATCGGCAGGCCGACCGTGGTGACCAGCAGCCCGACGCTCAGCGCGAGCCCCACCACCAGGAGCACGAAGCTGACCAGCGCCAGCGGCAGGCCGAGCAGCACGTAGCCGGAGTCGCGCAGGAGCTGGCCGGCGACGCCGCGGGCGGGCGCCGGGGCGGGCAGGGTCGCCACGGGGAGAGCGGTCATGCCGTCGAGGCTAGGGGCGGGGCCGGTACCGGCCCATCCCGTTCGCCGGCCTTCCGAGGGTGGGGTTCTCCCTACCGGAGCGTGAGGCTCGCCTCGGAGCGAGCGATGACACAGCGCGACCGGGCGCGTGCGATTGGTCAGAGAAGTCGGGATTGAGCAATAATCGCCGTGCGGCGTCGCGGGGGCGCGGTCTATCGATCTTGCGGAATGGAGGGCCTGGTGAAGGGGCGTCGCGAGCCGGCAAGATCGCGATTTGTGCACGTCTTCACAAGCGCCTACTCTGTAGTTCCGACGCGCCCTGCTAGCACAGCCGGCAATCTCGGTGGCCAGTGGGAGTCCCGATACGGCCGGTCGCCGGCCGAGGATCGCACCGCACGGAGTCTCATGAGTCAGCACCGTCACCCTGGCGCGCCCGGCCGCGCCGGTGCCGTACCGGCGCTCCCGGACCTTCCGGAGGCGACCGTCGCGCGGCTCCCCGAGTACCTCCGCGCTCTGCACAACCTCGCCGAGACCGGGCACGAGACGGTCTCCAGCGAGGGGCTGTCCAGCGCCGCCGGGGTCAACTCGGCCAAGCTCCGCAAGGACCTCTCCCACCTGGGCTCGTACGGCACCCGGGGCGTCGGCTACGACGTCGCGCTGCTGATCGACCAGATCGAGTCGGTGCTCGGGCTCACCCAATGCCGCTCGGTCGCACTGGTCGGAGTGGGTAACCTCGGTCACGCCCTGGCCGGCTACGACGGCTTCGCCAGCCGGGGTTTCCGGATCGCCGCCCTCTTCGACGCCGATCGCGCCCGGGTCGGCGAGGTCATCAACGACCTGGTCGTACGGCACGTCGACGAGCTGCCCCGGGTCGCCGCCGAGGAGTCGATCGCGATCGGCGTGATCGCCACCCCCGCCCCGGCCGCCCAGCGGGTCGCCGACCAGCTCGTCGCCGTCGGCGTGACGAGCATCCTGAACTTCGCGCCGTGCGTACTCTCGGTGCCGGAGGGGGTCGACGTGCGCAAGGTCGACCTCGCCATCGAGTTGCAGATCCTGTCCTTCCACGAGCACCGTAAGGCGTCGCTGACCGCGCTCCCCGCCGCCGGGGCAGCGCTCACCGCCCTGCCCGGCGGGCTCGCGGCCACCGACACCCAGGAGGCGATCGGCACGTGAAACTGCTCGTCGTCGGCGCGTCCTACCGCACCGCTCCGGTCGCCACGCTGGAGCAGCTGGCGGTCGCCCCCGCTGATCTCACCCGCACCCTGGACCGCCTCGTCGCCCAGCCGTACGTCGCCGAGGCGGTGCTGGTCTCCACCTGCAACCGGGTGGAGGTCTACGCCGCCGTGTCCGGTTTCCACGGCGGCCTCGGCGACATCTGCGCCGTCCTGGCCGAGCAGGCCGGCGCTCCGCCCGCCGCGCTCGCCAACCACCTCTACGTGCACTACGACGCCGCCGCGGTAGACCACGTCTTCCGGGTCGCCACCGGGCTGGACTCCATGGTGGTCGGCGAGGCGCAGATCCTCGGCCAGCTGCGGGACTCGTACCACTGGGCCAGCGGCGCCGACACCGCCGGCCGCCTGCTGCACGAGCTGATGCAGCAGGCGCTGCGGGTCGGCAAGCGGGCGCACGCCGAGACCAACATCGACCGGGCCGGGCAGAGCGTGGTCACCGCCGCGCTGGACCTGGCCGCCGACCACCTCGAGGGTGACCTCGCCGGCCGGCCGGCGATGGTGGTCGGGGCGGGCGCGATGGGCTCGCTGGGCGTGGCGACGCTCTCCCGGCTGGGCGCCGGCCCGATCACCGTCACCAACCGGGGCGCCGACCGGGCGGTGCGGCTGGCCGAGTCGTACGGCGCGACCGCCGTCCCGATGGCCGATCTCGTCACCGCGCTCTCCACAGTGGACATCGTAGTGGCCGCCACCGCGTCCACCGAAGCGGTCCTCACCCTCGACGTGGTGACCCGGGCGCTCGCCGCCCGCGACGCCGATCGGGGCCCGCTGGTCCTGCTCGACCTGGCCGTGCCGCGCGACGTCGCACCCGGCGTGGCCGAGCTGCCCGGCGTCGAGGTGATCGACATCGACCGGATGGCAACGCTGCTCGCCACCGGCGAGGCCGCCGCCGACGCCGCCGAGGTGACCCGGATCGTCACCGGCGAGGTCGAGGCGTTCCTGTCCTGGCTGCGCGGCGCCGACGTGGCGCCCACCGTGGCCGCCCTGCGCGGCCGGGCCGACGACGTGGTCACCGCCGAGCTGCGCCGGCTCGCCCAGCGCCGCCCCGACTTCAGCGACGACCAGCGCGCCGAGGTCGCCCGGACGGTGCACCGGGTGGTGCAGCGGCTGCTGCACCAGCCCACCGTGCGGGTCCGTCAGCTCGCCGCGGAGCCCGGCGGTGACCAGTACGCCGCCCTGCTGCGCGAGCTGTTCGACCTGGAGGTGCCGCAGACCTCCCCGGTGGACAGCGTTCCCGACGTCGTCGACAGTGCCGACGGCCGGCCGTCGTTCGGTGTCGCCGACGTACCGCCGTCGTTCGGCGTCGCCGACGTACCGCCCACCGGAGGTGAGCGATGAGCAAGCCCCTGCGCCTCGGTACCCGGGGCAGCGCCCTGGCGATGGCCCAGTCCGGCCAGATCGCCGAGGCCCTGACCGCGGCGACCGGCCGCGAGGTCGAGCTGGTCGAGGTGGTCACCGCCGGTGACCGTTCGACCGCCCCCGTGCACCGGCTCGGCGTCGGAGTCTTCGTCTCCGCCCTGCGCGACGCGCTGGTCGCCGGCACCATCGACCTGGCGGTGCACTCGTACAAGGACCTGCCCACCGCCGCGGCGGCCGGGCTGCACATCGCGGCGGTGCCGCCCCGGCAGGACCCGCGCGACGCGCTGGTCGCCAAGGGCGGTCGCACCCTCGCCGAGCTGCCGCCGGGCGCGGTGGTGGGCACCGGCGCGCTGCGCCGCATCGCCCAGCTGCACGCGCTCGGACTCCAGCTGGAGGTCACCCCGATCCGCGGCAACGTCGACACCCGACTCAACCGGGTGCTCGGCCCGGACGGCGACCTCGACGCGGTCGTCCTGGCCCGGGCCGGCCTGGCCCGCCTCGGCCGGACCGACGTGATCACCGAGACGCTCGACCCGATGCTGATGCTGCCCGCGCCCGCCCAGGGCGCGCTGGCGGTGGAGTGCCGGGCCGACGACCCCGAACTGGTCGAGCTGCTCGCCGTGCTCGACCACGCACCGTCCCGGGCCGCGGTCGCCGCGGAACGGGCGCTGCTGGCCACCCTGGAGGCCGGATGCTCCGCCCCGGTCGCCGCCTACGCCGAACTCGCCGAAGGCGACGCCGGTGATGAGATCTACCTGCGCGGGGCGGTGATCAGCCCGGACGGCACCCGAGACCTCCGGCTGTCCCGCACCGGAACGCCCGCCGACGCGGCGGAGATCGGCAAGGCACTCGCCGCCGAACTCCTCGAACTCGGCGCCGACTCGATCCTCGGCCACGAAGGACACACCGGCCCGGGGACCCAGCAATTTGGGAGCACAGAATGACCCGCACCCGTAAGCCCGTAGGCCGGATCGCGTTCGTCGGGGCCGGCCCCGGCGACCCGGGCCTGCTGACCCGCCGGGCGCACGACGCCCTGGTCGACGCCGACCAGGTGGTGTACGACCGGGGAGTCCCCGAGTCGCTGCTCGACGCCGTCCGCGCCCAGGCCAGGTCCGACGCCCAGTTCAGCCCGGCCGAGGGCGCCCCGGGTGACGTGGCCAAGGTGCTCATCTCCGCCGCCCGCTCCGGGCTGAACGCGGTGCACCTGGTCGCCGGTGACCCGTTCGGCCACGACTCGGTGGTCAAGGAGGTGCAGGCGGTGGCGCGTACCGCCGCGCACTTCGAGGTGGTGCCGGGCGTCGGCCAGGCCGAGGGCGTCGCCACCTACGCGGGCGTGCCGCTGCCGGGCGTCCGGACCGCCGCCGACGTCGAGGACGTCAGCACGCTGGACTTCGAGGCGCTCGCCGCGGCCGTCGGCCGGGGCTCGCTGGCCCTGGCCGTGGACGCCGGTGACCTGGCCGCCATCCGGGACGGCCTGCTGGCCGCCGGGGTCGACGGCGGCACCGGCGTCGGGGTGACCGGCGACGGCACCGGCGAGACGCAGTACACCACCACGTCGACCGTGGACTCCTTCGTCGCGGCGGCGCTCGGCTTCACCGGCCGGGTGGTGCTCACCATCGGTGAGGGCGTCGGCCAGCGCGACAAGCTGAGCTGGTGGGAGAACCGGCCGCTGTACGGCTGGAAGGTGCTCGTACCCCGGACCAAGGAGCAGGCCGGCGCGATGAGCGCCCGGCTGCGCGCGTACGGGGCGATCCCGTGCGAGGTGCCGACCATCGCGGTCGAGCCGCCGCGCACCCCGGCGCAGATGGAGCGGGCGGTCAAGGGCCTGGTCGACGGCCGGTACGCCTGGGTGATCTTCACCTCGGTCAACGCCGTCCGGGCGGTCTGGGAGAAGTTCGCCGAGCACGGCCTCGACGCCCGCCACTTCGGCGGCGTCAAGATCGCCTGCATCGGCGAGGCCACCGCCGACGCGGTCCGCGCCTTCGGCATCCAGCCGGAGCTGGTCCCCGCCGGTGAGCAGTCCTCCGAGGGCCTGCTGGCCGAGTTCTCGCCGCACGACGAGATCCTCGACCCGGTCGGCCGGGTGCTGCTGCCGCGCGCCGACATCGCCACCGAGACGCTCGCCGCCGGGCTCACCGAGCGCGGCTGGGAGGTCGACGACGTGACCGCGTACCGCACGGTCCGGGCCGCCCCGCCGCCCGCCGAGATCCGCGACGCGATCAAGTCGGGCGGGTTCGACGCGGTGCTCTTCACCTCGTCCTCCACCGTCCGGAACCTGGTCGGCATCGCCGGGAAGCCGCACGCGCGTACCGTTGTTGCAGTCATCGGGCCCAAGACGGCGGAGACCGCGACGGAGTTCGGCCTTCGGGTCGACGTCCAGCCGCCGCACGCCTCGGTCCCCGACCTGGTGGAGGCGCTCGCCGCCTACGCCGTCGAGCTGCGCGAGAAGCTCGCCGCCATGCCGGCGAAGCAGCGCCGCGGCTCGAAGGTGCAGGGGCCGACCGCCCTGAGGTTCCGCTGACAGGAGGCTCCCGTGTCGTACCCCGAGATCCGGCCCCGCCGGCTGCGTCGTAACGCGGCCGTGCGGCGGCTGGTCGCCGAGACCCGCGTCGACCCGGCCGAGCTGGTCGTGCCGATGTTCGTCAAGGAGGGGCTGGCCGAACCACGGGCCATCGCGTCGCTCCCGGGGGTGCTCCAGCACTCCCGGGACTCGCTGCGCAAGGCCGCCGTCGAGGCGGTCCAGGCCGGGGTGGGCGGCATCATGCTCTTCGGGGTGCCGGCGTCGCGCGACGCCACCGGGTCCGGCGGCATCGACCCGGACGGCATCCTCAACGTCGCCATCCGGGACGTCGTCTCCGAGGTGGGCGACGCCACCGTGGTGATGAGCGACCTCTGCCTGGACGAGTTCACCTCGCACGGGCACTGCGGGCTGCTCACCCCCGACGGCGGCGTGGACAACGACGCCACCCTCGCCGCGTACGCCGAGATGGCGGTGGCCCAGGCCGCCGCCGGGGTCGGCGTGGTCGGGCCGTCCGGGATGATGGACGGCCAGGTCGGCGTGGTCCGCCGGGCCCTCGACGCCGCCGGGCACCAGGACGTGGCGGTGCTGGCGTACGCCGTGAAGTACGCCTCCGCCTTCTACGGCCCGTTCCGGGACGCGGTGGAGTCGGCGCTGGACGGCGACCGGCGCACCTACCAGCAGGACCCGGCGAACCTGCGGGAGTCGCTGCGCGAGGTCGCGCTGGACGTCGCCGAGGGCGCCGACATCGTGATGGTCAAGCCGGCGCTGCCCTACCTCGACGTGGTGTCGGCGGTCCGGGCCGCGGTGGACGTCCCGGTCGCCGCCTACCAGGTCTCCGGCGAGTACGCGATGGTCGAGGCGGCCGCCGCGAACGGCTGGATCGACCGGGAGCGGGTGATGCTGGAGACGCTCACCTCGATCCGGCGCGCGGGCGCGCAGATCATCCTCACCTACTGGGCCGTCGAGGCCGCCCAACTGCTCCGCGAGCGCTACTGAGCGGGCGACGGGCGCGGAGTCCGCGACGGTGAACCCGGCCAACCGGTAGCCCTGCCTGTGGCGCACGCGCCTGTAGCCGGCGCTGCCGCCACCTGCCTGTCCCGGACGCACCTGTAGCGGGCGCTGCCGCCACCTGCCTGTCCCGCACGCTTTGCTCTGCTGCCGCCCCCGCAACAGTGGAGCCCTTCCAGCGTTGCCGTCGGCGCAGCAGAGCAAAGCGCGCGAAAGAGGGTGGTCGGGGGTCTGCCCGGCCGGCGCGTCAGCCTCCACCGCAGCGGCGTGGATTTTCCACAGCCCTGTCCACAGGACTTGCCGCTGGTGGAGGGGGCGGGCAGGGTGCCGGTATGGCCTCCGCGCTCGACCCGCCGCCCACCGGACCCACCGTCGGTCAGTTTCCGATCGCCGGCCTGGTCCGCAAGGCCAGACGTCTCGCCGGCCTGGGGCAGCGGCAGATGGCCCGGTTCGCGAAGGTCGCCCCGTCGACGGTGGGCCGGGTGGAGACGGGGGAGATGACTCCCGGTCTCGCGGTGCTGGAGCGGCTGCTTGGCGCGGCGGGCCTCTATCTCGCCGTGGTCGACCCTGACGGTCGGGCCATCCAGCCGATGGCGGACTGGGACGACACCCGCGACGGCGCGGGGCGGCGGTACCCCTCGCACCTGGACACCATCCTCGACCCCGAGCCGGGGGAGTGGTGGGGCGACATCTACGGCCTGGCCCGGCCGCCGGAGACCTTCCACCGCTGCCCGATCGACCGGGAGGCCCGCCGGCGCCGCAGCCAGTGGGAGGTGCGAGTGGCGCAGCACCGCCACCTGCCGCCGCCGAAGGACATGCGGGAGCGGTACTGAGACGGCCCGCCGCCCCGGGGAGAACCCGGGCCGGCGGGCCGTCGCCCGTACGTCGAACGGTCAGTCGTCGTCGGTGATGGTGCCGACCGCCAGCGGGTCGGCCAGCCGCACGCTCAGCGGGCCGGCGACCGCGAACGCGATCCGCTCGTCCGCCTCGACCTTCCGGTCCCCGCGCACGTTCACCGGGAAGGCCAGCGAGGTCTCCCCGGCCGGCAGCACCCGGCAACCCAGGTACGGGTCGAAGTCCGACCCGGCCGTGGCGGTCAGGCCGTCGGTGGCGGCGCAGATCCGCGTCGGCACCGACAGCGGCCGCGACACCGTCGCGGTGAACGTCAGGGTGCTGTCACCCTTGTCGCCCTCCACCACCGAGGCGTCGCCGACCCGCAGCGACGGCTGGGTACGGAAGCGCGCGACCTGCGGGTCGTGGTCGCTGGCGCCCCGCGAGCCGTCACCGGTGAACTCGGCCGGCCAGTCGGCGTTGACGTGCGCGGCCCGCACCTGGACCAGGTCCTCGTGCAGCGCGTCGTTGACGAAGAGGTGGTCCAGCGTCTGCGCCGAGCCCTGGAAGCTGTACGAGTAGGCCGCCGACGGCACGTCAGCCACCAGGTCGTCCCAGAGGTTGTGCAGGCCGGCCTCGTAGAGCGGGGCGAGCTGGTCCGAGGGGGTCGGGTTCGCGCCGGTGGCGATCGGGTCATCGGGGCGGGGGAAGACGTTCAGGTCCCCGCCGTAGACCACCCGGGCGTGCCGGTCGGACTTCTCGATCGCGGCGACGATCGCCGCCCCGTACCTGGCCTGCTCGGTCCGCTGCCCGACCTTCGTATCCGGGCCGGACGAGTAGTGGTTGCTCAGGGCGTACAGCAGGTGGGACTCCGCGGAGTCCGGCGTCGCCCGCACCACGAACTTGCCCAGCTGGGGCGCGCGGGTGAAGACGTTGGCGCCGTCCCGGCCGGTCGAGGTGTCCGTGTCCGCCGGCAGGAGCGCGTTGAGCGCCTTCGGGTTCTGCACGTCCGCGTTCGACGGCAGCCCGGCCGCGCGGTACTCCACCGTCGGAGCGGCGCCCAGCAGCGGGTCGGTGGCGGTCGCCCCGGCCAGCGAGAGCCGGTCGGTGCGGTAGAGGAACGCCGAGGTGATGCCGCGCGCGTCCGCGCCGGTCCGGTCGTACGCGGCGGCGTACGCCGGGCCACCGGCGGCGGCGACGGCGAGCGCCAGGTCCTGGAGGGTGTCCGGGGCGCCGTCGGCGTCGTTGGTGTCACCGCACACCAGCTCGGTGCCGGAGACCGCGCAGATGTCCTGGTCCTCGGTCTCCTGCACCAGGATCAGGTCCGGCGAGTGCAGGTCGGTCCGGATCTGGTCGGCGAGCTCGGTGAGGTGCTCCCGGTACTCCGCCTCGCCGGCCGGCACGTAGTCGAACGGCGGGGTGACGCCGGGGCAGCCCGGGTTGCCGGCGAAGTCGCAGCCGTCGAAGGGGTCGTCCCGGTGGTCGTACAGGTTCTCCACGTTGTAGGTCGCCACGGCGGCCTCCCGGGAGCGGTTCGCCGGGGTCGACGGGTTGTTCGCCGACGGGTCGGCGCCGGCGGTGAGGGAGAGCGCCTCCGGCTGCACGCTGAACTTGCTGAAGCCGTAGGAGACCGCCCCGTACGCGTCGGCGGCGAGCGTGTCGAAGGTACGGGCCGGCGGGAGCAGCGCGGTCGAGTCGCCGGCGGTCGCCTTAACACCACCGCCGCCGAGCAGGATCCGCTGGCCGTTGCCGTTGTCGAAGCGCTGCCCCGGCACGTCGTCGAGCGGGTGGGAGTCCCGGAACACTCGGCGGGCGTACGGGTCGGCCCGCGTCATCAGCGGGTCCGCCCGGTCGACCACCCAGACCTCGGAGTCGGCGGTGGAGCCGAAGACGTCCCGGGGGCCGGTCACGCCGCTGCCGGCGCGGACCCGCAGCCGGGCGCCCTCGTGCCGCTCCCAGAACCGGTCCGCGGCGCCCGCGTCGGCCGGCGGGGTCGCGTCGTGGACCGCGACGTCGGTGCCCACGTCCAGTCCGGAGGCGAGCTTGCGGACCAGCGAGGCGCTGGAGAGCTGGGTCTGGTTGAAGTACTCCGACACCCGGGCGCGCAGCACCACCTCGTCGCCGACGGTCGGCGCGTAGCCGCCGATCAGCGTGGTGAACGAGCCGGTGAAGACGAAGACGCCGTCCGAGCTGAGCGGGTCGCCGTCCTCGGCGCCGGTGCGGCTCTGCAGGTAGAAGCCGTGCTGGTCGGCCCCGGCCGAGGTGCGGGTGAGCGACTTCTGGGTGATGACGCCACGCACGTCGTACAGGACGGAGCTGGTGGCGTTGCCGCTGGCCGGGGCGAGCGGCGAGCGGTCGGTCCGCGGGTTCTCGTCGTCCCGGGTCGGGCCCTGCACCTCGCCGACCGAGAGCACGGTGGTGACCTGGACGGTGAGCGTGCAGGTGGCGGTGCCGCCGTCGGCGTCGGTGGCGGTCAGCGTCACCGCGTACGCCCCGCCGGGCAGGCCGGTCGCGGTGACCGTGGCGGTGGCGGTCCCGCCGGCCGCGGTGGCCGGGGTGAGGGCGGTGCGGCTGATCGAGCCGGTGGCCGGCGTCGGGCTCACCGCGGTGACGGCGAGGTCGGTGACCGTGTCGTCCGCGTCGGTGGCGGTGACCTCGCGGGTGGCGGTGGCTCCCGCCTCCAGGGTCAGCGTGCCGCCGCAGTTCAGCGCGGCGGGCTGGTCGACCGGGCCGCCGTCGTCGACGGTGTGCGCGCCCAGGCCGTCGAAGGTGTCGGTGGCGAAGCCGGCCCAGGTGGCGGCCGGGTCGAACGCGTTCGACGGGTCGGTGTCGCCGGACGTCACCGTGGGCAGCCGGCGCAGCGTGTTGTCGGCGGTGCCGGTGAGCCCGGCGCCCCACTCGGTGCCCGGGTCGACGCCGACCTGGCCGATCGAGTCGAGCACGGTGGCGCCCCGGCGGAGCACGATGGCGTCGTCGCCGTTGAACAGGCTGGCGCCGGTGGTCTGGTCGGCCTGGGCGAGCACCGCGGGAGCGGCCGAGGCGGCGGCGAACACGAAGACGTCACCGGCGGCGACCGTGCCGCTCAGGGCCACGTTGGTGGGCGTGGTGGCGCCGTTGAAGTGCAGCTGCAGCTGGTATCCGCCGGCGGTCAGGTCCACCGGCGAGCCGGTGCCGTTGTACAGCTCGATCGCCTTGTTGTTCGACGAGCCTTCGACGTACTCGGAGATGAACAGGTCGGTGGGCGCGGCGGTGGCCGCGGTGGGTGCGACGCCGATGACCGGGATGGTGACGGCGGCGGCGGTTGCGAGCGCGGCGTAGCTGCGGCGCGGGCGCATAGGGCCTCCACGATGGGTGGACGTGAACTAACGCACGTTAAGCCGCGCTGCTGGCCGCCGTCCATCCTCCGGACAGCGCGGTGGTGAACGACGGTCAGCGCGCGGCGTCGAGACGGTGCACCAGCTCGGCCACGTCCACGCTGTACTCGCACCAGTCCCGGTCGGGGCGGTAGCCGAGCTCGGCGTTCACCTTCAGCATCGCCTCGTTGGCCTGGGCGTTCCAGGTCTGCACCTCGGCCACTTCCGGCTCGGCCGAGCGCAGCTCCAGCAGCATCCGGGCCTTGATCGCCCGGTCGATGCCGTAGCCGCGGTGGTCCTGCGCCACGATCGTGTCGTACTGGTCGGCGCGGGTGGGGTGCTGGGCCGGCACCACCACCTCGGTCAGCCCGGCCACCTCGCCGGTCTGCTCGTGCAGGGCCAGCACGATGTACGGCTTCATCCCCCGCCGGTGCAGCGTGTCGAGGCTGTCCCGCAGCCGCTGCGGGTCGTACGAGCTGGGCCGCAGCTCGCCGTCTTCGATGTCGCGTACCTCCGCCTTGGCCCGGGCGTAGGCCTCGATGAGGTCGTCCGGCGGGCCGCCCGGGCAGAACTCCAGGTGGTAGCCCGCGCCGACGCCGGTGGCCATCTCGGCCAGCGCCGGCCAGTCCACCGTGCCCAGGTCGAGCACGCTGCGGGTCTCCACGTACTCCCGGGTGAAGCCGAGCGACTCGTAGAAGGCGAGCGCCGGGGTGTCACCGACCACCTCGACCCCGATCGACTGGAAGCCCTCCTGGTAGACCCGGCGGGCGGCCAGCAGGACGAGGTCACGGCCCAGCCCGGTGCGCCGCACCGAGGGGTGCACCAGCACCTCCAGCACGCCGATGTCGCCGAGCAGCAGCACGTGCACGTGCCCCAGGATCGGGCCGGGCCGGCCGTCGGCGCCCGGGTCGCCGTGTGCCACCCAGGAGATCCGTCGTTCGCCCGGCATCACCTCGGAGAGGTATTCCCGCAGGGAGCTCTCCCGCCAGGGCGGGTCCTGCGGAAGATCCGCCGCCAGGACCGCGTTCAGCGTGTCCAGCAGCGACGCGATCTCGTCGGACGACGCGGTCCGGGGTTCCCACTCGCGCACCATCACCCCTACAGCTTGCCGGCAACGGTTGCCCGGGGGAAGTGTCCGGTCCGGCAATGTACGCGGACGATCACGTCACGTGTGGGTGGCCCGACCGTAGGCGTTGGCCTTGTCGAACACGTCCTGGGCGTACCGGCGCACGTCGTTGTAGGAGAGGATGGCCCCCCACCAGTCGCCCGGGATGGTCATGTTCCGGCCGCCCTTGCAGAGGTACTGCCCGGCGGCGAGCGCCGCGTCGTCCAGGTCGTGGGGGTCCTTGCGGCCGTCGTTGTCGGCGTCCGCCCCGATCTCCTGCCAGGTGGTGGGGATGAACTGCATCGGCCCGATGGCCCGGTCGTAGACCGTGTCCTGGTCGAAGAGCCCCCGGTCGGTGTCGGTGATCCGCATCCGGCCGCCCTGACCGTCGAGCGGATCGCCGATGATCTCCGGCTCCGCCCGGCCGTCCGGCTTCAACGTGGCCCCGACGGCCTGGCCGTGCCGCGACTCGACGTACCCGATCGCGGCGAGGGTGGTCCAGCTCAACTGGCAGCTGCGGTTGGTCTGGGCGAGCACCAGCTCGGCGTAGCCGTACGCCTGCATGGCCACCGGCGAGACGCCGATCCGCGCCCCGGTGGTCCGTGCCCACTCGGCGAGCGCGTCGGCGGGGCGGCCGGTGGCGGGCGGGACGACCGGTCCGGTCGGCGCCGCCGTGCCCGGCAGCGGGGTGCCGGGCAGCGGGGTGGCCGGCAGCGGCAGTGCGGTGGTGGCCGGCAGGGCGCTGCCGCCGGCCGCCGTGGGTGCCCCGAGGCCGGCGCCGGCGGTCGCGTCGACCGCGACCGGGCGGGGTGCCCGGACGGCCGCCGGCACCACCAGGGCGCCGACCGCCGCGGTCGCCGCGACCAGCGCGACCAGGAACAGCGCGGGCAGGGCCAGCCGCCCGCTGGGACGCCGGGACCAGGCCCGGGTGGCACGGGCCGCGCCGGCGACCGCCTGCCGGGGCGGCGGCAGCCGCACGGCGTGGGCGAACGGCACCCGCCGCCGCGCCGCCCGGCCGGCCGGGGCGGGCGCGCTCCCGGCGGCGGGCTGCGTGTCCACGGCCGGCTCGCCGGTGCCGGTGTCCTCTTCGGCCTCGGGGGCCCGGGTGGTCCGATCCGCGTCGGCGGTCGGCGCGGCCTCCGCCAGCTCGCCGGTGCGGGTGTCCTCTTCGGCCTGGGTGGTGGGGGTGGTCCGATCCGCGTCGGCGGTCTCGGCGGGCTCGGCGGTCTCGGTGGCCCCGGCCCCGGTCGGGTCACCGGGCGACGGCGGGGGCGGCGTCTCGCGGGTCGCCCGGCGGGGGCGGGGCAGCGGATTCGCCTCGGGCGCGGCGCCGGAGCTGGCGAGCGGGCCGTCGGGCGGCGTCGCCGGTCGCAGGGGACGTACCGTCGATCTGTCCTCGCCGCTGGCCACCTGACGAGTATCACCCATGTCCGTCGGGGCGTCAGGCCCGGCCGTACGCTGACGGCATGCCCCGGTACGAGTTCCGTTGCCGCGCCTGCGGCGACACCTTCGAGGTCAACCGCCCGATGGCGCAGGCCGGCGAGCCGGCGTCCTGCCCCCAGGGCCACGCCGACACGGTCAAGCTCCTCTCCACCGTCGCGGTCACCGGCCGCGGCGGCGGCCCCGTCGGCGGCGCGCCACCGGCGCCGGCCGGTGGCGGCTGCTGTGGTGGCGGCGGCTGCTGCTGACCCCACCAGCGCGCATCGACCTTGCCGGTGCGCAGGTGGAGTGGCACCTTGGGTTCCAGGTCGCCCGACCGTTCTCACGATGTGTGACGGCTCGACCATAGGGCAGCATGAACCCGACGTCAGGGGCGGAGGTTCCACGCATGTCGCCACGGATCCACCTCCCGAGCGGGTGGGTGACCTTCGTGTTCACCGACATCGAGGGTTCGACCCGGTTGGCCCAGCTGCTCGGGCCGGGCTACCGCCCGGTGCTGTGGGAGCACCGGCGGCTGCTCCGGGACACCCTCGCCGGCACCGGCGGCGCGGAGCTGCTCACCGAGGGGGACTCGTTCTTCCTCGCCTTTCCCGACGCCGCGGTGGCCCTGACCGCCTGCCTGACGGCCCAGCGCGCGCTGTCCACTCACGACTGGCCGCATCCGGACGCCGCGCCGAAGGTGCGGATGGGGCTGCACACCGGCTACGCCGAACCGCGGGACGGCGAGTACGCCAGCCCCGAGGTGCACCGGGCCGCCCGGGTGGCCGCCGCCGCCCACGGCGGGCAGGTGCTCTGTTCGGCGTCGACGGCCCGGCACGCCGACCCGCTCCCGGCCGGCGCCGCCCTGCTGGACCTGGGGCTGCACCGGCTGCGCGGCTTCGACGACCGGGAGCGGCTCTTCCAGCTCGTCGCGCCGGGCCTGGAGCGGCAGTTCCCGCGCCCGCGTACCGCCGACGCGGTGGCGCACAACCTGCCCACCCAGGTCACCTCCTTCGTCGGGCGGGAGACCGAACGGGCCGAGCTGGACCTGCTGGTGCGCCGGCACCGGCTGGTCACCGTGCTCGGCGCCGGTGGCGCCGGCAAGACCCGGCTGGCGGTGGAGCTGGCCTCCGGGATGGTCGAGGCGTACCCGGACGGGGTCTGGTTCGTCGACATCGCCACGGTCACCGACCCGGGCCTGGTGGCGTTCGCGATCGCCGCGGTGCTCGGGCTGCGTCCCGAGCCGGGCCGTCCGATGGTGGACACCCTCGTCGAGTACGCGGCGGTGCGCCGGATGCTGATCGTCCTGGACACCTGCGACGCGCAGCCGGCGGCGTGCGCCGAGCTGACCGCGCGGCTGCTCGCCGGCGGGAGCGGGGTGGCGGTGCTGGCCACCAGCCGCGAGTCCCTCAACCTGCCCGGCGAGGTGGTGTGGCGGATCCCGCCGCTCTCGGTCGATCCGCAGCCCGGCCGGGGCGAGAGCGACGCGGTCGCGCTGCTGCTGGACCGGATGGCGGCGGCCCGGGGCGGCCGGCCGCCGGACTGGGCCGAGGCCGGCGACCTGCGCCGGGTGGTGCAGCGGCTGGACGGCCTGCCGCTCGCCATCGAGCTGGCGGCGGCCCGGCTGCGGGTGCTCTCCGCCGGGCAGCTCGCCGCCCGTCTCGACGACGTGCTCGGCACGCTCGACGCGGGGCGGGGCGACCCGGAGCCGCCGGCGGAGCGGGGTTGGGCGGGCAACCAGCAGGACACCGTCGACCTGGTGGCCGCGGCGGCCGGTGGCGCGCCGCCGTCCCCGGCGCACCGGGCGGTGCAGCGTTCCGCCACCGAGCGGCACCTCACCATGCAGGCGACGGTGACCTGGTCGTACCGGACGCTCGGGCCGGGCGCCGCCCGGCTGTTGCGCTGGCTGGCGGTCTTCGCCGGCCCGGTCGACCTGCCCACCGTCGAGTGGCTGCTCGACGCCGACCCGCTCGACCCGCTGTCGGTGCTGGTGGACAAGTCGATGGTGCTGGCCGAGCCGCACGCCTCGGGGAGCACGTACCGGATGCTCGACCCGATCCGGGCGTACGCGGCCCGGCGACTGGTCCAGGCGGGCGAGGAGCGGACCGCCCGGGACCGGCACGTGGCGTGGTCCGCGCACGCGCTGGAGGCGGCCCACCTCGGGCCGGACGGGCGCCCGGTCACCCTGTCGCTGTACGCACTGGACCCGCTGGCCGGGGAGCTGCGGGCCGCGCTGCGCTGGTGCACCACCGGGGGGAGCGCCCGGGCGGGCCTGCGGCTGGCCGGTGGGCTGGACCAGTGGTGGCGCGAGCGCGGGCTCTCCCGCGAGGCGCGGCTCTGGCTGTTCCGGCTGTACGGGCGGATCGCCGAGACCGGCGAGGTGATCCCGGAGGCGGAGCTGGCGGCGGCGTACCACCTGCACTCACTGCACGCCGGCGCGGACGGCGAGTTCGCCGAGGAGTTGCGCTACTCGCAGCGGGCGGAGGCGGCGGCCCGGCAGGCCGCCGACGCCGGGCTGCTGGCCCGGGTGCTCGCCGGCCGGGCCGCCCCGCTGATCGACATGGGGCAGTTCGCCGAGGCGGAACGGGTCTGCCGGGAGGTCATCGACTGGGCGCACGAGCAGGGCGTGGCCGGCGACGCGCTCTTCGCCATCTACAACCTGGCCGAGCTGCTGTGGCGTCGGGGCGCGCTGGACGAGGCGGCGGAGCTGCTCGGGGCGTCCCGCCCGGTGGAGGCGGCCCGGCCGGTCGAGCGGGGCCGGCGCTCGGTGGACATGCTCCTCGGCATGGTGGCGCTGGCCCGGGGCGACCTCGTCGCCGCGCACGAGCACCTGCTGGTGGCGCTCCGGTCGCGGATGAGCCACGGCTACCACGGTCGGGCCTGCGACACGGTGAACGCGGTGGCGGTCCGTTGCGCGGCGGGTGGGGACGGGTTGACCGCCGCCCGCCTCTTCGGCGCCGCCCAGGCGACCCGGACGCAGTTGCGGGCCACGCCCGGCATCTACGGCACGTACTGGTTGGAGCAGCAGGCGGAGCTGCGCCGGGTGCTGGGCGACGCGGACTTCGACGCGGCGTACGGCGAGGGGGCCGAGCTGGGCCTGGAGGAGGCGGCGGCGCTGGCCCTGCGGGTGGAGCACCCGGATCTGGGGGCGGACTCGGTCCGCTTCGGCGTCTCCGGCGCGACCGCCCCCCGCCAGAGCGGCCCGGACCTCGGTCGCGGCGCCACCAGCCGACTGCCCGGGCCGGGGCGGTGACCGGGGCCCCCTGTCCCGCCTCCGGCGGCGACAGGGGGCTCTTCGTTCAGCGGAGGGCGGCGCGGCGCTCGGCGTCGGCCTTCATCCGGGCGGCGCGGTCGAGGTCGGACTGCTGGACGGCGGCGGTGGAGCCGAAGATGCTGACCGCCTCGTAGTAGGTCCAGGCGAGGCTGTAGCAGGCCGGGCGGACCACCACGTGGTAGGTGGCGCAGACCCGCTTGAGGTCGGCGTAGAAGGCGCTGTCCAGGCGGGACTTGTTGGCGGAGAACTGGCCCATCGCCTTGTAGTTGCGGTAGCCGAAGTCGTGCCGGTGGCAGGAGAGGCTGAAGGAGAAGCCGAGCGGGTTGTCCGGGCTGGACGAGCAGTAGTCGGTCGACCAGTCGAACGCGTACTCGGACCAGGCGGGCTTGTTGAGGCGGCCGGAGTTCCAGGCGTGGTAGCTGGTCGAGCTGGTCTGGGTCCAGCTGGACAGGACGCCGAGCTTCTGCTCGGTGCTGACGGCGGCGAACGCGGGGGAGGCGAGGCCGAGCAGCGTGAGCAGGGTGAGCGTGCCGGCGGCGAGGAGGGTGGCGAGGCGTCTGGACACGGGTACCTCCGCGGTGGTGTGCGGGCGGTGGGTTACCGGCGGGTCACCGGATGTCGATCAGTGTCGATCAAGTCCCGAACGCCGAGCGGTGGCCATCGTGAACTATTGGTGACATACGTTGAAACAGACGAATGCCCCGGACGCGGGAGGCGTCCGGGGCATCCGTCCGGCGTCAGTGCACGAAGCGCGGCGGGCTGACCGGGCTCTCGTTGGCCAGCCGGTCCAGCGCGGTCAGCTGGTAGGTGTACCGCCGGCCGGGCACGGCCGTGTCGTCCACCCAGGACTGCACGTCCCCGGCGGAACCCCGCACGGTGGCGACCAGGTGGCCGGCGTCGGCGAGGTCGCACCGGTTCGCGGCGTCCAGCCCGTCGAAGCGGTAGACCGCGTACGAGGTGGCGTGCCCGAACGGGCCCTCGCCGTCGGCCGGCTGCCGCCAGGTCAGGCGTACCCCGTCGGCGGTCCGCTGCGCGCCGGTGACCACCGGGGGGAGCAGCGGCTTCGCCGGCAGGTGCGGCATGGCCGGGACCAGCGCCGGCCGGGAGTAGTGCTCGGCGGCGTAGATGTCGGTGGCCCCGAGCCGGTTCGCCCTCACCTGCACCGCGGAGAAGTGCACGTTGCCGAGCACCTCCGGGTACGACCGGTTGAGCGTCAGGTGGTCGGAGAGCTCGCGCGGGTTCTGCCAGTACGGCCCGTACGCCGGGTCACCGCTCTTGTAGTCGGCCTGGCCGATGTAGAGCTGCACCCGGGTGCCGCGCACCTGCTCGGCCCACCACGGCACCAGCCGCGCGTAGTCGGCCGCCGGGTACTGGCCGATGTACCAGTAGAGCTGCGGCACCACGTAGTCGATCCACTCCTGCTTGATCCACTTCCGGGTGTCGGCCGAGATGATGTCGTACGACTGGGAGCCGGTGGTGTCCGAGCCGAGCGGGTCGACGGACTTGTTGCGCCAGATGCCGAACGGGCTGACCCCGAACTTCACCCACGGCTTGGCCGCCTTGATCCGGCCGCTCATCTCCTGGATCAGCAGGTTGATGTTGTCCCGTCGCCAGTCCGCCCGGTCGGTGAAGCCGCGGTTGAACTCGGCGAAGGTGGCGTCGTCGGGCACCTGGTGGGCGCCGCTCGGGTACGGGTAGAAGTAGTCGTCGAAGTGCACACCGTCGACGTCGTACCGGTTGACCGCGTCCATCATCGCGGTCTGGACGAACTCGCGGACCGCCGGGATGCCGGGGTTGTAGTAGAGCCGGCTGCCGGCGACGCCGGCCGGCGGGTAGGCGAAGGTCCAGTCCGGGTGCGCGCGGGCCGGGTGGTCCGGCGCGAGCTTCGTCAGGTCCGCGCCGGCCCCGCCGGGGGCCGGCATGGAGATCCGGTACGGGTTGAACCAGGCGTGGAACTCCAGGTTCCGCTTGTGTGACTCGTCGACCAGGAAGGCCAGCGGGTCCCAGCCCGGGTCCTGCCCGCGCACCCCGGTCAGGAACTCCGACCAGGGCTCGTGCGGCGACGGCCAGAAGGCGTCCGCGGTCGGGCGGACCTGCACCACGACCGCGTTGTGGTTCAGCTTCTGGGCGAGGTCGAGCCAGCCGCGGTACTCGGCCTGCTGGGCGGCCACCCGGTCGGGGGCGGTCTGGGACGCCTTGCTCGGCCAGTCGATGTTGACCACGGAGGAGATCCACATCGCCCGGAACTGGCGCTTCGGGGTGGCCGGGTCGGTGGTGCAGGTGGTGGTGGAGGTGTCGGCGGTCGCGTCGGGTGCGGCGCTCGCGGGCGTGCCGGCGACGAGCGCGCCGAGCAGCGCCACGGCCAGCCCGGCGGCCCCGAGCCGAGTTGCCTTCATGCGGTGTGTCCCTTCGTCGGGCTCCCGTGGGTGGCGGCCACCCGTCGGCAAGATTCGCCGCCGGCTATGTGCCGCTGGTAGAAAATTTTCACACCGTACGGGTTCAGCGCAAGGGTCTGACCTGGATGTCCGGATACCGGAGCCCCGGCGGGTCCAGCGGCGCGACCCGCGCGACGCAAAGTGACGAGATGCACACGGCGGGTCAATGCCGGGTTGGGGCGAGAAGTCGTGATTGGCGAGGGTCTGTGCTGGGTAGCATCGCCGGTCACCGGCCGCCACCAGGGTGGTCGCACGGTGGGGAGGAGTGCTCGGGTTGTCCATGCTGCGTACCAAACCGATCAAGGACGTCATAGCGCAGAGCGAGGCCGACGGCAGCGACGGCACACCGGGGCTCCGGCGCCGCCTCGGCGCCCGCGACCTCACCGGCTTCGGTATCGGCATCGTGATCGGCACCGGCATCTTCACGCTCACCGGTATCGAGGCGCGCGACAGCGCCGGACCCGGCGTGGTGATCTCGTTCGCCATCGCCGGCGTGGTCGCCCTGCTCGCCGCGCTCTGCTACGCCGAGCTGGCCTCCAGCGTGCCGGCCGCCGGCAGCGCCTACACCTACGCGTACGCCACCATGGGCGAGGTCGTCGCCTGGATCATCGGCTGGGACCTGCTGCTGGAGTTCGCGCTCGGTGCGGCGGTGGTGGCCCGTGGCTGGTCCGGCTACCTCGCCGAACTCCTCGGGCTGCCCACCGCCTGGTTCGGCGAGGAGGGCAGCATCGTCAACGTCGGCGCGATCGGCATCGTGCTGCTGCTCGGCATCGTGGCGATCGTCGGCGTCCGTGAGTCCGCGCGGGTGACCAACCTGCTGGTGCTGGTCAAGGTCGCCATCTGCGTCTTCATCGTGGTCGCCGGTCTGTTCTTCGTGAAGGCCGCCAACCTCACCCCGTTCATCCCGCCGTCGGAGCCCGCCGGTGGCGGCGACGACGGCATCAAGCAGCCCGTCACCCAGGCGCTGTTCGGGCTGGAGCCGTCGGTCTTCGGCTTCGTCGGGGTGCTCAGCGCCGCCGCGGTGGTCTTCTTCGCCTACACCGGTTTCGAGGCGGTGGCCAACCTGGGGGAGGAGGCCCGCCGGCCCCGGCGCGACCTCACCCTGGGCCTGCTCGGCACCCTGCTGATCTCCACCGTGCTGTACATCGGGGTCTCGCTGGTCGTGGTCGGCATGGTGCCGTACACCGAGATCGACCGGGGCGCCCCGATCGCCTCCGCCTTCAACGCGGTCGGCGCCGGCTGGGCCGGGGCGCTCGTCTCCATCGCCGCCGTCGCCGGCCTGACCAGCGTCATCCTGGTCGACCTGGTGGCCATGGGCCGGATCGGCTTCGCCATCTCCCGGGACGGCCTGATCCCGCCCTCGATCGCCAAGGTGCACCCGCGCTGGGGCACCCCGTACCGGATCTCCGCCGTGATGACCGTGGCGGTGGCGCTGCTCGCCGGCTTCCTGCCGCTGTCGGCGCTGGCCGACCTGGTCAGCATCGGCGCGCTCTGCGCCTTCGTCATCGTCTCGATCGCGGTGCCGATCCTGCGCCGCAGGCGCCCCGACCTGGACCGGCCGTTCACGGTGCCGTTCTCCCCGGTGCTGCCGATCGTCTCCGCGCTGGCCTGCTTCTACCTGATGCTCAACCTGTCGGTGGAGACCTGGATCCGGTTCCTGATCTGGATGGCGCTCGGCGCGGTCATCTACCTCGGCTACGGCTACCGCCGCAACCGGCTCGCCGCCCGCGGGCAGGGCGTCGCCCCCGAACCCCGGCAGCCGGCCGCCGGCAGCTGACCGCTCGCACGAAAAGGGCCCCGGTCATCGCTCGGCGATGACCGGGGCCCTTTTCACGCACTCAGGGGCGCGGCTGCGGGCCGCCGGTGGGCCCCTTGACGGTCGGCCTGCCGTCGGTCCAGGTCACCTCGTCCAGCCAGACCTGACGGCCCGGGTCGGTGGTGCCCTCCTGGCCGGGCGGCCAGGCGTGGTACACCAGCCAGGTCCGGCCGTCCTTGACCACCATCGAGGCGTGGCCGGGGCCGGAGGCGACCTCGTTGGTCTTCAGGATCGGGTTCTCCGCGGCCTTCACGCAGGGACCGGTCGGGCTCTCGCAGACCGCGTACCCCTCGGCGTATTCGGCCTTGTCGTACGCGTTGGCGGCGAAGAAGAGGTACAGCTTCCCGTCCTGCCGGTGGAAGAACGGCCCCTCGATCAGGGTGCCCTCCCACGGCTCGGTCTGCTTGAGCAGCTTCGTCGGCTCGCCGACCAGGCTCAGCCCGTCGTCGGAGAGGCGCTGGGACCAGAGCCAGGTGTCCACCCCGATGGCGTTGCCGTCGTTCTTCCAGAGCAGCCACAGGCTGCCGTCGGCGTCCCGGAAGGGGCTCGCGTCGATCGCCCCGCCCAGCTCCGCCTGGCAGATCAGCGGCCCGGTGGAGTCGTCCCGGTACGGCCCCTGCGGGCTGCTCGCGACCGCCCGCCCGACGCACTGCCGGCCGGACTCCCGGCCCGCGACCGTGTAGTAGAGCAGGAACCGGTCCGGGGCCAGCTGGATCGCCTCCGGCGCCCAGGTCTTGCCGGCGTCGGCCCAGTCGGGCAGCTCGGGCAGGGCGTCGCCCGCCGCGCTCCAGTCGACCAGGTCGGTCGAGCGCAGCACCGGCACGTTGCGCCCGCCGCTGTTGGTGTGGAAGAGCCACCAGGCGTCTCCGGCCCGGATCACGTGCGGGTCGGGGGCGTCGGCGCGTACCACCGGGTTGGTGAACATGGTCGGGTCGCTCCGCGTACTCGAAGGGGTCGGCTCGTCGCCGCACCCGGCGACGAGCAGTGCGGCGGCGAGAACCGCCGCCGCACCACGTCGCCGGGACACCGGCCTCATCCCTTGAGGCCGCTGCGCGACACGCCCTGGATGATGTGCCGCTGTGCCAGCACGAACAGGATCAGCACCGGCACGCTGGCCAGCACCGCCCCGGCCATGATCACCGGGTAGTCGCTGACGTAGGCGCCCTGGAGCAGACCCAGGCCGGGCGGCAGGGTGAGCCGCTCGGGGCTGAACAGCACGTAGATCGGCCAGAGGAAGTCGTTCCAGTTGGTCAGGAACGACAGCACCGCCAGGGTGGCCAGGGCGGGCTTCGACAGCGGCAGCAGCACCCGGGTGAAGATCTGCCAGTGGTTCGCGCCGTCCAGCACCGCGGCCTCCTCCAGCTCCGGGGGGATGGAGATGAAGAACTGCCGCAGGAAGAACACCCCGAACGCGCTCGCCGCGCCCGGCACGATCACCACGGTCAGGGTGTCGAGCCAGCCCAGCCGGTCGGCGATCACGAAGTTCGGGATGATCAGCGAGGTGGGCGGGATGAACAGGGTGCCCACGATCAGCGCGAAGCCCACGCCCCGGCCGCGGAAGCGCAGCCGGGCCAGCGCGTACGCGGCCATCGAGGCGGTCACCAGCACCAGCAGCGAGTGCAGGGTGGCGGCGAGCATGCTGTTGAAGAACCAGCGCAGCACCGGGTTGGAGGCGTTGCTGAGGATCTGCTCGTAGCCGTACGTGGAGAACGGGTTCGGCACGAAGCTGGGCGGGATCTTCTGTGCGTCGCCGTAGGTCTTGATCGAGGTGATGACCATCCAGACCAGCGGGGTCAGGAAGATCAGGGCCAGCAGCACCAGGACCGCGTAGCGCGCGGATCGGCGGAGAGTCGTCATGGTCGGCCCCTCAGTCTTCCCGGTACCGGAAGAACCGGAAGTTGATCAGGCTGATCACCGTGAGCGCCAGCGCGAAGACGATGCTCATCGCGGCGGCCCGGCCGGCGTCGTTGTCCCGTAGCCCCTCGTCGACGATCCGCCACACCACGGTCCGGGTCTGCTGGCCCGGTGCGCCCTGGGTGATCAGGAAGGACTGACCGAAGACGTTCGCCGAGGCGAGGATCGTGGTGGTCAGCACGAAGAGCATGACCGGGCGCAGCCCCGGCAGGGTGACGTTGCGGAACCGTTCCCAGCCGTTCGCGCCGTCCATCCTCGCCGCCTCGTAGAGCTCCGGCGAGATGTCCTGGAGGCCGGCGAGGTAGATCACCGCGTTGAACCCGGAGGTCCACCACACGGTCACCCCGACCAGCGACACCCACGCCCAGGGCACGTCGGTCACCCACGGGGTGTCCGCCGGCAGCCCCACCAGGCCGAGCAGGCGGTTGACCAGGCCCAGGTTCGCGTCCAGCAGGAATCGCCAGAGCAGACCGATCACCGCCACCCCGAGGACGTACGGGGCGAAGTAGATCGCCCGGAAGAACGTCCGGCCCGGGAACGACTTGTTCAGCAGCAGGGCCAGCCCCAGCGGGATGACCACCAGCAGCGGCACCGAGAAGACCGTGAAGATCGCGGTGGCCCGGACGCTCGACCACCAGTCGCCGTAGATCGCCGACTCGCTGTCGAACAGGTCCTTGTAGTTGTCCAGCCCGACGAAGGGCCGGTACGGCAGTTGCAGGTCCCACTGGTGCACGCTCAGCCAGACACCGAAGAGGATCGGCAGCAGGCCGAAGGTGAGGAACAGGAGCAGGTACGGCGCGAGGAAGAGGTAAGGGGTCGCGCGGTTGCCCCGGTTCGACACGCCCCGGCGGGTCTTCCCGACCGCCGGGGGCGGCGCGTCCTTGCGCGCCGCCCCGACCTCGATCACGTCCGCCAAGGGACTCAGCTCCCGTACTTCTTGCGGTTGTCCTCGAGCTGCTTGTTGGCCTTGGCGACACCGTCGTCCAGGGCCTGCTTCGGGGACTTCTTGCCCAGCGCCGCCTCGTTGAACGAGTTGTAGAAGGTGGTCATCACCTCACCGAGCCCCGGGGAGGCCGGCGGGAACGCCGCGTAGTCCAGCTCCGGCGCGAGCGCGGAGATCTGCGGCAGCGCCTTGAACTCGGCGCCCTCGCGGACCTCCTTGCGGGCCGGCACCTGGCCGCCCTTGGCCCAGTCCAGCGAGTGCTCACTGAGCCAGTTGATGAAGACCTTCGCGCCGGAGATCTTGTTGTTGTCGGCGCTGCGCTGCTTGACGATGGTGAAGTTGTGCGAATTCGCCCAGGCGGCCTGCTGGGTGCCGATCTGTGGCAGCGGGGCGACCCCGATCTGCGCGTTCGGGTCCTTGGCGATGTCGTTGATCTGCCAGATGCCGTTCCAGTTGAAGGCGTTCTTGCCGCTCTTGAGCGCCAGGTAGTCGGCGTCCTGGCCGACGTTCGCCGGGGAGTGGCCCTGCTTGATCAGGTCGACCAGCCAGGTGCACGCCTCGACGGCCTGCTCCGAGTTGAAGGTCGCCTTGGCCACCTCGGCGTCGAAGAGGGTGCCGCCCCACTGGTGCAGCAGCGAGTAGAAGGTCATGCCGCCGGTGAACTGGAAGGGGCTGATCCAGAAGCCCTGGATGCCGGACTTCTTCAGCTCCGTCAGCGCCGCGGTGTACTCGTCGCGGGTGGTCGGCGGCTTGTTCGGGTCCAGGCCGGCCTTCTGCATGACGGCCTTGTTGTAGTAGAAGCCGAGCGGGTGCATGTCCAGCGGGATGCCGTACCGCTTGTTGTTGTAGAGCCCGCCCTTCCAGACGGTCGGGGCGAAGTCGCCCTCGCTGAGCTCCAACGCCTTCGACACGTCGTCCAGCTCGGTGATCACACCGCGGGCGGCGAAGGTGGCCAGCTGGTCCATGTGCATGACCGCGATGTCCGGGCCGGAGCCGCTGGAGACCGCACCGGGGAGCTTGCTGTAGTAGTCCTCCCACCGGTACGTGTTCACCGCGATCGCGATGTTCTGGTGCTCGGAGTTGAACTGCTCGACCAGCTTCTTGAAGATGTCCCCGTCGCCGCCGGTGAAGCCGTTCCACAGGTTCAGCGAGACCTTGGGGCCGGTGTAGTCCTTGCCGCCGTTGCCGGAGGCGGTGGACTTGCTGGCACTGCCGCCACCGCAGCCGGCGAGGGTCAGCGAGGCGGCCGCGCCGAGGCCGACGCCGAGCCCGAGCAGGCGCCGCCGGCTCATTTCGTTCTGCATCATGCGGTTCTCTCCTTGGGGGGGACGGATTAAAGTATTACCTGGTCAGAGCCGGGGCGCGAAGCGCAGGACGTTCCAGGAGACCGCCGGCAGGCGCACGGAGCACCGACCGCCGTCGGGGGTGGGGGTGGGCAGTTCCCGCGGCGTCACCCGGTCGGGCTCCGCCTCGGTGTTCATCGCCTCCGGGTCGTCGCCGGCGGCGAGGCTCAGGTGCTCGACCCCGCGCAGGCCCGGCAGGCCACGCAGGTCGAGGTCCAGGGGGAGGTCGTCGGAGCCCCGGTTGACCGCGAAGACGGTCAGCTCGCCGGTCTCCTCGTCGTGCACCGCGACGGTGTCCAGCACCGGGACGGCGCCGTACTTCTTCGTCTCGTAGTCGGGCGAGATGGGCTCGGTGCGCAGCACGGTGCCGCGGGCGTACCGGGCGGTCAGCGCGAACGGGTGGAAAATGCTCTGCCGCCAGGCCGGGCCGCCGTTGCGGGTCCGGATCGGGGCGATCACGTTGGCCAGCTGCGCCTGGCAGGCGACGCCCACCCGGTCGGCGTGCCGGAGCAGCGTGATCAGCAGGTCCCCGACCACCACCGCGTCGACGGCGGTGAAGTCGTCCTCGATCAGCGCCGGCGCCTCGACCCAGCCGCGCCGGTCCAGGTCGGCCTGGAGGCGGGACTCGTACCAGACGTTCCACTCGTCGAAGGAGATCTTGAGCTTGCGCTTGTGGCGCTGCTTCGCCGCCACGTGGTCGGCGGTGGCGACCACCTCGGTGATGAAGTTGTCCATGTCCACGGCCGAGGCGAGGATGCTGGCCCGGTCACCGTCGGACGGGTCGTAGTAGGTGTGCGCGGAGATGTAGTCGACGTGCTCGTAGGTGTGCTCCAGCACGGTCGCCTCCCAGGAGGCGAAGGTGGGCATGCGCCGGTTGGAGCTGCCGCAGGCGATCAGGCTGATCGAGGGGTCGATCATCTTCATCGCCCGGGCGGCCTCGGCGGCGAGCCGGCCGTACTCGTCGGCGGTCTTGTGGCCGACCTGCCACGGGCCGTCCATCTCGTTGCCCAGGCACCAGAGCCGCACCCCGTACGGGTCCTCCGCGCCGTGCTTGCGGCGCAGGTCGGAGAGCTGGGTGCCGCCCGGGTGGTTCGAGTACTCGAGCAGGTCCAGCGCCTCCTGCACGCCGCGGGTGCCGAGGTTGACCGCCATCATCGGCTCGACGCCGGCCTCGGCGGCCCAGGTCATGAACTCGTCCAGCCCGAAGGCGTTGGTCTCGATGGTCTTCCAGGCCAGGTCGAGCCGGCGCGGCCGGTCGCCGACCGGGCCGATGCCGTCCTCCCAGCGGTAGCCGGAGACGAAGTTGCCGCCCGGGTAGCGGACCACCGAGACGCCCAGCTCGCGGGTCAGGTCGAGCACGTCGCCGCGCAGGCCTCGCGAGTCGGCGGTGGAGTGGCCGGGCTCGTAGACCCCGCCGTAGACGCAGCGCCCCATGTGCTCGACGAACGAGCCGAAGAGCCGCCGGTCCGCGGGTCCGATCGCGAAGGCCGGGTCGATCGTCAGCTGAGCACTGCGCAAGGGGTGCCACCTTTCCGTTCACTGTGCCGGGTGACCAGGAGTCACTCCGTCCCTACGGTTTCTACAACGTTGTAAGCAACGTTGTAAAGGGTTCGTTACACGATAGAGTCCGAGGCGGTTACCCGCAGGAGGGACGAGAGCGTGCGACACAGGCTCAAGGACGTGGCCGAACGGGCCGGAGTGTCGGTCAAGACCGTTTCGAACGTGGTCAACGGCTACCTGCACGTGAAACCGGACACCCGGGCCCGGGTCGAGGAGGCGATCGCCGAACTCAACTACCGGCCCAACCTCTCCGCCCGCAATCTGCGCAAGGGGCGGACCGGGGTGATCGCCCTGGCGGTCCCCGAACTGGACATACCGTACTTCGCGGAGCTGGCCCGGCACGTGGTCGTCGCCGCCGCCGAGCACGGCTGGACGGTGCTGATCGACCAGACCGGCGGCGGCCCCGAGCAGGAGCGGGTGGCCGCCTCCGGCATCGCCGACCACATGATCGACGGCTTGATCTTCAGCCCGCTGGCGCTCACCGCCGACGACCTCGCCGGCCTGGACGGCATGCCGATGGTGCTGCTCGGCGAGCGGGTCGACCACGGCCCGGCCGACCACGTGGTGATCGACAACGTGGCCGCCGCCCGGGAGATCACCGGCCACCTCGCCGGTCTGGGCCGCCGCCGGATCGCCGCCATCGGGTCGCAACGCACCCCGGAGGGGGCCAGCGCCCGGCTCCGGCTGGAGGGCTACGCCGCCGGGCTCGCCGACGCCGGCATCGCGTACGACGACCGGCTGGTCGCGCCCGCGCCGGCCTGGCACCGGGCCGACGGCGCCGCCGCCATGCGGCAACTGATCGACAGCGGGGCCCGCCCCGACGCCGTCTTCTGCTTCAACGACACGCTGGCCCTCGGCGCGCTGCGTGCCCTGCACGAGGCCGGCCTGCGGGTGCCCGAGGACGTCGCGGTGGCCGGCTTCGACGACATCGAGGACGGCCGCTTCTCCATCCCCACCCTCAGCACCATCGCCCCCGACAAGGAGCGGATCGCCCGCCTGGCGGTCGAACTCCTGGCCGGGCGCCTCAACGGCGACCGCGCCGCGCCCCCACGCGAACTCCAGGTCCCCTACCAACTGACCCCGCGCGAATCCACCCGGCCCGCCACCGCCTGACCACCACCGACGGGCGCGGTCAGTCGAAGAAGCGGGCCAGCTGGGTGGGGGTCGGCCCCTCGGCGCCCGGGGCGAGCGGGGTGAGGTCGGCGAAGATCGAGGCGCCGTCGCAGCCGGCGTGCAGCGGATACCAGCGCGGGGTGCCCGGTGGGCGCTGGCCGCAGATGCCCTTGACCGTCTGCACGTCCAGCAGGCGTACGTGGGTCGGGTCGGCGACCGCGTTGACATGCCCCCACCAGGGACTCATCACGTGCAGCACGCCGCCCGGCCGGAGCACCCGGTGGCACTCGTCCACCAGCGGCAGGAAGTCGATCAGGTGCTCCAGGATGTGCACCGCGAAGAGCGCGTCGACCGAGTCGGTCGCCAGCGGCAGCGAACCGGAGAGGTCCGCCACCGCGTCCACCCCGGGCGCCGGGAAGATGTCCAGGCCCAGGTTCGTCGGGTACTGCTTCTGGCCGCCGCAGCCCAGGTCCACCACCACCGGGTCCCGCCCGTCGACGCGCACCCGGTCCCAGACCCCGTACACGCCGGCCAGCCGGCCCACCAGCGCCCGGACCAGCCGCAGCTCGGCCGGCTCGGCCACCTCGCCGGTCAGGTGGGCGACACCCCGGTCGAACCGGACCTCCACGGCGAGGCCCCGCAGCCGCTCGTCGTGCCGGGCCTGGTCGGCCCAGGACTCGGCGAGGAACCCGTCGATCGCCCGCAGCCGGTCGGCCGAGGGCGGTGTCTGCGCCAGCGCGACCATGGCCACCTCCCGCCGGCCGTTACCCGCAGCGCCGCCCGGTATGCCTCACCACCGGCCGGTTCAGCCGGAGATGGTCCGCCGGGCAGTGCGGCCGGCGCCCCGGACCCGCTGGCGCGGCGTCGCGGCCTTCGGTCGCTTCAGGTGGTAGCGGTGCAGCTCGTTGTTGCCGGGCAGGGAGGGGTCCTCGCTCATCGCGACCAGCTCCCAGCCCTGGTCACCGGCCCGGTTGAGGTGGGCCAGCGCGGTGTCGCCGTACGGCGTCACGTCGATCATCGAGCCGTCCGGGCCGTACCAGATGAAGACGACCTCCCAGCCGACGTCGGTGGTGGCCGCCTGGCGGCGCCGGACCAGCAGCGCGTACTCCCACTTGAGCATGAGGTCATTCTCACCCCGCGCGCGCCCGCCGGCACGGATCAATCCTCGGCGATCCGTCCGGCGTCCACCCGCAGCCGCCGGTTGACGCTCACCGCGTCCAGCATCCGCCGGTCGTGGGTGACCAGCAGCAGCGTCCCCGGATAGTGGGCCAGCGCCGACTCCAACTGCTCGATCGCGGGCAGGTCCAGGTGGTTGGTCGGCTCGTCCAGCACCAGCAGGTTCACCCCACGCCCCTGCAACAGGGCCAGCGCGGCCCGGGTCCGCTCGCCGGGGGAGAGGGTCGCCGCCGGCCGCAGCACGTGCGCCGCGCGCAGGCCGAACTTGGCCAGCAGCGTCCGCGCGTCCGCCGGGTTCAGCTCGGGTACGGCGGCGCCGAACGCGTCCAGCAGGGGCTGGTCGCCGAGGAAGAGCCCGCGGGCCTGGTCGACCTCGCCGACCACCACGCCGGGGCCGAGCGCGGCGTGCCCCTCGTCCACCGGCAGCCGGCCCAGCAGCGCGGCGAGCAGGGTCGTCTTGCCGGAGCCGTTCGCCCCGGTGATCGCCACCCGGTCGGCCCAGTCGATCTGGAGGTCCACCGGTCCGAGGGTGAAGGCGCCCCGGCGGACGACCGCCCCGCGCAGCGCGGCCACGACCGCCCCGGCGCGGGGCGCCGCGGCGATCTCCATCCGCAGCTCCCACTCCTTGCGCGGCTCCTCGACCTCGTCCAGCCGCTCGATCAGCCGTGCGGTCTGCTTCGCCTTCGCCGCCTGCTTCTCGGTGGCCTCGCTGCGGAACTTGCGGCCGATCTTGTCGTTGTCGGTGGCCTTGCGCCGGGCGTTCTTCACGCCCTTCTCCATCCAGGCCCGCTGGGTGCGGGCCCGGGCCTCCAGCGCCGCGCGGGTGTCGGCGTACTCCTCGAAGTCGGCGCGGGCGTGCCGGCGGGCCACCTCCCGCTCCTCCAGGTACGCCGCGTAGCCGCCCCCGTAGTGCCGGACCTGCTGCTGGGGCAGGTCCAGCTCCAGCACCCGGGTCACGGTGCGGGTGAGGAACTCCCGGTCGTGGCTGACCAGCACGGTGCCGGCCCGCAGCCCGGTGACGAACCGCTCCAGCCGTTCCAGGCCGGCCAGGTCGAGGTCGTTGGTGGGCTCGTCGAGCAGGAAGATGTCGTACCGGCTGAGCAGCAGCGAGGCCAGCCCGGCCCGGGCCGCCTGGCCGCCGGAGAGGCCGGTCATCGGGTGGTCCAGGTCGACCGTCAGCCCCAGCTCCGCGGCGACCTGCTCGGCGCGTTCCTCCAGGTCCGCGCCGCCCAGGGCGAGCCAGCGCTCCAACGCCTCGGCGTACGCGTCGTCGGCGCCCGGGCCGCCCGCGGTCAGCGCCTCGGCCGTCGCGTCCAGCACCGCCTGCGCCTCGGTGACCCCGGTACGCCGGGCCAGGAAGTCGCGGACCGTCTCGCCCGGCCGGCGCTCCGGCTCCTGCGGCAGGTAGCCCACGGTGGCGCTCGGCGGGTTGAGCGAGACGCTGCCCAGCTCCACCGGCTGGAGCCCGGCGAGGGTCCGCAGCAGCGTCGACTTGCCCGCCCCGTTCACCCCGACCAGCCCGACGACGTCCCCCGGGGCGACCACCAGCTCGAGGTCGGAGAAGAGCAACCGGTCACCGTGCCCGGCTGCGAGGTCCTTGATGATCAACGTGGCGCTCATGAGGAGCCGAGCCTATCCCGCGCGATCCAGGGGAAATCGGTGCCGCGGGAGATCGTTCCACCGCGATCTCCCGCGGATCGGCGGGCGGAGAAGGCGGCGGGGTGGACGCGAGGGAGACTCACTGGCGTGGTGACCACTTTGGCGATCGACTGCGGGGGCGGCGGGATCAAGGGCTCGGTGCTGGACGCCGCCGGCACCATGCGGGCCCGGCCGTTGCGGGTGCCCACCCCGTACCCGCTGTCGCCCGGGCTCTTCGTGAAGACGCTGCTGGAGCTGGGCGGCCGGCTGCCAACGGCGGACCGGGTGACCGTCGGCATGCCCGGGATGATCCGGCACGGTGTGGTGGTGGCGACCCCGCACTACGTGACCCGGTCCGGCCCGCGCAGCCGGGTCGACCCGGACCTGCTGGCCGAGTGGTCCGGCTACGACGCGCGTACCGCGCTCGCCGAGGCCTTCGGAATGCCGGCGCTGGTGCTCAACGACGCCGAGGTGCACGGCGCCGGAGTGGTCGCCGGCACCGGCTGTGAACTGGTGCTGACCCTCGGCACCGGGCTGGGCAGCGCGCTCTTCGACGGTGGGGTGCTCGCCCCGCACCTGGAGCTGTCGCACGCCCCGGTGCGCTGGGGCACCACCTACGACACGTACGTGGGGGAGCCGGAGCGGCGGCGACTCGGCGACGCGTTCTGGTCCCGGCGGATCCGACAGGTGGTCGACGGGCTCCGGCCGGTGTTCCGGTGGGACCGGCTCTACCTGGGCGGGGGCAACTCGCGGCTGATCCGCCCGGAACAACTGGCCCGGATGGGCGACGACGTCGTGGTCGTCCCGAACACCGCCGGGATCATCGGCGGGGTCCGGGCCTGGGAGCTGGTCGCGGACCGGCACGGCGCCACCCCCTGAGGCGATTCCCGTCGCAGGAACACTCGCGGCGCGGCTGATGTTGTGCCAGCGTCGGAGCAGAGGCGGCTCGACACGAGGAGGTGGGTCGGATGGATCTTCTGGCGGAGTACCGGCGGGCGACCATGTACTTCGAAGCGGGTGACCCGACCGGAGCGGCGCGGCTGCTCGAACCGATCGTCGAGGCCGAGCCCGGCAACTCCTCGGTACGGCAGCTGCTGGCCCGGGCGTACTTCCAGTCGGCCCAGCTCAACCGGGCCGAGGAGCAGCTGCGCGAGCTGGTCGACCGGGACCCCAGCGACCACTACGCCCACCACGTGCTGGGCCGGACGCTGGAGCGGCTGAACCGGCACGCCGACGCGCTGCGGCACCTGCGGATCGCCGCGGCCATGAACTCGACCAACGACGACTACACGACCGCGCTGCGCCGGGTGGAGACCCGGGTCGGCCTCGGTCGCTGACGCTGACCCTCGGGGCGGCCCGTCCGGGCCGCCCCGACGCGTCTCCGGGAGGCGGGGTCGCCCCACCTACCATTGCGGGATGGGACCTGAGCTGGTGGTGGACCGGGCATGAAGCTGAAGCTGGACCTGCACGACATCTTCAACAAGGGCCAGGACATCGACCGGGCGCTGCGCGGGATCATGGACGAGGCGGTGGCGAAGAAGGCCACCCTGGTGGAGATCATCCCCGGCAAGGGCTCCGGCCAGCTCAAGAAGCGGGTGCTGCGCTTCCTCGACCAGAAGGACGTCAAGCAGCTCTACCACCGGGTCGAGAAGGACTCGAAGAACTTCGGCCGGCTCTTCGTCCACTTCCGGTGGAAGTAGGAGCCCCGTCTGGGCCGGCGGGACTTCCGGGTGGCGATCGGTCAGACGCGGCGCGGTGCCGCGCCCGTTCCGGCAGACTGCGCTGAGGACGTCACGATTCGAGGATCGAGGAGTCACGAGTGCGCCTGACCAAGTACGGCCATTCCTGCGTACGCGTCGAGCACGACGGGGGAGTGCTGGTCATCGACCCGGGCACGGTCAGCGAGCCGGAGGCGCTGGACGGCGTCGACGCCGTGCTGATCACCCACGAGCACCCCGACCACGTGCACGTCGAGGCCCTGGCGGCCCAGCACGAACGGCGCCCGTTCACCGTGCACGGGCCGGCGTCGCTGGCCGCCATGCTGGACGGAGTGGCCGACCTGCTCGCGCCGGTGGAGCCGGGCGCGGAGTTCACCGCCGCTGGCGTCCCGGTCCGCGCCTACGGCGGGCGGCACGCGGTGATCCACCCCGACATCCCCGTGGTGGACAACCTGGCGTACCTGATCGACGACCGGGTCTACCACCCCGGCGACTCGCTCGTCGTGCCGGAGGACACCCAGATCGACACCCTCTTCGTGCCCATCCACGCCCCGTGGACGAAGTTCTCCGAGTCGCTGGACTTCCTCCGGGCGGTCGCCCCGCGCCGGGCGTACGCGCTGCACGACGGGTACCTCAACGACACCGGGCTGGGCGTGCTGAACGGCAACTTCAGCCGGCTCTTCGAGGGGGAGTACCGCCGGCTCGAACCGGGCACCCGGGTCGACGCCTGAGCTGCTACACCCACTCCCGGCGCACCGGCGGCTCGCCCGGCCCCTCGGGCGGGGGCTCCGTGTCCTTCGTCTCGACCAGCTCCTCCGGCGCGAACCGCTTCGGCAGCTTGCCGAACCTGGCGCGCCGCCGCGCCTCGGACTCGTCGTCCGTCGGCCGGTCGGTGGGCTCGCGATCCTCAGTCATGGCGACCTCCCTGCTCCCGCCCCATTGTCCCCGCTGGGGCCGCCTCCGCCGACGTGAACAGCGACCCCGCATCCGCCCGGAAGGAGCAGCGCGACTCCTTCCGGGCGGGGGTGCGGGTCAGAGGGGATAGGTGCGGGCCACCGCCAGCATCTCCGAGCTGTGCGAGCCGACCACCCCGACGTCCGACGGTCGGGGGCGGAAACCGGGCAGCGCCTCGAGACCGTCGCTGGCGTCCATCGCCCGCAGCCGCACCTGCCCACCGCGCGGTTGCACAGTCAGGGTGACCTCGATCCCCTCCGCCGGTGGGGCGTGGAACACCAGGCCCCACCAGCGGCCGTCCAGGTGCCGCTTCTCGATCTCGACCGGCCTGCCGGCCGCCGTCGCCGCGGTGACACCCGCGCTGCCGAGACCGGCGGTCTCGACGTGCAGCGAGGCCAGCCGGACCGACCGCTGCGGAACCAGGCGCAGCCGCAGGGTGCGTTCGCCGCCGGCCGCGCCGGTGTCGGAGAGAACCTCCAACTTCGGGGCGGGCAGGTTCGCCGCCGGCGCCGGACCGGCCCGCAACTCCCCGTCACCCAGCCCGGGGAAATCGTCGGCGACGGAGACCATGCCGTCGACGTACCCGTCGGTCCAGGGCTGCGGGTCCTCCTCGTGGCTGAGCCACCGGGCCTGGCCGGTGCCGGCGTCCAGGGCGTACATCAGGTGGGTGGGCGCCGGGTGGGCGGCGTCGAAGCGGTCGACGGCCAGGCCGACCCCGGCGAACACCGCCGCCGCGACCGCGGCGGCGACGGCCGGCAGCGCGCCGAGCCGGCGGGCGCGGAGCGCGACCAGGCCGCGCTGCCCGCCCGCCTGCGGGTGCAGCAGGTCGACCACCGGCAGCGCGGCCAGCCCGAGCAGCACCGCGAAGAGCGCCGCGACGCCGCCCATCGCCATGCCGAGCGCCGGGAAGAGCAGCACCACCGTCGGCAGCAGGATCACCACGGCCACCGCGCCGGCCAGGGTCACCGCCACCACCGGCACCGGGCCGTCGACCCGGCTCGCCAGCGCGACCAGCCCGGCCAGCGCGCCGGCCAGGGCCGGCAGGGTAGCCAGGTACGCCCCGCCGGGCACCGCCACGGCCAGCAGCACCCCGAGTACGGCCAGCCAGGCCAGCCCGCCGATCGCCAGCGCGGCCGGGCCGGCCCACCGGCGGGCCAGCGCGTACCAGGTGAAGAGGATCGCGGCGGCGGACGCCACCACGGCGAGCCGGTACCAGGTCGGCCGATACGGGTCGAGCAGCTCGGCGTAGCCGGGGCGGACCGCGGTGATCCCCGCCCACAGCAGCTGGGCGGCGAGCGGGGCGGCGACCAGCGGCACCAGCCCCAGGCCGAAGCCGGCGGCCAGCCGCCACCCGGTGGTCCGGCCGCGGCGTACGGCGAGCCAGCCGAGCGCCGCCACCGCGACCAGCGCCAGCAGCGCCAGCGGCAGGGTCAGCCAGCCGGGGTAGCGGACCAGCCCGCCGGGCGCCGGGAAGTAGGTGGCGTCGTGGCCGGAGCGCAGCGCCTTCAGGTCGGTGCGGCCGAACTCCCGGGCCAGCCCGAGCGCGTTGTCGCCGTGCTGCTGGAGGCTGCCCCGGTCCATCGCGGCCGGCGTGTCCAGCGGGGTGTGGTAGATCGCCCCGCCGTCGATGTACGCCGAGTTCAGCCCGGCGAAGTCCTCGTCGAGGAAGGCGGTGAAGTCGGTGTCGTTGGGCAGCGCCCGGTAGATCTCCACCGCGAACGAGGTGCCCACCGGGTGCGGGGCGGCGCGGCCGAAGACGTCCACCAGCTCGGCGTTGTTCCGGGACGTCTCGAACATGATGACCGGTCCGGTGGCGCCGCGCGCCTCCAGGTTGAGCACGACCCCGCCGTCGGCGGCGAGCGGGTGGCTCGACGCGAACGCCGACGCGCCGCAGAGGCAGGCCTCCTCGGCGTCGGTCAGCACCAGGACGATGTCGTTGCGCGGCCGGGGACCGGCGGTCAGCGCACGGGCCACCTCCAGGATGGTGGAGGTGCCGGCCGCGTCGTCGTTGCCGCCCGGCCCGGTCTGCACGGAGTCGTAGTGCGCGACCAGGAAGACCCGGCCGGTGGGGTCGCTGCCCGGGATCCGGGCCACCACGTTGCGTACCCGCGCCAGGGTCGCCCCGGCGGCGGCCCCGCTGAGCTGCCCGGCCTCGGGGGCGACGGTGTCCTGCACCTCGGTCTCCAGGCCCAGCCCGCGCAGCGCGCCCACCAGGTGTTCGCGTACCTGGTCGTTGGCGGCGCTGCCGGCGACGTGCGGCCGGGCCGCGATTGTCTGCACCGTCCGGTACGCCCGGCCGGCGCTGAACTCGTCGGTGGGAGCGTCCGCCGGGCGGGGTGCCGGGGTGGCCAGGGTGACCAGCATGACAGCGCCGACCGCGACGAGGGCGGCGAGCGCGGCCACGGCGGCGGGGAGCCGGCGACGGGGCCGGGCGAGCGCCCGGTCGGCGGCGGCGGGGGGCCGGGCGAGCGCCCGGTCGGCGGTGGGGACGGGGGGTGCGCCCACGGCGAAACTCCTCGGGTGGTGCGGGGGTGGGCACCATCCTGCCCGCCCCGACGTGACCCGGGTCATCTCGGGACCGAACCGTAACGCGCGCCCCCGCCCGACCGCTCACCGTGTGACGGGCTTGCCCAGGTACGCCCGTGCCGGCGGGGTCGTGTTGTGTGGGACCGTTGTCTAATACAGGATCAGCAGGGCACTCGGAAGGAGTCCCGACATCACCAGCGAACTCCCGCGTCTCGCGGCGGTGACCCGGCCGCACCGGGGGAGCGGCATGGCCGGTCCCTCCGTGGCGCCGTACCCGCAGGGCGGCCTCGGGCGCAACACCAACCTGCCGCCCGGTGAACGGCTGCGGGTCCTGCTGGTCGAGGACGACGAGGGCGATGCCTTCCTGGTCGGCGAACTGCTCGCCGAGACCAACTCGATGATCGACCTGCTGGTCGCCACCAGCCTGAGCGAGGCGCGGCAACGGGTGGCCGGCGTCGACTGCGTCCTGCTCGACCTGGGGCTGCCCGACGCGCAGGGCCTGGACGGGCTGCGCAAGGTGCTGGAGATGAGCAGCGGGGCCGCCGTCTGCGTGCTGACCGGGCGCTCCGACGAGCACCTCGGCATCGTCGCGGTCGCCGAGGGCGCCCAGGACTACCTGGTCAAGGGCCAGGTCGACGGGGTGCTGCTGACCCGGGCGCTGCGCTACGCCGTGGAGCGCAAGCGGGCCGACGAGAACGCCCGCCGGCTGCGCGAGGTGGAGCTGCGGCAGGCCGAGTCCGCCCGGCTGGAGCGCGGCCTGCTGCCCCAGCCGCTGATGAACACCGACCAGGTGGCGGTGCACACCTTCTACCGGCCCGGCCGACACGCCGCGCTGATCGGCGGGGACTTCTTCGACGTCGTGCAGACCCGGCCCGACCGGGTCGACCTGATCGTCGGCGACGTCTGCGGTCACGGCGTGGACGAGGCCGCGCTCGGGGTGGAGCTGCGGGTCGCCTGGCGGGCGCTGATCCTGGCCGGCGTGCCGGACGACGAGGTGCTGCCGGCGCTGGAGCAGGTGCTGATGAGTGAGCGCCGGCTCCAGGAGATCTTCGCCACCGTGGCCACCGCCTCGCTGGACCTGCACGACAACCGGGCCACCGTACGGTTGGCCGGGCACCCGCCGCCGCTGCTGCTCTCCGGGGGCCGGGTCGCCCCGGTCCCGGCGCCCGGTGGCCTGTTGCTCGGCGTACGACCCCGCCGGCCCGTAGCGTTCGACCTGGAGTTCGAGACCGATGACTGGTCCCTGTTGATGTACACCGACGGTCTGATCGAGGGACGGGTGGACGACGGTGACGACCGGCTGGACGTGCCGGGGTTGACCGGTCTGCTGGAGGAGCCGGCCAACCTCGCGGTGCCGCTGTCCGAGCTGCCGGCCTGGCTGGTCGGCCGGGCCGAGCAGATCAACGGCGGCCCGCTCGCCGACGACGTCGCCATGCTGCTGGTCACCCGCGGCGGTGGCCGGTGAAGTCGTACCGGCCCGACTGGACGCTGCGCCGGCGGGTCCTCGCGCTGCTCGCCGTGGTCGGCACCCTGCTGCTCGGGCTCGCCGCCGCCGAGGCGGCCGTGGCGACGCAGAACCGGCAGGACACCGACGCGGTGGTGAGCAGGACCGGCCCGCTGCGGGTGCAGGGGCAGGAGCTGCTCAACGCGCTGCTCAACCAGGAGACCGCCGTCCGCGGGTACGTGGTCAGCGGCGACGCGGCCGATCTGGTCCCGTACCAGAACGGGCTCCAGCAGGAGCGCGCCACGGTCGCGGAGATCGAGCGGCTGGACCGGGACCACCCCGGGATCGTTGCCGACCTGCGGGAGGCGCAGCGGCAGGCGGACGAGTGGCGGCGGTCGGTCGCCGAGCCGGTGATCAGCACCACCCAGCGCAGCGGCACCGAGGCCGGCCAGGCCCTCGTCACCGACCAGGCCCGGCAGCAGTTCGACCAGGTCCGGGCCGCGGTCGCCGAGCTCCAGGCGGAGATCCTGCGGGAACGCGAGCGGAGCGTCCGGGACATCCGGGGCACCAGCAGCCTGCTGGTGTTCCTGCTGATCGTCGCGGCGGTCGTGGTGGTGGTGGCGGGGACCGTGCTGGTGCTCTCGCTGGACCGGATGGTGATCCGGCCGTTGAGCGGGCTGGCGGCGCAGGTGCGGGAGGTCGCCGAGGGCGACTACCAGCACCACATCTCCGGCTCCGGCCCGCCGGAGTTCGTCCGGCTCGCCGACGACGTCGACGTGATGCGCCAGAAGATCGCCAAGGATCTGGCGGAGGTGCGTGCGGCGCGCGAGAACATCGAGTGGGTCAACAGCCAGTTGCAGAAGCAGGCGGAGGAGCTGACCCGCTCGAACCGTGACCTGGAGCAGTTCGCGTACGTGGCCTCGCACGACCTCCAGGAGCCGCTGCGCAAGGTGGCGAGCTTCTGCCAGCTGCTCCAGCGCCGCTACGCCGGGCAGCTCGACGAGCGGGCCGACCAGTACATCGCCTTCGCGGTCGACGGCGCGCAGCGGATGCAGCGCCTGATCAACGACCTGCTGGCCTTCTCCCGGATCGGCCGGCTCACCACCGGCTTCACCGAGGTCGACCTCGACCGGGTGATGGGCGACGTCGCCGCGCAGACCGAGCTGAGCCGGCAGCACGCCGAGGCGGAGCTGACCTGGGACGACCTGCCGGTGATCCGCGGCGAGGAGCCGCTGCTGACAAACCTGCTGGCCAACCTGGTCAGCAACTCGATCAAGTTCCGCCGGCCCGACGTCCCGCCGAAGGTGCACGTCTCGGCCCGGCTGGTCGGCGACGAGTGGGAGATCGTCTGCCGGGACAACGGCATCGGCATCGAGCCGGAGTTCGCCGACAAGATCTTCGTGATCTTCCAGCGGCTGCACGCCAAGGACGCGTACCCCGGCACCGGCATCGGCCTGGCGATCGTCAAGAAGATCGTGGAGTACCACGATGGCCGGGTCTGGGTGGATACCCACGTCGACGAGGGCACGGCGATCCACTTCACCCTTCCGGCGCTGCCGGAGGACGTGGCGGCGGCCCAGGCCGCCCAGCAGGCGGCGGACGAGAGCGCCGAGGGCGCCGGGGAGGCCACCGGTGACGGGGCCACCGGCGGCGAGTCGACCCGGAGCGGCGACGCGAGCGCGACCGTCGAGGGCGGGTCCGCGCCGGTCGGCCGGCAACCGGACGGCGCGGCGGACGGCGACGGGCCCGGCGAGGCACCGGGACGCGATACAACGGGTGGCATGAGGGAGACGGTGGGATGACCGCGCCGGCGGACGGCAAGAGCCCGATCGAGGTCCTGCTGGTCGAGGACGACCCGGGCGACGTGTTGATGACCCAGGAGGCGTTCGAGGAGCACAAGCTCCGCAACCGCCTCAACGTCGTCTCCGACGGCGCCGAGGCGCTGGCCTACCTGCGCCGCGAGGGCCGGTACGCGGACGCGGTGACGCCGGACCTGATTCTGCTCGACCTCAACCTGCCCCGACGGGACGGTCGGGAGGTGCTGGAGGAGATCAAGGAGGACGAGCAGCTCCGCCGCATCCCGGTGGTGGTGCTCACCACCTCCCAGGCCGACGAGGACATCCTGCGCAGCTACCAGCTGCACGCCAACGCCTACGTGACCAAGCCGGTGGACTTCGACCGCTTCATCTCGGTGGTCCGCCAGATCGACGAGTTCTTCGTCAGCGTGGTCAAGCTCCCGCCGCGTGGCTGACCGGCTGCGGGACGACGTCGGGGAGCTGCTGCGGGAGACCGCGGCGGAGATCGTGCTGCCGCTGTTCCGGCGGCTCGACGAAGCGGACGTCGCCGAGAAGGCCCCCGGCGACCTGGTCACCGTCGCCGACCGGAGGGCCGAGGAGAAGATAGCTGCGGCGCTGCGCCGGCTCCTGCCGGGCTCGGTGGTGGTCGGCGAGGAGGCCGTCGCCGACGATCCCACCCTGCTGCGCCACCTGCGCGGCGGCGGTGACGTCTGGCTGGTCGACCCGGTCGACGGCACCGGCAACTTCGCCGCCGGCCGGCAGCCGTTCGCGCTGATGGTCGCGCTGCTGACCGACGGTGAGCTGACCGGCGCCTGGGTGCTCGACCCGCTGGCCGACATCCTCGCCGACGCCCGGGTCGGCGAGGGCACCCGGCTGGACGGCCGGCCGGTGCACGCCGCCGACCGGCCGGCGGTCCTGGGCGCGCTGCGCGGCACCGCGATGACCCGCTTCCTCCCGCCGGGCACCCGGGAGCGGGTCGAGGCCGGTGGGGCCCGGATCGGTGAGCTGCTGCCCGGCCAGCACTGCGCCGGTCGGGAGTACCTCGACGCGCTCACCGGCGACCAGAGCTTCGTGCTCTTCTGGCGGACCCTGCCCTGGGACCACGCCCCGGGTGTGCTGCTGGTGCGCGAGGCGGGCGGGGTGGCCCGCCGCTTCGACGGCACCGAGTACCACCCGGCCGACGACGGCCGGGGCCTGCTGGTCGTCGCCGACGAGCACCTCTGGACCGACGTGCGCGACGCCCTCCTGGACGCCTGAACCGCCGTCCGTCCGCCGTCCGCCGTCCGGCCCGCAGTCCGCCGCTTGCGGCGTGTCGGGGTGTCGGCGCGAGTGGATGGCGCGACACGCCGCAAACGGGGTGGATCACCCGGGTCGTGGTCGGCGGGAGCCGGACGAGCCGACCCGACCGGACGGAGTGGACCGTCCGGTCGCCGGGTGGATCGGGGGACGCGGACGGCGCTGGGTGACAGCGTCGGGACGCTCTGTCGACGATCGATGCCCCGGGCGGTCGCGGGCCTGGTCAAGCGGTCTGCGTCCGGTATCGTGTCCGGCGGTCTCCCGCCCGCGGGCCGTCGTCCCGGGGCCGGCGGGGCCGCTGCCGCGCCGTGGTCGACCGGGGCCCCGCGGCCGAGGGAAGGACACCGTCGTGCCCAGGACCAGCTTCACCCGGCCGCGCGCCCGCCGGCCGCTGACCGTGCTGCTCGCCACGGTGGCGCTGCTGCTCGGCGTCGGAGTCGTGCCGGCCGCCGCGGAGCCCAACGAGGGGGGCACCAAGCAGCTCCGCGAGCAGCTGGAGGCCGCCGCCAAGGGCCACATCGAGGCCAAGGCCAAGCTGGACAACTCCAAGCGCCGCCAGGCCGCGCTGACCGCGGAGCTCAAGGCGGTCGAGGGACAGCTGGTCGAGCTGAACGCCCAGGTCGGTGAGGTGGCCGCGCAGTCGTACCGGCTGGGACGGCTCACCCCGACGGCGTTGCTGCTCAAGAGCGCCAGCCCCGACGCCCTCGTCCAGCGCGCCGGCGAGCTGGACGTGATGGCCCAGCGCGACTCCAAGCGGCTGCGCTCGCTCGCCAAGGCGAAGGCGACCGCCGCGCAGGCCAAGACGGCCATCGACGGCGAGGTGCGCGAGCAGCAGAAGCAGCTCGCCGCGCTGGCCAAGAAGAAGCGCGACGCCGAACGCGCGCTCGCCACGGTCAGCTCCGGCAGCAGCTCCGGCTTCAGCGGCGGGTCCCGTTCGGCCAGCCCGGCGCCGCGCAACTCCGACGGCTCGTGGCCGTCGGAGTCCTGCTCGGTCGACGACCCGACCACCGACGGTTGCATCACCCCGCGCACCCTGCACGCCCTCAAGCAGGCCCAGGCGGCCGGCTACAAGCGGTACGTCAAGTGCTTCCGCACCGGCGGCGACGGCGAGCACCCGAAGGGTCGGGCGTGCGACTTCTCCGCCGCCACCAGCACCTTCAAGGACGAGACGGCGACCGGCGGCGACAAGGCGTACGGCGACAGCCTGGCCAACTACTACAAGAACAACGCCAGCCGACTCGGCGTGCTCTACGTGATCTGGTACCGGCAGATCTGGATGCCGAACACCGGGTGGCGGGCGTACAGCGGCTCCGGCAGCCCCGCCGCCGACCACACAAACCATGTTCATCTTTCGATGTACTGACCCGGAGTGCCGGGCACGCTGCGTACCATCTCGACAGTGAGCAGTTCATCGTCCGAGGTCGTGGCCGGCTCGGCCGCCGTCGGGGCACCGGCCACCTCCCGCGCCCTGCCCAACGGGCTCGCCGCGTTCCTGGTCTTCCTCTCCAGCGGCGCCGTGCTGGTGCTGGAGACCGTCTCGCTGCGCCTGGTCGGCCCGTACGTCGGGGTGACCCTCCAGGTGACCAGCTCGGTGATCGGCATCGCGCTGGCCGCCATCGCGTACGGGGCGTGGACGGGCGGCTGGCTGGCCGACCGCCGGGACCCGCGCGGGCTGCTGGCCCCGGCGCTGGTGCTCGCCGGCATCGCCACCGCCGTCACGCTGCCGGTGGTCCGGTACGCCGGTGAGGTGCTGCGCGGCGGCGCGACCAGCGGCATCCTGCTCCTCACCGCACTCGCCGTCTTCGTCCCGGCGGCCCTGCTCGCGGCGGTCACCCCGCTGGTGGTCAAACTCCAGCTCGCCGACCTGCGCCGCACCGGGCAGGTGGTGGGGCGGCTCTCCGGCATCGGCACGCTGGGCGGCATCACCGCCACCCTGGTCACCGGATTCGTGCTGGTCGCCGCGCTGCCCAGCACGGTCATCCTGGTCGCGCTGGCGGTGCTGCTCGGGGTGACCGGCCTGGCGCTCGGGGTGTACCTGCGCCGGCGGGAGGTGGCGGGGCTGCCCGGCCCGGCCCGGACCAAGGCGACGCTGGCGGTGCTCGGGCTGGTCGGGGCGGGGCTGAGCGCGGTCGCCCCGAACCCGTGCGACGTGGAGACGGCGTACCACTGCGCCCGGGTGGCGAGCGACCCGGGCCGCGACTCCGGCCGGGTGCTCTACCTCAACTCCGCCGAACACTCGTACGTGGACCTGGCCGACCCCACCCACCTGGAGTACGCGTACACCCAGTGGATCGGCGCGGTGGCGGACGTGATGGCGCCGAAGGGGCAGCGGCTCGACGCGCTGCACGTCGGCGGGGGCGGGTTCACCATGCCCCGCTACCTGACCGCCACCCGGCCCGGCACCGACAACGTGGTCTTCGAGATCGACGGGGAGCTGGTCGAGCTGGACCGCCGGCTGCTCGGCGTACGCCCGGGGCCGGAGCTGAAGGCGGTGGTCGGCGACGCCCGGATGCTGGTCGACGGCGAACCCACCGCCAGCCGCGACCTGGTCGTCGGGGACGCCTTCGGCCACCTGGTGGTGCCGTGGCACCTGGCCACCCGGGAGATGGCCGGGGAGGTCCGCCGGGTGCTGCGTCCCGGCGGCATCTACGTGCAGAACGTCATCGACCACCCGCCGGGCCGCTTCATCCGCAGCGAGCTGGCCACGGTGGCCGCCGAGTTCCGTACCGTCGCGCTGATCGCGCCGCCGGCGGCCATCGACGGCCAGGTGGGGTCCAACTTCCTCATCGTCGCCTCGGACGGCCCGCTGCCGCTGGACGCGCTGCGCCAGCGGCTGGACGCCCTGGCCACCCCGCCGGACCTGCTCACCGACGCCGGCCTGGCCGGCTTCGTGGACGACGCGCTGGTGCTCACCGACGACTACGCGCCGGTGGACCAACTGCTCGCCACCGCCTGATCGGGTGATGTTCCTGACCGATTACGACCAGTCAGGTGTAGCGGGGCCGGACCGGGGCAACTCCTCCAACCATGGGTGGAGCAGCGCGTAACGGGGCACAGGCACAGCTCCTCGGTGATCGGTACCGCCTCATCGAGCAGCTGGGGGCGGGCGGCATGTCCGTGGTCTGGCGCGGCTACGACGAGGTGCTCGGCCGCCAGGTCGCGGTGAAGGTGCTCGCCTCCCGGCTGGCCAGCGACAAGGCGTTCCGGCACCGGATCCGGATCGAGGCGCAGGCCGCCGCGCGGCTCTGCCACCCCAACATCACCAACGTGTACGACTACGGCGAGTCCGAGCAGGTCGGGTTGACCGTGCCGTACGTCGTGATGGAGCTGGTCGACGGCGGCCCGCTGACCGCCCGGCTCGGGCGCGACCGGCAGCTGCCCTGGCGGGAGGCGGTGACGATCGGCGCGGAGGTCACCTCGGCGCTGGCCACCGCGCACGCCCGGGGCGTCGTCCACCGCGACGTCACCCCCGGCAACGTCATGCTGACCCCGACCGGGGTGAAGGTCGTCGACTTCGGCATCTCCGCGCTGGTCGGGGAGAGCGAGAAGGGGCCGGACGGCGCGCTGCTCGGCACCCCCGCGTACCTCGCCCCGGAGCGGCTGGACAACGGTCAGGTCTCCCCGGCCACCGACGTCTACGCGGTGGGTCTGCTGCTCTACCGGATGCTGACCGGCCGACTGCCCTGGCAGGCCAGCACCACCACCGAGATGCTCCGCGCGCACATGTACAACGACCCCGAGCCGATGCCCGAGGTGCCGGGGCTGCCCGACGAGGTGGCCGAGCTGGTGGGGCGCTGCCTCGCCAAGCGCCCGCAGGACCGCCCGCTCACCGCCGAGGTGGCCCGTACCCTCGCCGGCGCGGCCGGGATGATCGCGGCCGTGCCGGTCTCCCCGGCACCGGGGACGCTCGACCCGGCGCAGCTGGCCAGCGCCGGCACCACGATCCTGCCCTGGTCCTCGGAGACCGACGCGCTGCCGTTGTCGATGCGGACCCGCAACCGGCGGGCGGCGTCCCGGCGGCGCAAGGTCGAGGCCGGGGTGGCCGCGGCCGGCCTGGTCGCGGTGACCGCGACGATGTGGGGGGTGACCTCCGGCAGCTCCGCCAGCGGCGGGGTGGAGCCGCCCACCGAGGCGCGGATGGGGCTGCCCCAGCAGAACGTCTGTGGCGTCTCCTACGCGCTGCGCAAGGACTCCGGCAAGGACTTCGCGGCGGAGGTGACCCTCACCAACACGGGCAAGCAGGAGCTGCGCGACTGGACGATGCGCTTCACCTTCCCCGGTCGGCAGAAGGTCACCAGGGCCACCCCGGCGTCGGTCCGGCAGCAGGGGAGCACCGTGGCGGTCCAGCCAGCCGCCGGTCGTCCCCCGCTCGCGCCGGGCGCCTCCGAGAAGGTCGCCCTGACCGGGTCGTACACCGGCAGCAACCCGCTGCCGGTGCAGTTCAAGCTCGGTGACGCCGACTGCGCCGTCCAGGTCTCCGGAGTGGCCGGCTCGACGCCGAGCACGGCCCCGGCGACCAGAGCGGCGACGGCCAAGGCCCCGGCGGCCAGGACCCCGGTCCGGAAGGCCCCGGCGCGGAAGGCGACCGGTGGCGGCGGTTCCACCGTCGAGAAGAGCTCCGGCGGTGGGTCGAAGGCCAAGGCGGGCAGCGGCAAGGGTGGTGGTGGAAAAAAAGTCGTGGTCGTGGAAAGGGACGAGGACGGTGACGACGACTGACGTCGTGCCGGCCGGTCGGGCGGTCAGCCGAGGCCGGCGAACCGCTGCACCTGGTTGATCGTCCCCTCCACGATGAGCACGCTGCCCGCGCTGAGCACGGTGTCCGGGGTGGCGTACCGGAACGGCTCACCGGGCAGCTTGGCCCCGACCACCAGCACGCCGTGGTGCTCCGGCATCGCCAGTTCGCGCAGCGGCCGGTCGACCAGGGACGCCGGCACCGGCACCTTGGCGATCGCGAAGTCCTCGCCCATCTCGACGAAATCGAGCATCCGGCTGACGATCAGGTGGGCCACCCGCTCGCCGGTCTCCGCCTCCGGGAAGATCACGTGGTGGGCGCCGACCGAGGCGAGGATCTTGGCGTGCTTGTCCGAGGTGGCCCGCGCCCAGATCTGCGGCACGCCCACCTCGGTCAGCGCCAGCACGGTCAGCACGCTCGCCTCCACCGAGGCGCCGATCGCGACCACCGCCCGACTGAAGTCCCCGATGCCCAGTTGCCGTAGCGCGCCCTCCTCGGTGGAGTCCGCCTGGACGACCCGGGCCAGCGACGACGACCAGCGCTGTACCTGGTCCGGGTCGTGGTCGATGCCGAGCACCTCGTGATCGAGCCGGGTCAGCACGCCGGCCAGGTGGCAGCCGAGCCGGCCCAGTCCGATCACCGCGATGTCGCCCCCGCCTCTAGCCGACAATGGGTTGCTCCTTCGGGTAGCGGTACAGCCGCCGTCGGGTGTTCAACGCGATGGCGGAGCCGAGGGTGAGGGGGCCGACCCGGCCGATGTACATCAGGGCGGTGAGCAGGTACTGGCCGGGTTCGGGGAGTCGTTGGGTGAGCCCCACGGAGAGCCCGGTGGTGCTGAACGCCGAGGTCACCTCGAACAGCGACTCGTTGAACCGGACCCCCTCGGTGATCAGGACCAGTCCGACCGTGCCGGCCACCACCAGCGCCACGCTGAGCAGCGCGACGGTCAGTGCCTGGCGCTGGCTGGCCTCGGCCACGCGACGCCGGCCCACGGTCACGTCCGGCTCGCCGCGCAGCTCCGCCCAGATGCAGAAGGCGAGCAGGAAGAAGGTGGAGACCTTGATGCCGCCGGCGGTGCTGGCGCTGCCGCCGCCGATGAACATCAGCGCGATGAGCAGCGGGTAGCTCTCCTCGCTGAGCCACTCGACGTTGATCAGGTCGAAACCGCCGGTGCGGCTCAGGGCCATCTGGGTGAACGTGGCGAGCAGCTTGCCGGGGGCGTCGTACGTGCCGATGGTGCGCGGGTTGGTCCACTCGGCGAGGAGCAGCATGGTGAAGCCACCGACCAGCAGCGCCAGGCTGCCCCAGATGGTCAGCTTGGTGGCGACCGCCCAGCGGACCGGGCGCCGCCAGTGCCGGACGGCCTCGAAGAGCGCGGGAAAGCCGAGGCCGCCGATGATCCCGCCGAGGGCCAGCGGCAGCGACACCCACGGGTCGCGGGAGAAGGCGAGCAGGCCGTCGGAGTAGAGGGTGAAGCCGCCGTTGTTGAAGGCCTGCACGGAGTGGAAGCCGCCGGACCAGAGGGCCCGGCCGGGCGGATAGTCGTAGACCAGCCAGAGCCGGCCGGTGACCACCAGGGTCATCAGCGCCTCGCAGGCGAACACCGTGCCGGCGATGCGCAGCAGCAGCCGGCGGACGTCCCCGATGCCGTACTCGACGGTCTCGGCCTGCACCAGCAGCCGGTTGCGGAGCCCGAGCTGTCGGGAGACGGTGAGGCCGACCAGGGCGGCGCCGGTGAGGATGCCGAGCCCGCCGAGCTGCGTGAGCACGGTGATCATCGCCAGTCCGAAGCCGTTCCAGTAGTTCGGCGTGTCGGTGACCGTCAAGCCGGTCACCGACACCGCGGAGGTGGCGGTGAAGAGCGCGGTGACCAGCGGGGTGTACCGCTGCTCGCCGGTCGCCCAGGGCAGCATCAGCAGGCCGGTGCCGATCGCGATCGCCACCAGGAAGCCGAGGGGCACCAGCCGCACGGGGTGACCAAGGGACCGGCGCACCAGACAATCTTCCGGTTCCGGGCACGGCGGGGTCGGCGAATGGCGCATCCCGCAGGGTTCACGCGGTGGAAAGCCACCGACCAACTGGCGGTCAGCCGGGGCGGGTGTGCTGGGCGTGAACCTTCGACGACAGGAGACGGCGTTGCGACGTACCCTTTCCGCCCTCGGTGTGGCCGGCGCGCTGCTCGCGGTGGCCGTTGCCGTGCCCGGCGCGGCCTCGGCCCGCGAGGACGCGGAGCGTGCCCACCGTGCGGACCGGGCGACCCACCGGCCGCTGGTGATCGGCCACCGCGGCGCGAGCGGCTACCGCCCGGAACACACCCTGGAGGCGTACCGGCTGGCGATCCGGATGGGCGCCGACTACATCGAGCCGGACCTGGTCCCGACGAAGGACGGCGTGCTGGTCGCCCGGCACGAGAACGAGATCTCCGGTACGACCGACGTGGCCGCCCGGCCCGAGTTCGCCGCCCGCCGGGCCGCGAAGACCATCGACGGCGTGACCGTCACCGGCTGGTTCACCGAGGACTTCACCCTGGCCGAGCTGAAGACCCTGCGGGCAAAGGAGCGGCTGCCGCAGGTGCGGGTGGCGAACACCGCCTTCGACGGCCGGTTCGAGGTGCCGACCTTCCAGGAGGTCGTCGACCTGGCCCGCGCCGAGAGCCGGAAGCGGGGCCGCACCATCGGCATCTACCCGGAGACCAAGCACCCGAGCTACTTCGCCTCGATCGGGCTGCCGCTAGAGGAGCCGCTGGTCGCGGTCCTGCGGAAGAACAAGCTGACCCACCGGGGCGACGCGGTCTTCGTCCAGTCCTTCGAGACCGCCAACCTGCGCAGACTCGACGCGATGATCGACGTGCGGCTGGTCCAGTTGCTCGACGCCGGTGGCCGTCCCTACGACTTCACCGCCGCCGGTGACCCCCGGACCTACGCCGATCTGGCCACCCCGGCGGGTCTGCGGTGGATCGCCGACTACGCCGACGGGGTCGGGCTGAACAAGAACCTGATCGTCCCCCGGGACGCCGCCGGCAAGCTCCGGGCGCCGGCCACGGTGATCCGGGACGCGCACCGGGAGCGGCTGCTCGTGCACGCCTGGACGTTCCGCGCCGAGAACCAGTTCCTCCCGGCCGACTTCCGGATCGGCGCCGACCCGAACGCCCGGGGTGACAGCACCGCCGAGTACGAGCTCTTTTACGGCCTCGGCCTGGACGGCGTCTTCGCCGACCAGCCCGACACCGCGGTCGCCGCCCGCGCTGGCCTCGCCGCGCGCTGACCGCCCGCCACTGGCGGCGGCACCCTGACCGCCGCACCCACCGGGAGCCGCACCCACCGGCGCGGCTCCCGGTGGCCCCTGCTCTTTCTCGGGTACGCGCAGCTCCGTCGGCGCGGCACCCTGGGGGCGGCATGGTGTCGCGCGGCCCTTTGGAGCTGATGACGTGAACGAGTCAGCGTGTCGGGCCGGCGGGACGGGTGGCGATCGCGCTGGACCGGTGGTGGAGGTGATCGCGGAAGCAGGGGTGCCGCTCGGCCGCAGCGGGCCATCGTCTTCAGGGCACGATGCCGCGGGATGGCGCAGGGCAGCCGGCCCCGCTGAGTCGTCTACGACATCAGCTCCAAAGCCTCCGAACCCCTACCGCGCCGAGCGCTCGCTCTGAAGCGTGTGGCGCATGTGCGGCATCAGCGGCCAGCTTCAGGTGGGTCCAGTGGCCGGATGAAGCGCATGCCGAGGGCAGCGTGGGTGGTCCGTGTCCCGCGACGACACATAGCCGCGTCGCCCGGTGGGTCCGGTGGCCATCGGCCGCCTCGCCCCTGGTGTCGCAGGAGGGGAGCTTGTTACGGTCGGCCACCCGGTCGAGGCCACTTGTGTGTCGCCGCCACATAGCCCGTGGGTGACGTCACTTCTAGCGTGAGCCGACACATGCTTCCTGTCCTCACCTGGAGTCGCGATGACGGTCCGGCACACCCGGCGGGCGTTCCTCTCCGCCGCCACGATGATGGCCGCGGCGCTCGCCGCCACGGCCTGCGGCAGCCCGCAGGACACCGCCTCCGGCGGCGGTGACACCGCCCCGGTCAAGGTCGGCCTGGTCTACTCCCAGTCCGGCCCGCTGGCCAGCTACGGAAAGCAGTACGTCGAGGGCTTCAAGGCCGGCCTCGACTTCGCCACCAAGGGCACCGGCAAGGTCGGCGACCGGAAGATCGAGCTGACCGAGGTCGACGACGCGGGCGACCCCGCCAAGGCGGTCTCCGCGGCCAAGGACCTGATCGGCAAGGGCACGAAGATCATCGCCGGGTCGACGGCGTCCGGCGTCGCGCTCCAGGTGGCCCCGATCGCCGCGCAGAACAAGGTCCTCTTCATCTCCGGCCCGGCCGCCACCGATGCGGTCACCGGCGCCAACAGGTACACGTTCCGCTCCGGCCGGCAGTCCTACCAGGACGTGGTGACCGCCAAGTCGTTCATCGGCGACCCGGCCGGCAAGAAGGTGGTGGTCTTCGCCCAGGACGGCGCGTTCGGTGACGCCAACGAGGCCGCCGTCAAGGCCGTGATCGGCGGGGCCGGCGCGACCGTCAGCAGCGTCCGCGCCCCCGCCAGCGCCTCCGAGTTCACCCCCTTCGCCAGCCAGATCAAGGCGGCCAAGCCGGACCTGCTCTTCGTCGCCTGGGCCGGCACCACCGCCCCGGCCATGTGGCAGACCCTCGACCAGCAGGGCGTGCTCGCCAGCACCACGGTCGTCACCGGTCTGGACATCCGCGCCTCGTGGCCCACCTTCGGCGCCGCCGGCAGCAAGATCTCCTTCCTGTCGCACTACTTCGACGGGGCCAGCGACACCGAGGCCGCCAAGGCCGCCAGGGCGAAGGTCCCCGGCGGCACCCTCGACCTGTTCCACCCGGACGGCTTCGCCGCCGCGCAGATGGTGGTCCGCGCCGCGCAGGAGGGCGGCGACGACGTCGACAAGATGGTGAAGGCCCTCGAAGGCTGGACGTTCGACGGGGTGAAGGGCCCGATGACCATCCGCGCCGAGGACCACGCCCTGCTCCAGCCGATGTACCAGGCGAAGCTCGCCGGCAGCGGCACCGCCTTCACCGCCACCGCGCAGAAGAGCCTGACCGGCGACGAGACCGCGCCGCCGGTCACCCGGATGAAGGGCTGACCCAGTGCTCGCCACCCGCGGTCTGACCTGGCGGATCGGTGAGGTCGCCATCGTCGACGGCGTCCACCTCGACCTGGCGCCCGGGGAGTTCCTCGGCGTGATCGGGCCGAACGGCGCCGGCAAGACCTCCCTGTTCAACCTGATCACCGGCCTGCGCCGGCCGACCGAGGGCCGGATCATGCTGGACTCCGAGGACATCACGGACCTCCCGCCGCACCGGCGGGCCCGGCTCGGGCTGGGCCGGACCTTCCAGGCGTCCTCGGTCTTCGGCTCGCTCACCGTCCGGGAGAACGTCCGGCTCGCCGTACAGGCGCACCGGGGTGGCTCGATGAAGCTGTGGCGGCGGGCGGCGGCCGACCGGGAGGTGGCCGCCGCCGCCGACGCGGCGCTCGACCGGGTCGGCCTCCACCACCGGGGTGCGGCGCTCGCCGGCACCCTCGCGCACGGCGAGAAACGCAAGCTGGAGATCGCCCTGCTGCTCGCCGGGGAACCCCGGGTGATGCTGCTGGACGAGCCGATGGCCGGGGTCAGCGCCGAGGACGTGCCCGAACTGGTCTCCGTGATCAGGTCGCTGACCGGCGACTTCGGCCGGTCGGTGCTGATGGTGGAACACCACATGGACGTGATCCTGGAGCTGGCCGACCGGATCGCCGTGATGCACCACGGCGCGCTGCTGTCCTGCGACACCCCGGACACCGTGATGGCCAACGCCACCGTCCAGGAGGCGTACCTGGGGGAATCGCTATGAGTGAGGCTGTTCTGACGGTGGAGGACCTGTCGGTGCGGATCGCCGGGCTGCACATCCTCCAGGGGGTGTCGTTCACCGTCGCGCCGACCGGGGTGACCGTCCTGCTGGGCCGCAACGGAGTGGGCAAGACCACCACCCTGCGCGCGATCGTCGGGCTGACGCCGCGCAACGGCGAGGTGCGCGGCGCGATCCGGATGGGGGCGCAGAGCCTGCTGGCCCGCCCCACCCACCGACTGGTCCGCGGCGGGCTCGGCTACGTGCCGGAGGACCGCTGCGTCTTCGCCGGCCTCACCGTCGCCGAGAACCTGCGGCTGGCCGAACGGCGGGGCACCACCCCGGCGTACGAAAAGGTCTTCGCGCTCTTCCCGGAGCTGGACCGGCGCGGACGGCAACGGGCCGGCTCGCTCTCCGGCGGGCAGCAGCAGATGCTCGCCATCGGCCGGGTGCTGCTCAACGACAACCGGCTGCTGCTGATCGACGAGCCGACCAAGGGGTTGGCGCCGAAGGTGGTGACCGAGGTGGCCGAGGTGCTGGAACGGGTGGCCGAGTCGGTGCCCGTGCTGCTGGTGGAGCAGAACCTGGCCGTGGTCCGCCGGCTCGCCCGCGACGCGGTGGTGCTCGCCGCCGGCCAGGTCGCCTGGACCGGCGAGGCACGGGAACTGCTGCTGGAGACCGACCTGACCCGGTCGCTGCTCGGCGTCGGGTCCGGCGACGGACCGCACACCGGCACGCCGGCCGCCGCGCGGAAGGACGGGCGCTGATGGACACCCTCATCCTGCTCACGCTGACCGGGCTCGGCCTGGCGGCGCTGTACTTCCTCGTCGCGTCCGGGCTCTCCCTGGTCTTCGGCCTGGCCGACGTGCTGAACTTCGCGCACGGGCTCTTCCTCGGCGTCGGCGCGTACGCCACCTGGTGGGCCGCCGGGAACCTGCCCGGCGCGGGGGCCGACGGCCTCGGCTTCGTGCTGGCGGTGGCCTTCGGGGTGGCCGCCGGCGCGCTGGTCGCGGTGCTGGTGGAGCTGGTGCTGATCCGGCCGCTCTACACCCGCACCATCGAACAGGTCCTGGTCACCGTCGGCCTGTCGCTGGCCGGGGTGGCGCTGCTCCAGGCGACCTGGGGCGCGGACCCGCGGCCCTTCCCGCGTCCGGAGTGGACGCAGCGGGTGACCACCGTCCTCGGCGCCGCCGTGCCGAACGCCATGCTCCTGCTGATCGTCGCCGCGGTGCTGGTGCTCGGCGCGCTGCTGGCCTTCCTCCGCTGGACCCGCTACGGCCTGGTGATCCGGGCCGGGGTGGAGAACCGGGAGATGGTCACCGCGCTCGGCATCGACGTGCGGAAGGCGTTTACCCTGGTCTTCGCGATCGGCGGGGCCGCCGCCGCGCTGGCCGGCGCGCTCGGCAGCACCTACTACGGCACGGTCTCGCCCGGGCAGGGCGGCGCACTGCTGATCTTCGCGTTCATCGTGGTGGTCATCGGCGGGATGGGCTCGGTCGTCGGGTCCGCGTACGCGGCGGTCGCGGTGGGCCTGCTGCAACAGTTCGTCAACTACTACGGCCCGTCCGGCCTGGGCGACATCTGCGTGGTCGGGCTGCTCGCCGTGGTGCTGCTGCTGCGTCCGCAGGGCTTCGCCGGAAAGGTGGCTCACGCATGACCGACTCGATGGTCGACGCGCCCCCGGCCGCGGTGCCGGCCGAGCTGGAGCCCCGGCGCCCGCGCTGGCACGGGCTGCGCCGGTACCTGCCGCTCGTCGCGCTGGTGCTGGCCGCGATCGTGCCGTACTCCACGGTGCACCTGCCGGGACTCTTCGAGGGGCCGCTGAACTCGCCCGGCACCCTGCAACTGCTCGCCATCTGCCTGATCTTCGGCGGGCTGGCCGCCGGCTACGACCTGCTCTTCGGCCGGACCGGCATGCTCTCCTTCGGGCACGCGCTCTACTTCGCCGCCGGGGTGTACGGCACCGACCTCCTGGTCACCCGGGCCGGGCTGCCGCTGTGGCAGGCGGCGCTGCTCACCGTCACCGGCGCGACCATCCTCGCGGCGCTGCTCGGCGCGGTGGCGCTGCGCACCGTCGGGATCGCCTTCGCCATGGTCACGCTCGCCTTCGCCCAGGTCGGGGCGATCCTGGTGGCGCGCGACTTCGGCGGGTGGACCGGCGGCGAGGAGGGACTGCCGCTGGACGTCTCCGGGCTCCCGCCGGCCCTGGTCGGGGTGGCGAACACGGTCAACCTGTACTGGCTGGCGCTGGCGTACCTGGCGCTGGTGGTCTTCGTGGTGCACCGGGTCTCCGGCTCGCCGACCGGGCGGGTGCTCGCCGGGCTGCGCGACGACGAGCGGCGGATCGGGGTGCTCGGGCTGGACCCGTACCGGTTCAAGCTGGTGGCGTTCACCCTGGCCGGCGGGCTGGCCTCGGCCGGCGGGGTGGTCTACTGCCTGGTCGTCGGCGGCGCCTCACCGCACGTCACGTCGTCCGAGCTGACCCTGTCGCTGCTGGTCATGGTGGTGCTCGGGGGCCCCGGCACCCGCTGGGGGCCGGTGCTCGGCGGCGTCTGCTACATGTACCTGGACCACCGGCTCACCGCCTTCGGCGCCAGTGCCGCGGTGGACGACCTGCCGGCGGTGCTCAGCCACCCGCTGAGCCAGCCGCTGTTCGTGCTGGGCACCATCTTCATCCTGGCCGTCTACTTCTTCCCCGGCGGCCTGGCCAGCCTGGCTCCCCGGCTGGCCCTCCTGCGTCACTCCCTGCGCGCCCGCCGCTGATCCCACCTCGGACCGGTGCCGGGGCCGGCCGCCGTGGCGGCCGGCCCCGGTCGCCGTCAGGGGCGTTGCCCCGCCCGGTCCGCGATGGTGACTTCCAGCTGGGCTGAGTCGGCGGTACCGAGGAGGGTGTGGTCCTCGGCATCGAAGACGAGCACCACGCCGGCGTCGTCCCGGGTCGACCAGGAGATGCCGACCCCCGGACGGCCCGCCGCGTCGCGCACGTCCGGGACCACCTTGATCCCCGGGATCCGGGCGGCGGCCTTGAACAGCGCGGCGCGCGTCGCCGGGCTCACGTACCCCTCGGCGAGCACCATCACGTCCTTGGCCATGGCGTTCGTATCGGTCGGTCCGCCGCCGCTGGCGTTCCGCTTGAGATATTCGAGCATGGCGTCCGCGTCGGTCGGCAGATCCGCCCGGTACGCCGGCTCGGGCTTGCAGGGCACCGTCACCTTCGGGACCACCCTGTCACCCTTCACCGCGGCGGCCCGCCCGTCGCGGCACCCGGGCACCGGGTACTCGGCAGGATCCCTGGGGTCAGTGCTCCGGATCAGGCCGTCGTGGGTACCGTCCACCGACAGCCAGGCCTCCCGCTCGGTGCCCCCGGACCGGCTGCGGGTGTAGATGAACTGGTCGGGGCGGGGTGCCACCTGGGGGCGGGTGAGCGCCGCCGCCGCCGCGCGGTCCAGGATCTCCGCCGCGTTGGCCGCGGGCACCTCGCCGCCGACCTGGTCCGGGCCGAGCACCAGCACACCGGTGGCCGCCGCCGCCAGGCCCAGGGTGGCCATGCCGGCCACCAGGAGCCGACGGACCGGTCGGGACCGGCGCCTCCGGCCCCGCGTGCCGGCGGTTCCCGGTGCGGCGGTCGGGCCGGTCATCGCCGGGCCGGCCACCGCCCGCTCCGCGGTGATCGCGGCGAGCAGCCGGTCCCGGGCGGGGGTGAGATCGTCGGCGGACGGGAGGGGCGTCTCCCGGCCCACTTCACTGAGCAACTGCAGGTCATCCATGGCTCACGGGCTCCTCGATGTGGTTGGTCGGATTTATGTCGCCGAGGGCCGCACGCAGCTTGACGCGGGCCCGGTGCAGCCGGGACCGGACGGTGCCGACCGGGATCAGCAGCGCCTCGGCCACCTCCTCGTAGGTCAGCTCGGCCCAGGCGACCAGCAGCAGTACGTCCCGGTCGCCGGGGGACAACCCGGTGACGGCCGAGACGAGCGGCTGGCGCAACGCCTGCGCGCTCACCTCGGCGGCGACCCGGTCGGCGAGACCCGACTCGTCCCGGTCGGGCGCGATCGTCTGGCGCAGCCGGTGGTCGCGGAGTTCGTCCCGGCGGTGCTGGCCGATCAGGTTCGTGGCGATCCCGTACAGCCAGGGCCGGGCGTCGCGCCGGTCGAGGTCGTACCGGCTCCGCTTGTGAAACGCGGCGAGGAACGTCTCGGCGGTGAGGTCGTCCGCGACCTGCCGGCCCAGCCGGCGGGTCAGGTAGCGGTGGATGTACGGCGCGTGCCGGTCGAAGATGGCCGAGAACCGTTCCGGCTCCCGTACCGAGTGGGCGATGATCCGGGCGTCGTCCTCCTCGTCGGTGGTGTCCCTGGCGTGCCGTGTCCGGTTCATAGGGGTCCTTTGCTCGGCGACAGGTGGTTCACCTGTTATCCGCGCGGAGCCGGAATGAGGTTCACGCCGGCCGACCCGGACGACGCTGGGCGGGAGCGCGGCCCCCCGTGTGGCCGCGGTCCCGCCCGATGTCGTGGCTCAGCTGTTGAGCAGCTCGTACGCGTCCGCCGGCGCCTTCTGCACGTCCTTGCCGCTGGGGGCGGGGAGCTTCGGCCCCTTGCCGAAGTCGAAGTACTTGACGCTGTACTTGTGGGCCTTCTGCTTGCCGGCGGCGGGGATCTCCAGGGTCAGCGAGGCGAGGTTGCCGTCCGCGCCGACGACCGCGGTGAACGGCACCTTCTTGCCGGCCTCGCCGAGGGCCGCCACGTCCACCGAGCTGAGCGCGTCGGCCACCTCCGTGCCGTCGGTCAGGTCGGCGAAGCCGGTGTACGTCCCGTCGCCCTTGGCGGTCACCGTGTCCGCGGTTTCGATGATCACCGCCGTGTCGCCCGGGTCGGTGCCCGTGTAGACCGGCGGGTCTTCCTTGATCTTGGCCTTGTCCAGCGTCATCCAGCGGGTCGGGATCTTCATCATCTCCTGGAGCCCATCGATGCCGGCGACCTTCACCTTCATCCAGCTGCGCTCGTCGATCACCCGGAACGACAGGTCCATGGTGAACTCCGGGTCCGCGACCTTCTGGGAGACGCTGATCTCCATCGCCTTGGTGGCGGGGTCCACCGCGCCGCTGATCTTGTCGGCGCCGTCCACCCCGGAGAAGCGGAAGGCGCCGTCCTGCTCGTCCGGCACCGCGGCCAGCAGCGCCGACTTCGGGTCGACCGACGGGGAGGTGGCCGGTGCGGCCGAGGAGCCACCGGTGTTCTCGTTCTTCGACCCGCATCCCACCAGGAGGGTGGTGGCGGCCAGCACGGCGGTCGCGGTCGTCGCGACCCGCCGGATCGTTCCGGCGGTGCCGGTTCGCTGCGTCATCTGGTTGACTCACTTTCTACGGTGTTGCTGCCGGAGCAGATCCTGACAGACCCGCACCGCCGGATCGCTGCCGTTATGCTGCCGTCCGGCTGCCGTGCACCGCCCTACGCACGGCCAGGGGCTGTCAGGAGCGGAAACTCGGATGTCGGAGGCGTTGCGCTTCGAACTCCTCGGGCCGCAGCGGGCCTGGCGCGGGGATCGCCGGCTCGACCTCGGGCCGGGCAAACAGCGGGCCGTGCTGGCCGTCCTGCTGCTCTCCGCCGGCCGTCCCGTGCCCACCGCGCAGATCGTCGACGCGGTCTGGCCGGACGACCCACCCGCGAACGGGCCGAACGTGGTGCAGAAGCACGTCGCCGGGCTGCGCCGGGTGCTGGAGCCGGACCGGTCCCCGCGCACCCCCGCCCAGGTGCTCACCCTCACCGACGCCGGGTACCTGTTGCGGATCGACCCGGAGACGGTCGACGCGGTCCGCTTCGAGCGGGCCGTACGCCGGGCCGAGCGGCACCGGGGCGAGGGCCGGCCCGCCGAGGCGCTGGCCGAGCTGGCGGCGGCGCTGGAGCTCTGGCACGGTGAGCCGTTCGGCGGGTTCACCGGCCCGGTGCTGGAGGCGGCCCGGCACCGGTTGGTGGAGACCCGGGCCACCGCGCTGGAGACCCGCGCCGAACTGGAGCTGGAGCGGGGTCGGCACCGGGAACTGGTCGGCGAGCTGGTGCGGCTGGTGGCCGAGTTCCCGCTCCGGGAGCGGCTGCGGCAGCAGCTGATGCTGGCGCTGCACCGCAGCGGTCGGCAGGCGGAGGCGCTGGCCGCCTACCGGGAGTTCGCCGGACTGCTCCGCGACGAGTTCGGCATCGAGCCCGGGGAGGTGCTCCAGGAGCTGAACCGCCGCATCCTGCGCGCCGATTCGACCCTCACCCCCGCCGCACCCGCGCTTCCGGGCCCGGCGGCGTCCCCGCCGGCACCCGCCGGTGCCGCGCCGCCGCCGGTCACCGCCGGGGAAACCCCCGCCGGGTACGCCGTACCCGCGTCGCGCCCCGCCGCCGACCCCGTCCCGGCCCCGCCGACCGGGCCCCCGGTCGCCGCCCCTGCCGCCACGCGGACCGCCGCGCTCCCGGTCCCGCCGGTGCCCGCTCCGCCGGTGCCCGGCCCGGCCGTCACGCAGACCGCTGCGACCCCGGCCCTGGTCGAGGCTGCCGTGCCGACGCCGCTGCCCGACGCCGGTCCGGCCACCGGCTCCCCGGCTCCGGCCGGGACCGCGTCACCGGCACCGGGTGCCGCCGCCGGGCCGGACGCTCGTCTCGCCGTCGCGCCGGCCGGTCGGCCGTTCCCCTCGACGCCGCCGCCGTTCCTTCCCGACCCGCCGCCGGCCCCGCCCCGGCGGCAACCCGCCCCCCGCTGGGTCAGCGTCACCGCCACGGTCGTCGGCTCGCTGCTCGTCCTGCTCTCCTTCGGCTGCTTCACCTGGCTGGTGGTGCTCGGGTATGCGGCGTGGCGGCGCAGCTGGCGGCTCGCCCTGGTCGGGCTCGGCTACCTCGGCGGCGCCGTCCTGCTGACCTGGCTGCTGCTCCGGGGCGACCCGGACGCCGACCCACCCACCTGGGAGGTGCTCTCCGGGTTCAGCGTGCTCGGCGTCTGCTGGCTGGGTGGGGCCGTGCACGTGGTGCTGCTCAGCCGCGAGGTGTGGCGCGTGCTCACCGGCCGTTCCGACGATGGGGCGACCGACGACCGTCGGGTCCGCCGGGAACAGGCCCGCTACCTGCTGCACCACTATCCGGCGGCCCGGTTCGAGCTGTCGATCGGCCGGCCGGATCTGCCCCGCGCCTTCGACGACGGCGGCCTGATCGACGTCAACGCCGTCGGAGAGCACGTGCTGGCCACTCTCCCCGGGCTGGACGCGGCTCGGCTGCGCCAGGTCGCGATGGACCGCTGGCTGCGCGGCCCGTACGGCTCGATGGAGGAGCTGGCCGCCCGCTGCCTGCTGGCCCCGGCCGTCACCGACGCCCTCCGCGACGTCCTGGTCTTCCTCCCACCCCCCACCCCACCGCCCTCCTCGCCCCCGAGGTGACCGAGGGTCGGGATTCCACCCCCAGGACGACGCAAACCGCTTGTTCAGCGCGACGGGGCGGGTGGCGGGGCCGGGGACGCTGGTAGAAATGCCGGATGAGCCAGGATCGGGCGGCGGTACGGGAGCGGGCCGAGGCGGTGCTGCGCCGGTTGGCCGGCGAGCACGCCCGACTGCGGGAGGACCAGTGGCGGGCGATCGAGGCGCTGGTGGTGGACCGGCGCCGGGTGCTCTGCGTGCAGCGCACCGGCTGGGGCAAGTCGGCGGTCTACTTCGTCGCCACCGCCCTGCTCCGCCAGGGCGGTGAACACGGCCCCACGGTGATCGTCTCGCCGCTGCTGGCCCTGATGCGCAACCAGGTGGAGGCGGCGGCCCGGGCGGGCATCCGGGCCCGCACCATCAACTCCGCCAACCTCGACGAGTGGGACGAGATCACCGGGGAGATCCACGCCGGTGCGGTCGACGTCCTGCTGATCAGCCCGGAACGGCTCAACAACCCGGACTTCCGGGACACCGTCCTGCCGAAGCTGGCCGCCACCACCGGGCTGCTGGTGGTGGACGAGGCGCACTGCGTCTCGGACTGGGGGCACGACTTCCGGCCGGACTACCGCCGGCTGCGCACCTTCCTCGGCAACCTGCCCGAGCGCACCCCGGTGCTGGCCACCACGGCCACCGCGAACGCCCGGGTCACCGCCGACGTCGCCGAGCAGCTGGGCACCGAGCTGGCCGCTCCGGCCGCCCAGCGGCCGGACGTCCTGGTGCTGCGCGGCTCGCTGGACCGGGAGTCGCTGCGGCTGGGCGTGGTCGACCTGCCGAGCCCGGCGCACCGGCTGGCCTGGCTCGCCGACCACCTGGACCGGCTGCCCGGCTCCGGGATCATCTACACGCTGACCGTCGCGGCGGCGGGGGAGACCGCCGAATTCCTGCGGGGGCGCGGCTGGTCGGTGGCCTCCTACACCGGCCAGGCCGACGACGCGGACCGGCGGGCCGCCGAGCAGGACCTGCTGGACAACAAGATCAAAGCGTTGGTCGCCACCTCCGCGCTGGGCATGGGTTTCGACAAGCCGGACCTCGGCTTCGTGGTGCACCTGGGCGCGCCCCCCTCGCCGATCGCCTACTACCAGCAGGTCGGCCGCGCCGGCCGGGCCGTCGCGCACGCCGAGGTGCTGCTCCTGCCCGGCGTCGAGGACGCCGCCATCTGGCGCTACTTCGCCTCGCTCGCGTTCCCACCGGAGGAGCAGGTCCGGGCGGTGCTGGCCGCCCTGCGCACCGACCGGCCGATCTCCACCCAGGCCCTGGAGCCGATCGTCGACCTGCGCCGGACCCGCCTGGAGCTGATGCTCAAGGTGCTCGACGTCGACGGCGCCGTCCGCCGGGTCCGCGGCGGCTGGCTCGCCACCGGCGAACCCTGGGTCTACGACGAGGCTCGGTTGCGCCGCGTCGCCGAGGCGCGCACCGCCGAGCAGCAGGCCATGCGGGAGTACGCGACCACGTCCCGGTGCCGGCTGCGCTACCTGCGCGAGTGCCTGGACGACGCGGAGGCGGGCGACTGCGGGCGCTGCGACCGGTGCGCCGGGCCGCTGTTCACGTCCGAGGTGTCCGACGCGGCCCGCGCCGCCGCGCAGGCCTTCCTCGGCCGCCCCGGTGTGGAGATCACCCCGAAGAAGCTCTGGCCGACCGGGCTGGAGGCGGTCGGCGTACCGCTGAAGGGGCGGATCCCCCCGGGCGAGCAGGCGCTGCCGGGGCGGGCCGTGGGACGCCTCTCCGACCTGGGCTGGGGTGGGCGGCTGCGCGGCCTGGTGGGGCCGGACGCGCCCGACGCCCCCGTCCCCGACGACGTGGCCGCGGCCGTCGTCGAGGTGCTCAAGGCGTGGGCGCACGGCGACGACCCGTGGCCGCGCCGCCCGGCCGGGGTGGTCGCGGTGGGCTCGCGGACCCGCCCGACGCTGGTCGGCTCGCTCGCCGAACGGATCGCCACGGTGGGCCGGTTGCCGCTGCTCGGCCGGGTCGTCCCGACCGGCCCGGCCGGAGCCGGTGGGCCGCGCGGCAACAGCGCCCAACGGGTACGCGCCCTGCACGAGGCGTTCACGGTCCCCGATGAGCTGGCCGACGCCCTCGCCGGACTGGACGGGCCGGTGCTCCTCGTCGACGACCTGGTCGACTCGGGTTGGACGATGACGATGGTGGCCCGGTCGCTGCGCCGGGCCGGCGCCCCGGACGTGCTCCCGCTCGCTCTCGCCGTCGCGGGCTGACCGGCCTCCGCCCGGTCCGCGCCGGGGGCGGAAAGTTCCCGGGGCGGGTGGATTGCGACCGTCGCCACGGTCACCGGCCGGCGGCCGGCCGGTGACCGGCGCGGCGGTACCGTGGGCGCATGCCATCCGTCACGCAGACGTACACCGTCACCGGGATGACCTGCGAGCACTGCGTGCGCGCGGTCACCGGTGAGCTGTCCGCCCTGCCCAGGGTCGAGGAGGTCCGCGTGGACCTGACCGCCGGCACCGCGACGGTCACCAGCGCGGGTCCGCTCGCCGAGGAGTCGGTCCGGGCGGCCGTGGACGAGGCCGGGTACGAGTTGGCCGGCGGCGGTGCCTGAGCGCCCGCCCACCCCGCCGGCGGCCCTCGGCGGGGTCGCCGACGCGCCCCCGCCGTCAGCCGGCCCGCTCCCCGGCGACGGCCTCCCGACCGGGCCTCTCCCCGGCGACGGCCTGCCGGCCGGGCCGGACCGGAGCACGCTGCGGCTGGCCGCGACCGTCGGCGGGCTGGTGCTCGCCATCCTGCTCGGCTTCGGCCTCGGCCGGGCCAACCCGCCGCCGGCCGTCCCGGGCGCGGTGAGCCCCGCGAGCACCGGCGGCCAGCACGCCCACGCCCCCGGCACCGGCGCGCACGACCACGGCGCCGCCGCCGACCAGGCCGCTTCGAGCGACGCCGGCGGGCTCTCGGTCAGCGCGGCCGGCTACACCCTCGCCCCGTCGGCCGGGGAGTTCGCCGCCGGCCGGGCCGGGGAGTTCCGCTTCCAGATCCGCGACGAGCGGCGCCGGCCGGTCACCCGGTTCGCCGTGGTGCACGACAAGCCGCTGCACCTGATCGTGGTCCGCCGGGACCTCACCGGCTACCAGCACCTGCACCCGACGATGGGGGCCGACGGCACCTGGACGGTGCCGCTGACCCTGCCGGAGCCGGGCGTCTGGCGGGCGTACGCCGACTTCACCGCGCTCGCCGACGACGGCCGACAGACCGCGGTGACCCTGGGGGTGGACCTGGTCGCGCCCGGCGGCTACACGCCCCGGCCGCTGCCACCGGCGGCCACCACCGTGACGGTCGACGGGTTCACCGCCGGGTACGAGGGCACGCCGCAGGTCGGCACGGCCGTCCCGGTGCGCTTCCGGGTCCGCGCCGGGCAGACGCCCGCCGCCCTGGAGCGCTACCTGGGCGCGTACGGCCATCTGGTGGCGCTGCGCGAGGGCGACCTCGGTTACCTGCACGTGCACCCGGAGCCGTCGGCCGCCGGTGACCCGGTGACCTTCCAGGTGACCGCGCCGGGCCCGGGGCGGTACCGGATGTACCTGGACTTTCAGGTGGCCGGCGAGGTGCGGACCGCCGAGTTCACCGTCACCGTCCCGTGACGGCGGCCGGCCGCGTCAGCCGGCGCGGCGGACCGGGCGGCGGGCCAGGTAGCGGAGCAGGTCGCGGATGTGGTGCTTCTCCTCGGCCGGCACCGTCGGGTCGGCGAGCCGGTCCAGGATGACCCGCACGTCCGCCTCCACCGGGCTGTCGTCGGTGCGCCGGCGGGGGGCCGGCCCCGCGTCGGGCAGCCCGAGCGCGCGGAACGCCGCCGCGACGGGCAGGTCGAGGGCGGCGCAGAAGCCCCGCACCTTGGCCAGCTCCGGGTAGTCCTGCCAGTCCCCGGCGAGCCAGCGGAAGACGGTGGAGCGACCCACCCCGGTGTGCGCCGCCAGGTCGCTCACCGTCCAGCCCCGCTCGTCGCGGGCGTCGTCGATGGCGCGTCGCACGAACCGTGCGAAGGCCATCTGTGGTGAAACCTCTGCGGAACCCATCGTTCCTTTCCTGCCGGAAAGCTCGTGTCCGGTGCGCCCTCTGAGGGTAGTACGACGACGCGTCGTCGCAATTGACCGATCGACCCCAACGTCCCGTCGACGGGACCAGCCATCGACGGGCGGGGTCGTCGTCCAGCGGCGCTCGCCACCCAGCAACTAGGCTCGATGAACCCACCGCCGGCCGGGCGGAGCACCTCCGCGGTGGGCCGGCCCCAGCGATGAGGAGCAGCATGGCCGAGCCCGTCCGTCCGGTGCCGCACCGCCCGGGTGCGGTCAGTCTCTTCTTCGTGGCGAAGGGCGCCGTCTTCGCCCTGGCCTTCTGGATCTGGCTGCTGGTGCTCGTGCTGACCGGCGACGAGGCGACCGGGGCGCACGTGCTGGCCGCCACCGGGGCGATCACCACCACCCTGGTCGCCGTGGTGCTCGGCGCGCGACTGGCGTTGCAGCGCAGCGCCGCCGACCGGCACGCGGAGCTGAAGCGGCTGCTGGTGGACATCTCCTGGAACGCCTTCGCCGCCGCGGGCAACGCGGAGACCTCCGGCACGGTGGTCCCGTTCCCCACCTCGCCCGCCGAGGACGAGCGGTCGTCCCGACGCGGCGGCGAACGGGTCTCCGCCTTCGACCGGGGCCACTCGGGGGAGCGACCGACCGGCCGCGACCGCCGCCACTGACCCGCTCAGGCCGTCGGGGCCCCTTCGGGTACGTCGGCGAGCAGCGCCTCCAGGCGGGGCGTGACCTGCCACTGGTCCACCAGCTCGCGGTACTCGGCCCGCTGCTGCCCGGTCGGGTCGGTGCCGGTACGGCGGGCGCGGATGAGCAGGTTGCGCGGGGTGTGCTGGGAGTCGACGAACTCGACCACCTCGGCCCGGTAGCCGTGCAGCCGGAGCAGACCGGCCCGCAGCGCGTCGGTGAGCACGTCGGCGAAGCGCTCCCGCAGGATGCCCTGCCGGGTCAGCAGCTCGTACGGCGCCGGGGCCGGCCGGGAGCGCAGCTGCGCGGCGATGTCGTGGTGGCAGCACGGGGCGGCGAGCACCCAGCGCGCGTTCCACCGCACCGCGCGGGCCAGCGCCTCGTCGGTGGCGGTGTCGCAGGCGTGCAGCGCGAGCACGAGGTCCGGCGCGGGCTCCACCACCGCGTCGGCGATGGTGCCGGCGACGAAGGAGACCCGCCCGGCCCAGCCGAGACGCTCGGCCAGCTCGGTGTTGCGTCGCCGCTGGTCCTCGCGGACGTCCACCCCGACCAGCTCGACGTCGAGGCCCCGCTGCGACAGGTAGCGGTAGGCGGCGAAGGTCAGGTACGCGTTGCCGCAGCCGAGGTCGACCACCCGTAGCGGGCCGCTCAGGTCGTCCGGGAGGGTCGCGGCGAGCGCCCGCAGGAAGGCGTCGACCTGTCGCCGCTTCGCGGCCGAGCCGCCGATCTCGGCGAAGATCTCGTCACCCGGGTCGAGCAGGTACTCCTTGGCCCGGTCGTGCCCGGCCGGCTCGGCCCCCGCCCTCCGGTTCGCCGCGGATCGGTGGACCTGGGCCTCGCCGGACTTGGTCACCCGCAGCTGGAGGGTCGCGGTGGCGGTCTCCACGTGCCAGTTGCCGAAGGGCTCGGCGAGCAGCCCGTCCACCGCCGACTCGGCCTCCGCGCCCGGGGAGACGTTCCGGGTGTACGGGCGGGCGCCGTCGGAGGTGGAGATCTGCAACCGGGGGCCGGCCTTCAGGACGACCGGGCGCAGTTCGGCGCGGACCACCGAGGGGCGCTGCCCGCGACGGCGGCCGGCGGCGACCGCCCGGGTCAGCGCGGGGTCGAGCAGCAGCGCGCGTACCTCGGTCAGGGCGGCGTCCAACGGTTCCGGCATCGCTCCATCATCCTTGCTGTCCGAGGGCCGCCCGGCGGCAGGCCACCGTGGGGTGGGGTTGGTCGCTGTCGCGTCCCGTCGTCGGCTCGGCGCCGGCGGGAAAAAGGGACGTCCCCCGTACCGCGTCGGCGGTGCGGGGGACGTCGGGTGTCGCTGGTCAGTCGGCGGTCGCCTCGGCCGGCGTACCGGTGCCGGAACCGGCACCACGACGGCGCCGGCGGCGGCGCGGCTTGGTCGACGACTCGCCCTCGGCGGCGGCGGCCGGCTCGGCGGCGCCCTCGCCCGAGGAGATCACCGCGGTGGCCTCACCCGCGACGCCCTCGCCGACCCGGCGGCGACGCCGGCGGCGCGGGGTACGGGTGCCTTCCTCGGTGCCCTCGACGGGCGTTCCGGCGGCCGGCGTGCCGGCGTCGGAGCTGTCCCGGCGGGGCTCGCCGCGGCCACGGTCGTCGCCCCGGCCACGGTCGTCGCCCCGGCCGCGGTCGTCGCCCCGGCCCCGGCTCTCGCCCCGGCCCCGGCCCTCGCCGCGCCGGGAACCCCGGGCACCGCCCTCGCCGCGACGCGGCCGGCCACCCAGGTCCTCCTCCACCTCGGCGGAGAGCCCGGCGCGGGTCCGCTCGGCGGTCGGCAGGGTACCGGACACCTCGGTGGAGATGCCCAGGTCGGTGTAGAGGTGCGGAGAGGTGTGGTACGTCTCCGGCGGCTCCGGCATCTCCAGGCCCAGCGTCTTGTCGATGATCCGCCAGCGGGGCATGTCGTCCCAGTCGACGAAGGTCACCGCGACACCGGTCGCCCCGGCCCGGCCGGTGCGGCCGATCCGGTGGGTGTAGGTGTCCTGGTCCTCGGGGCAGTCGTAGTTGATCACGTGGGTGACGCCGGTGACGTCGAGCCCGCGCGCCGCCACGTCGGTGGCGACCAGAATGTCGATCTTGCCGGCCCGGAACGCCCGCAGCGCCCGCTCCCGCGCGCCCTGACCCAGGTCACCGTGGACGGCGGCGACCGCGAAACCACGGAAGTCGAGGTCTTCGGCGACCCGGTCGGCGGCCCGCTTGGTGCGGGTGAAGATCATGGTGAGGCCGCGACCCTCCGCCTGGAGGATCCGCGCCACGATCTCGACCTTGTTCATCGAGTGGGTCCGGTAGACCAGCTGCTGGGTCTGCGGCGACGGGCCGGTCTCGGCGGTGTGCCCGGCGTGGATCGTCATCGGCCGGCGCAGGAAGCGTCGGGACAGCGTGACGATCGGGTCCGGCATGGTGGCCGAGAAGAGCATCGTCTGCCGGTCCTCCGGCAGCATCGCCAGGATCTTCTCGACGTCGTCGAGGAAGCCCAGGTCGAGCATCCGGTCGGCCTCGTCGAGCACCAGCGCGCGGACCCGGTCCAGCCGCAGGTGCTTCTGCTTCTGCAGGTCCATCAGCCGGCCGGGCGTGCCGACCAGGATCTCGACGCCCTTGCGCAGCGCGTCGATCTGCGGCTCGTACGCCACGCCGCCGTAGATCGGCAGCACCCGGACGCCCCGGGTGCGGCCGGCGGCGGCCAGGTCCTTGGCGACCTGGATGCCCAGCTCGCGGGTGGGGACGACGACCAGCGCCTGCGGCACGCCGTCGCCGCCCTCGGCGGGGGCGAAGACCCGCTCCAGCAGCGGTACGCCGAAGCCGAGGGTCTTGCCGGTGCCGGTCGGCGCCTGGCCGATCATGTCGACGCCGCGCAGTGCGATCGGGATCGCGTACTCCTGGATCGCGAACGCGCGCGTGATGCCCGCCGCGGCCAGGGCCTCGACGGTCTCGGGCCGCGCACCGAGCGCGGCGAACGTGGGGGCCTCCGGACGGACCGGGGCGGTGGGGGCCAGTTCGTGGCCACCCAGCTCTTCGAGAATCTGCTCGCTCATCTGGATCTGGGGGTGCCCTCTCGTGGTGCGCCCCGTCTTGTCCTCAGGGCGCGATCGGTATGGCGCGGGCCACGCGATCGGCGGCAGTGAACGCCGAGCCGGACCGGGCCGCACGCGCGCCGTAGGCAGGACTTCGATGAGATCGGCGCCCACGGCAACTGCTCCATCCTACCCGAGCGGCTCCCCGCTCAGCCCTGAGCACGATGACCGCGCCTCCGCCGGGGGTGAAATTTGTGACCTGGGTCACTCTGCCAGGCCGTCGGGTCGGCGTCCGGGGCGGTAGCCTGCGCTCGTGTCCGCCCCGAATGACCCCGAATCCGCCCCGCTGGGCTCCGCCGCCGTCGTCGACCTGCTCGGCCTGGTCGCCTACGGCGAACTGCTCGCCTTCGACCGGATGGCCGCCGACGCCCGGCTCGCCCCCGACCTGCGCCGTCGGGCGGCGCTGAGCGAGATGGCCGCCGCCGAGATCGGCAACTACCGGCGGCTCGCGGACTGGCTCACCGCCCTCGGGGCGACACCCGACGACGTGATGGCCCCGTACGTGGCGCCGCTGCAGGCGTACCACGACTCCACCGAACCGAAGGACTGGCTGGAGGCGGTGACGAAGGCGTACGTCGGGGACGCCATCACCGACGACTTCCTCGGCGAGATCGCCGACCGGCTGGACGAGCCGTACCGGCAACTGGTGCGCGACGTGCTGCACGAATCCCGGTACGCCGACTTCGCCGCCGCCGAGATCCGGGCCGCGATCGAGGCCGACCCGCGGGTGGCGAACCGGCTCTCCATGTGGGCGCGGCGCCTGGTCGGCGAGGCGCTCTCCCAGGCCGGCCGGGTCGCCGCCGCCGACCGGGGCGCGCTCACCGCGTTGATCGTGCGGGACGGGGCGGACGTGCCGGCGCTGTTCCGCCGACTCACCGCCAACCACACCGCGCGGATGACCGCCGTCGGCCTCAACAACTGAACGTCCGGTCCCGGCCCGCGGCGGCTCGGCCGCCGCGGGCGCCGGACCGGGTCAGCGGACGGTGAACCCGACCGCCCGCGGGGACGCCTCGGCGATCTCGACGTAGGCGACCTTGCTGACCGGCACGATGACCCGCCGGCCCTTCTCGTCGGTCAGGGACAGCGTCCCCTCGGTCTTGCCGAAGGCGTCGGTCACGATCTGCTCGATCTCGGCCGGCGACTGCGCGCTCTCCAGAACCAGCTCGCGCGGCGCGTACTGCACGCCGATCTTGACCTCCACTGTGCCTCCTCAGGTGGGCGAAAGAGCCGCCGTTGGGAAGGCTATCCGATCTCGGGGCCGGATGTTCAGGCTGACTCACCTTGCAGCGGGAAGCTCGCGATCCCACGCCAGGACAGCGCGGCGACCAGCGCCTCCGCCTCCGCCTTCGGCACCTGGCGGCCGCCGGCCAGCCAGAACTGGGCGGCCGTCTCCGCCGCCCCGACCAGGCCGGAGGCGAGCAGTTCGGCGTGCGCCCGGCTGACGCCGGTGTCCGAGATGATGGTGTCGGTTATCGCCGCGATGCAGCCCTGCTCGACCCGCTCCACCCGCTGGCGCACGGCCGGGTCGTTGCGCAGGTCCGACTCGAAGACGAGACGGAACGCCTCGCTCTCGTGGTCGACGAAGTCGAAGTAGGCGCGCACCGAGGCGCTGACCCGCTCCTTGTTGTCGATGGTCCCGCGCATCGCGTCGTGCACCTTGGCGACGATGGCGTCGCAGTGCGTGTCGAGCAGCGCCAGGTAGAGCTCCATCTTGCCGGGGAAGTGCTGGTAGAGAACCGGCTTGGAGACCCCGGCCCGCTCGGCGATGTCGTCCATGGCGGCGGCGTGGTAGCCCTGCGCGACGAACACCTCCTGCGCGGCGGCGAGCAGCTGCTTGCGGCGCGCCGAACGGGGCAGGCGGGTGGGCCGGCCGGCGGTGTGCGCACCGTTCCCCACAGCGGTCATGGGATCCTCCGAGTTCCTTCGTACGAGCCGGCACTTTTACCCCGTACCGGTCAGGGCTCTCACCTGGTCCCGGAATTGGCCCGCCGCTGTAACTTATCGCCACTGTCACCACACGGTAGCCTCAGCTGGGGCGACCAAGGAGCGCGCGGTGAGTGAAACAGGGCAACCCGGTGCCGCCACCCCGGGAGAGCACGGCGACGGGACGGGTCAGCAGGACGACCCGGCCCGCTCCGCCAGCGGGTGGGCACCTCCGGCCACCGAGTGGTCCGGCGGGGCGGACGCCCCGAGGGGCCGCGAGCCCGCCGCCCCGTGGCGCCGGTCCGAACCGACCACCGGCTGGGGCGCCTCCTCACCGCACCACGGCGACCTGCCGGCCCCCTTCTCCAGCCCGCCCGCCGACGGCGAACCGGCCCCGCGCAACGGACACACCCCGCGCAACGGCGTCAGCCACCCCGACGAGGAGTCCCCACTGCGCCGCTCCGCCCCGATGAGCGCCCCACCCGTCGACGCCCCGCGCTACGGTGTCGAGCCGCGCCGGGACGGTGACGGCGACCAGCTGGTCGTACCGGCCCAGCGGCCGGTGCCCCCGGCCGAGCAGCAGGAACCGGACGCCGCCGGCCGCCACCTCTCCGAGGAGCCCCCGGGGCCCCGGGTGAGCCGCTGGTCGGAGGGGAACTTCCCCGCGTCCGCCCCGCCCGCCGTGCAGGTGCCGCCGCCCGGCACCGCCCCCTCCGGCTTCGAGGTGCCGCCCGGCTTCCACGCCCCGCAACCCGACGCCGAACCGGCCCGGGCCACCGAACCGCCCGCCTGGGCGGACCGGTTCCCCGCCGAGCTGCCGGCCGCCGGCCCCGACCCGCGCGCCGCCGAAGCGTCCGCCTGGGCGGACCGCTACCCCGCCGACTCCGACCAGCGCGCCGAGCCGGCCGCCGAGCACCGCCCGCCGCCCGCCGACGAGCCGGACTGGACCGGTCCGAGCTGGAACCGGCCGAGCTGGGGCGGCAGCTGGGCGCCGTCCTGGGCGCGCGAGGAGGACCAGCAGGCCGGGCGGCGTGCCCGCGCCGAGTGGGCCGCCGAGCCCAGCCGGCCGTACGAGCCGGTGCGCGCCGAGCCGGCCCGCCCCTACGAGCCGGTGCGCGCCGAGCCGGCCCGGCCGTACGAGCCGGTGCGCTCCGAACTCCCGCGCCCGTACGAGGTCACCCGCTCCGAGCCCGAGCCGCCGCCCGCGCAGGAGGCGCAGTCCGGTCCGGGCCCCGCCGCCCCGGACCGCGCCGACCGTGGCCGGGCCGAGGACCGTCCCGTCGGTCCGGACCGAGCCGCTGCCCCCGCCGCCGACCGGGCCGCCGCCGACTGGGCCGCCGCGGACCGGGCCCACGCCGCGGACCGGGCCGCCGCCGACTGGGCCGCCGCGGACCGGGCCCACGCCGCGGACCGGGCCCACGCCGGGGACCGGGACGCCGCGGGCCGGGCTCTCGCCGCGGACCGGGACGCTGCCGGCCGGGACGCCGCCGGCCGGGACGCCGCCGGCCGGGTGCTCGGGTCGGATCGGTCCGTCGGGCCGGACCGGGCCGCGGCCGGTGACCGCCCGGTGGTGGAGCAGCGGGCCGCCTGGGGTGGCGGTCGCGCCGCCGCGCCCAGCAGCGCCCCGCCCGCGCCCAGCAACACATCGTCCGCGCCCAGCAGCGCATCCTCCGCGCCGAGCAGCGCCCCACCGGCCCCGGCGGAGCGGCCGGTCGCCGAGCGGGCCGAGCAGCCGTTCCGGCTCCGGTCCGTGCCGGAGGAGCCGACCCCGGCCGAACCCCCCGGCCACCTGTCCACCCCCACCGGTCCCGGTGCCGCGACGGTCCCCGCCACGAGCGGCGCACGTCGCCCGGACCGCACGTCGTCCGCGCCCGCACCGACGAGCGCACCCCCCTACGCGGCCCGCCGATCCGCTCCCGACCCGGCGCCCACGTCCGAGCCGGCCGTGGACGACCTGAGGTCGGACCGCGACATGGCGGTGCTGCCGCAGCGCGTCCCCGCCGAACCGGACGTGCCCGTCGTGCCGGAGCCGCCAGCCGTGGAGCCACCCGCCGAGACACCGGAACTCGCCCGGATCGCCACCCACCTGCGCCGCGAGGACGAGCCCGCCCCGCTGCGGGAACGCCCGGAGGGCTTCGACGTCAACGCCATCCTCGACGCCGTCCGGGAGGTCGCCGGCGTCCGGGACGCGGCGCTGCGCCGGACCCCGGCCGGCGCGCACAGCCTGCGGCTCGACCTCTCCGACGGGGCCGACCCGGCGGAGGTCAGCCGGATGGTGGCCCGCCTGCTCCAGGAGCGGATGGGCCTCGCCGCGGCCCCGCAGAACCTCCCCGGGTCGCCGGCCGCCCCGCTGCGCCGTCGCGCCGCCGAGTCCCGTACCCCGCAGCCGCGCGCCGGCGAACCCCGGGACCGGGCCGGCGACGCGGAGCCGCGCCGGGCCGTGCCCCGGGAGCAGGATCCGGGGGCGGTCCCGGTGGCCGACCCCGCCGGCACGATGACCGGGGTCGCCCGCCGGCGCCGGCAGGGCTCCGCCCACCGGGGACGGGCCAGTGTGGAGGAGGCGACGGCCGGCCTGGCGGTCCCGGCCACCGGCAGCCCGGTGACGGGCGGCACGTCGTACTCCGGCGGGCAGATGACCACGACGGAGACCGCGCCCTCCCGCCCGCTGGACACCGGCGGCGTGCCGGGGCCCCGGGTGGTGATCGACCACGTGCAGGTGAGCACGTTCGGCCTCGACGCCACAGTGGAGGTGCGCCTGCTCGCCGGTGGCGAGGTCGCCGCCGGCCACTCCACCGGGCCGGCCGTGGACGGGTACGTCCTGCGGCTCTGCGCGGTGGCCGCCGCGGCGGCCGTGGACCAGTTGCTGCGCGGGGCGGAGCGGGACGCCGACCGGGGACGTTGCTTCGTCGAGCACGCCGCGGTGGTCCCCTTCGGCAACTGCGAGGTCGCCACCGTGGTGGTGCTGCTGGTCTGCGACGGCTGGGTCGAGCAGTTGGCCGGCTCGGCGCTGGTCGCCGGCGACCCCCGGCAGGCGGTGGTCCGGGCGACGCTGGCCGCGGTGAACCGTCGTCTCGAGGCGCTGCTGGCCTGAGGCGGCCATGGTCACGGTGGCGGTACGGGTCGGGACGGGAAGACTGGAGGCATGAAGCGCGCCGCCCTCTGGCCCGACCACCTTCTGCCGCCGCACCACGTCCCCCCGCCCTGGCCCGGCCGGCCGGTCCGCCTCGACGGCACGGTCACCTACGTCCGGGAGACCCCCGCCACCCGGCCGGACGCCGAGCCGGCGCTCTACGTGCACGGGCTGGGTGGCTCGTCGCAGAACTGGACGGACCTGGCCGGCCTGCTCGCCGACCGGCTCGACGGCCAGGCCATCGACCTGCCCGGCTTCGGGCGCAGCGAGCCGGGCCAGCGGTACACCATCCCGGCCTTCGCGGCGCGGGTGATCCGCTGGATCGAGCACTCCGGGCGGGGCCCGGTGCACCTGTTCGGCAACTCGCTGGGCGGGGCGGTCTCGGTGCAGGTGGCGGGGCTACGGCCGGATCTGGTGCGGACCCTCACCCTGATCTCCCCGGCGCTGCCCTTCCTGGACTTCCGCCGGTCGTTGCAGGGGCGGATGCTGCCGCTGCTGGCCATCCCGCGCGGTGAGCGCCTGGCGGCGTGGCGACTGGCCCAGCTGGCCCCCGAGCTGATGGCCCAGCAGGCGATGGAGGCGTGCGTCGCCGACCTGAGCCGGATCTGCGAACAGCGTCGCCAGGAGGCGCTGGAGGAGATCCTGGTGCGCTACGAGGCCGCCCACTACGCGGCCGCGTACGTCCGGACCTTCCGCGGGCTGGTCGCCAGCTTCCTGCGGTCGTACCTGCCGGGGTCGGGGTCGATGTGGCGGATCGCCGCCTCGATCCAGGCGCCCACTCTGGTGGTGGGGGGCATGCGGGACCGGCTGGTGGACGTGCGGGTGGCCCCGCAGGCGGCCCGGGTCATCCCGGACAGCCGGCTGCTGATGCTGCACGACGTGGGGCACGTGGCCCAGCTCGAGGTGCCTCGCACGGTGGCGCGGGCGGTGGTCGGGCTACTCGCCGAAACGGGGGAGGCGACCGGGCCGGCGGACGTGGCATCCTGACCAGGATGCCCGATTTCTTCCGCCGCGGCGGCTGGCGCCAGCGGCCGCACCGCCACGCCCGTCGTTCGCCCGCACCGACCCCACTGGCCCGCCGATGGCCGGTGGTGGTGCTGGTCGCGCTCGCCCTCGCCGCCGGTGCCGGCGGGGCGCTCTCCGCGGAGCGGCCGGAGGTCGACGCCGGCATGGTGGCCGCCAACGCCCCGGCTCCGGCTCCGTTCCCGTCGCCGTCGCCGGCCGTCACCGCGAGCCCGTCCCCGTCGGTCCTGGCGCCGCTGCTCCGGCTGGCCGGCCCGGTGCCCGTCGCCGGGCGCGGCAGCTTCGGCTACGACGACCGGCCCGGGGCGACGCTGGGCCGGGCGGGTCGGGTGCAGCGGTACCGGGTCGCCGTCGAGAACGGCGCCGGGGAGGACGTGCACGACTTCTCCGACGTGGTGCAGGAGGCGCTGGCCGGCCCGGGGAGCTGGGTGGACAGCGGCCGGCTGCGGTTGCGCCGGGTGCCGGGCGGATCCCCGGCGGAGTTCACCGTCTTCCTGGCCACGGCACGGACGGCGGGACGGATGTGCCTGGCCGGGGGAGTGGACATCCGGGTCGGCGGGCGGCCGTACACCTCCTGCCGGGCGCCCGGGAAGGTGATCATCAACCTGGACCGGTGGCGGACGTCCGTGCCGCACTTCGTCCGGGCCGGGGTGCCGCTGTCGGGCTACCGGCTGTACGTGGTGAACCACGAGGTGGGCCACCAGTTGGGGCACCGGCACGAGCGCTGCCCGGGGGCGGGTCGTCCGGCGCCGGTGATGCAGCAGCAGTCGCTCTTCCTGGACGGCTGCACGGCCAATCCGTGGCCGTACCTCGGCGGGCGGCGGTACCGCGGGCCGTCGGTCTGAGCTGCGGCGAGGTTCCGTGAAACATCCTCACCATCGCGGGGGATTGGCGCTGATATGCCCGTTTGGCCTGCCATGCTGGTGACGTGGAGCCCTTCGAGCCGATCCCGCCCGAGCGTCCCCATCCGGCCGGCCCGCGCCGGGTCGGCGGGGCGCGCACGGCACTGAGCCACGCCGGTCGGGCGGTCCGGTCGGCCCTGCTCCGGCTGCGCCGGCGGGACCGCGGCCTCGTGGTCGGGCTGGCCCTGCTCGCCACCACGGCCGCCGGGCTGACGCTGGTCGGCGACGGCGGCCCCCCGGACGCCCCGCCCCCGGTCGGTGGGCGGACCCCCGACGGGCACGGCGCCGGCGAACGGGCCGCCCCGGCCGGCTACCCGACCAGCGGCCCCGGCCGCTTCGTCGCCGCCGACGGCCGGTCCGCGATCCAGGGCCTCGACGGCCCGCTGCGCCGCTACCGGGTCGCCGTCGAGCAGGGCAGTGGCCAGGACGTGGACGCCTTCGCCGCCGCCGTGGACGGGACGCTGGCCGACCCGCGGAGCTGGATCGCCTCCGGGGAGGTGCGGCTGCAACGGGTCTCCGACGACGACGCCGCGGACTTCACCGTCTACCTGGCCACCCCGGCGACCTCCGAGCAGATGTGCGCCGAGGGCGGCCTGCGCACCGAGGGTTACACCTCCTGCCGGCTGCCCGGCCAGGTGATCATCAACCTGGCCCGCTGGATGGACGCCGTACCCGACTACGGCGCACCGCTGGAGACCTACCGGACCTATGTGGTCAACCACGAGGTCGGCCACGAGCTGGGCGAGGAGCACCAGGCCTGTCCCGGCCCCGGCGAGCCGGCGCCGGTGATGCAGCAGCAGACGTACGGCCTGGACGGCTGCGTCGCCAACGCCTTCCCGTACCTCGACGGCGAGCTCCACTCCGGCGAACTCGTTCCCGGCATCTGAGTTATTCCCGCTCCCGAATGTCGGGCGACGTGTCCCTCCTCATGGCCGAGCACCGCCGCATCGAGCGACAATGACGCGGTTCGCACCAGCCGATCCCGGGGAGTCCACCGTGTCGCTGCCCCCGCTCGTCGAGCCCGCCGCCGAGCTGACTGTTGACGAGATCCGCCGCTACTCGCGCCACCTGATCATCCCGGACGTCGGGGTCGAGGGGCAGAAGCGGCTGAAGAACGCCCGGGTGCTCTGTGTCGGCGCCGGTGGCCTCGGCTCGCCGGCCCTGATGTACCTCGCCGCCGCCGGCGTGGGCACGCTCGGCATCATCGACTTCGACACCGTCGACGAGTCCAACCTCCAGCGGCAGATCATCCACGGCGTCTCCGACGTCGGCCGATCCAAGGCCGAGTCCGCCGCCGCGTCGATCCGCGAGATCAACCCGCTGGTCAACGTCGAGATCCACAACACCGCGCTGGACCGGGAGAACGTCCGCGACATCTTCTCCCGGTACGACCTGATCGTCGACGGCACCGACAACTTCGCCACCCGGTACATGGTCAACGACGCCGCGGTGCTGCTCGGCAAGCCGTACGTCTGGGGTTCGATCTACCGCTTCGACGGCCAGGCGTCGGTCTTCTGGGCCGAGCACGGCCCCTGCTACCGCTGCCTCTACCCGGAGCCGCCGCCGCCCGGCATGGTCCCCTCCTGCGCCGAGGGCGGCGTGCTCGGGGTGCTCTGCGCGTCGATCGGCTCGATCCAGGTCAACGAGGCGATCAAGCTGCTCGCCGGCATCGGCGAGCCGCTGGTCGGTCGACTGATGGTCTACGACGCCCTGGAGATGGAGTACCGCAAGATCAAGGTCCGCAAGGACCCGAACTGCGTGCTCTGCGGCGAGAACCCCACGGTCACCGACCTGCTGGAGGACTACGAGGACTTCTGCGGCGCGGTCTCCGAGGAGGCGCAGGAGGCGGTGGTCGACTCGACCATCACTGCTGGCGAGCTCAAGGAGTGGCAGGACGCCGGGAAGGACATCTTCCTGGTCGACGTCCGCGAGCCCGCCGAGTACGAGATCGTCCGCATCCCCGGCTCGACGCTGATCCCCAAGGGCGACATCCTCTCCGGCGAGGCGCTGGTGAAGCTGCCGCAGGACAAGCAGATCGTGCTGCACTGCAAGTCCGGTGTCCGCTCCGCCGAGGCGCTCGCCGCGCTGAAGGCGGCCGGCTTCCGCGACGCCGTGCACGTCCAGGGCGGGGTGCTCTCCTGGATCAAGCAGATCGACCCGTCGCTGCCCGCGTACTGAGGTTTTGGGGAGGGGCTCTCCGACACCGGAGGGCCCCTTCCCGACCCACCCGCCCCCGGTGGCCGGCCCGCGCTGGCCGATTCCCCGAAGCGGAATCGGGTTTCCGCAGGTAGCGTGTGTGCGTGGTCGACATGGACGCCGCGATCGGTTTCGTCGTGGCACACGGGGACGCGGTGGACCGTGCCCGTCTCTCCCGGCTGCGATCCGGTACGCCGGTGCCGCCGGAGCTGCTCGACGTCGCCGAGGCCGGGCAGACGCCCGATGGCGGCTGGCCGGCGACCCTCGGCGGTGCGGTCGGCTCGATCGACGCGACCTGCTTCCGACTGGCCGAACTGGACGACCTCGGCGCCCTCGGCCGTCCCGCCGCCCGGCACGCGCTGGACTGGCTGGCCGCCCGGCAACTGCCCGACGGCGGCTGGGACGAGGACCCGGCGCTGGCCGACGACGCCCCGGAGTGGGCCCGGCCGGGCGACCCGGAGGCCCGCCTCTACCTCACCGCCAACGCCGGCTTCTGGCTCAGCGTGGCCGGCCTGGACGCCCGCGCCGCCGGCCCACTCGACCACCGGGTCGGCGGCGCGTACGCCGGGGTGGTGCAGGCCGCGGCGCAGGCGCTCGCCGCGCAGCTCGCGCCGGACGGCAGCTGGCCGTCCTTCCTCGCCGCCGGCTGGCTGAGCGCGGCCGTGCTGCACCGCCAGCAGATGTACTACGAGTCGGCGCGGATCCAAGCGGTGCTGGCCGAGCGGATGCCGCAGATGTCCCCGGCGGACGTGGCCTCGCTGGCCGCGACGCTGCGCCGGGTCGAGGTGGGCGAGGAGCAGTGGGTTCTGGTGTCGGCGCGCAAGCGGCTCGCCGAGACCCAGCGCAGTGACGGCGGCTGGGACAGCGACGACGGCCACCAGTTCGACGTGCACACCACGCTGACCGTGATCCGGGCCTGCCGGCCTACTTCAGCTGACTGATCACCAGCGGCCACCAGGCGTCCGGGGCGAACGCGGCCGGGTCGATGCTCTCCAGGACGGTCCGCAGCTCCTCGGCCCGCTCGGCCCGGCCCTCCTTGCCCTCGTCGGCCTCGACGAAGAGCGCGAACTGGTAGAGGAACTCGACGAAGGTGCGGAAGTCGCTGTTGACGCCCTGGACGTCCTGCTGGTCCAGGTCGTACTGGAGGATCTCCCCGGTGCGTGGGTCGAGCACGTAGAGCAGGTCGGGGTTGTCGGCGACCGCGCCGACCACGATCAGGCGGACGTCCAGCGCACCGTCCTCAGTGGTGAGCGCGATGGTGTCGTACAGCTCGATGTCGCCTTCGAGGAAGGCGGTGTAGACGACCGCCACGTCGAGCGGGATCTCGTCCCCGGCGGGGAGCAGGTCGGGACTGAACCCGCCCTCCAGCCACGCCTCGCGCGGGTACGGGATGAGCTCGTCCTCGCTCCACAGTGCCGTGAACCGGGGATCAGCTGCCATGACGGTCCTTCGCGGGTCGACGGGCGATTCAGGAGGAGAGGCCGGCGGCGATCAGCAGGCGTCGCCAGTTGTCGGCGTACTCGCCTGCGTGCCGGCCCTTGCGCAGCCGCTGCTCGGGGGCGGCGGGACCGAGGACGACGGCCGTCAGCTCCGGGTAGCGGGGGCCGAGCACGTGTTCGTCGAAGAACGTGGCGACGTCGGGAGCGATGACGGTGAACTCGACGTCCTCGTCGGGATGCTCGTACTGGTAGACGTAGGCGCTGGACTCCATGTAGTACACGTCCAGGTCCTCCCGGTCGAGGTAGATCGGGTCACCGCCGCGGATCTCGGCGCGGAGGCCGGCGGGGACGCTGTCCATCTCGTACCCGACGATCAGCGGGCTGCCCATCGGGTCGCTCGGGTCGACCTCGTCCTCCGCCCAGGCCTGCGGGGTACGGATCTCCTTCGGCGCGTGGAACCGGAAGTTGTCGCCCTCCAGGCGCCGGAACAGGCTGTAGACCTCGGCGACGCCGGGCAGCTCGGCGATCGGCTCCAGCGGCGCCGGCCCGTCGATGCGGACGCCGAAGCCGTGCTCGGACTCGACCCGGGTGAGCAGCTCCAGCTTCTCGGCGATCCGGGCGAGGACGGCGGGGCCCGGCCGGGTCATGGCAGGACCTTCACGATGATCGGGGTGCCCTCGGGGACGTCGCGCAACGCCACGGAGATGTCACTGCCGATCTGGCGGTTGGTCCAGGCATCCATCAGCCTCAGGTTAGCGTATTCGTCCTTTCCGTCGAGTTGCAGCTCGTGGACGTGGTCCGGGTCCAACCCCTCGCCCCGGGCCCGGATCGGCCCTCGGCCGTCGTAGAGGCGGTCGACGAGTTCCTTGTTGGCCAGGTACTGGTTGGTCGTCCGGTCACCGTGCTGCTGGGTCAGCTGCTCGTTCTTCGTCAGCCGGCGGATCACCCGGTCCCGGAAGACGTTGGTGCGGGTTCGGGTGCCCGGCCTGGTTCCCCGGCCGCCCCGGTGGTAGACGTTGTTGGCCGTCCGGTCCGACTTCGCCTTGCTCAGCCGCCCCTCCTGGCCGAGCCGGACCAGGTCCTTGGCCTTGCGGTCGAAGTCCCGCTTGTCGAAATCCGGCCGGTTGCGCAGCACCAGCACCGCCGGGCCGTTCGGCGTGGTCCCGGCCGTCTTGGCGGTGCGGAACACGTCGGCGTTCTCCAGGTGCGCCGAGACGATCCGGGCACCCTTCGCCTGGGCCTGCCGGGGCGGGCTGGTCCGCTTCTTAGCCATTGAGCACCGTGTCCACGGCCATGCCGATGAGCTCGTCGACGATCAGGCCGGTGATCACCTTGAAGATCGGGATCTGGAGCAGGGACGCGCCGAAGGTGACCGCCGCCGTGGCGATCGCCTGGGCGATCTGGATCGCCAGCACCACGAGCTGGATGATCACGTTGATCTTCAGGGCGAGCACCACACCGGCGGCGGCCATCAGCCCGATCCCGATGACGCTCGCCGGGTTGGCGGCGTCGGCGATGTTCCGGGCCGCCGACTCCTTGTCGTTCCACTCACTGGCGAACGCGGTGAAGCTCTCTCCCCGATTGGTGTCGAGCACGGTCCGCGCCGCCGACTCCAGCTGGGCGACCGAGCCGTTGATCCGGTCGGCCATGCCGGTCCACTCGCCGGCGAGCCGGAAGATCGCGGTCTCGTCGGACTCCGGCCAGTCGTACCCGATCATGGAGAGCAGCGAGGCGAGTTCACCCGGCAGCGTCAGACCCACACCGGCCCCCTTCGTCGTCCGTCGGTGGCGGTTCAGCCACCCAGTGAGCCGAGGATCGAGCGGAACGAGGCGCTGACGCCCTCCTCGATCTCCCGGTAGCTCTCGGCCATCCCCTTCAGGCCGTCCGCGTAGCTCTCCAGCTCGGCGACGTTGGTGCTGAAGCACTCGGTGAGCGCCTCCAGGCAGGCCTGGTGTCCCACGCTCAACAGCATGCCGATCCCGTCGCCGCCGAAGGCGTCGGCGTAGCCGCCCGCCGCCGCCTGGAAGGCCTCGAACGCCTGGCGGACGCTCTCCTTGGCCTGGGCGAGCTGGTCCGCCCCCTGGCGCAGGGCGTCGATGTCCACATCGAGCGGTTCCACGGTCAACTCCGCTGCTGAAGCTTGCGCATGGTCTCGCTGATCGCGGTGCTGATCTCTCGCATCTGGCGCAGACTCTGGTCCTGGAGGCGCTCCACGGTGGCGGTCATCGCGGCCAGGTCGGGCATCGGCTCGGTGCCGGCGACCGCTTCGGCCTGGCCGTCGAGCGCCGCGTTCACCGCCCGCCGCAGCTCGTCGGCGAGGTACTCCGAGCCCTCCCGGAGCACCCGGGAATCGAGGTCGACCGCGCTGAGCCGACCGTCGACGCCGACCGTGACCCGGATCCGCCCGTCGGCGGCCTCGGCCACCGACTCGACCCGCTCCGGCGGGACCACGGTGCGGCTCACCTCCCGCAGCGCGGCGCGTGCCTCCGCCAGTTGCTGCTCCAGGGCGCTCTCGCCCAGCATGCCGCCTCCCCAGCCGAGCAGTGCCGAACCGGGCACCAGCCTAGCGACCCGGTGCGACCGTCGGGTCACCCTCCATCGGGGACCGTCAGCCGCGCAGGTGGCCGTCCCCGGTGACCACGTACTTCGTGGAGGTCAGCTCGGGCAGCCCCATCGGGCCGCGGGCGTGCAGCTTCTGCGTCGAGATGCCGATCTCGGCGCCGAAGCCGAACTCGCCGCCGTCGGTGAACCGGGTCGACGCGTTCACCATCACCGCCGCCGCGTCCACCCGGGCCACGAACTCCCGGGCCGCCGTCGCCGAGTCGGTGACGATGGCCTCGGTGTGGCCGGTGCCGTACCGCCGGATGTGCGCGACCGCCGCGTCGAGCGAGTCGACCACGGCGACAGAGATGTCCGCCGAGAGGTACTCGGTGGCGAAGTCCTCGTCGGTGGCCGGCACCACCGCGTCGGAGAACGTCGCCACCCGGGCGTCGCCGTGCACGGTGACCCCGGCCTCGGCGAAGGCGGCCAGCACCGCCGGCAGGAACGCCCCGGCGACCTCCGCGTGGACCAGCAGCGACTCGGCGGTGTTGCAGGTGGACAGGCGCTGGGTCTTCGCGTTCAGGGTGACCGCGACCGCCTTCGGCACGTCGGCGGCGGCGTCGACGTAAACGTGGCAGTTGCCCACCCCGGTCTCGATCACCGGCACCGTCGACTCCTCCACCACCGTGCGGATCAGCGACGCGCCGCCGCGCGGGATCAGCACGTCCACCAGGCCCCGGGCCCGCATCAGCTCCTTCACCGAGTCGCGGGAGCCGGCGTCGAGCAGCTGCACGGCGTCCGCCGGCAGGCCGGCGCCGGCGACCGCGTCGCGCAGCACCGCGACCAGCGCGGCGTTGGAGTGCGCCGCCGACGAGGAGCCGCGCAGCAGCGCCGCGTTGCCGGACTTCAGGCAGATCCCGGCGGCGTCCACGGTGACGTTGGGCCGCGCCTCGTAGATGATGCCGACCACCCCGAAGGGCACCCGGATCTGGCGGAGCTCCAGCCCGTTGGGCAGCGTCGAGCCGCGGACCACCTCGCCCACCGGGTCGGGCAGGGCGGCCATCTGCCGCAGCGCGTCGGCGATGCCGGCCACCCGGCCCGCGTCGAGGGCGAGCCGGTCCAGCACGGCCGCGCTCAGCCCGGCCGTCCGCCCGGCCGCCAGGTCCGCCTCGTTCGCGGTCAGGATCTCACCCGTACGCGCCACCAGCGCGTCGGCCATCGCGGCCAGCGCGGCGTCCTTGACCGTACGGGTGGCCACGGCCAGCTCCGCTGCGGCGTCCCGGGCCCGTCGCGCCTGCTCGACGACGCTCATGCTGCACTCCTCAGGTGTGGGAGGGCCCCTGCCGGCAGGGGCCCGGCTTACAGCAACACCAGGTCGTCGCGGTGGACGACCTCTCGTTCGTAGGCGGGGCCCAGGGCCGCGGCGAGTTCACCGGTGGAGCGGCCCAGCAGCCCGGGCAGCTCCACCGCGTCGTAGTTGACCAGCCCGCGGGCGACCGGGGCGCCCGCGGCGTCGACCAGGTCCACCGGGTCGCCGGCGGTGAACGCGCCGTCCACCGCGGTGATCCCGGCGGGCAGCAGCGACTTGCGCCGCCCCACCACGGCCTGCACCGCGCCCGGGTCCAGGTACAGCCGGCCCCGGGGCGAGGTGGCGTGGGCCAGCCAGAAGAGCCGGGCGGCCGGGCGCCGGTCGCTGGGGTGGAAGAAGGTGCCGACCGGCTCGCCGGCGAGCGCGGCGGCGGCCAGCGGCGCGGCGGTGAGCACCACCGGGATGCCGAAGCCGGTCGCGATGCGGGCCGCCTCGACCTTGGTGACCATGCCGCCGGTGCCGACCCCGGCCCGGCCGGCGCCGCCGATGTCGATGCCGGCCAGGTCGCGCTCGCCACGGACCTCGGTGATCCGGCTGCTGCCGGACCGGGTCGGGTCGCCGGTCCAGAGCGCGTCCACGTCGGAGAGGAGCACCAGCAGGTCGGCGTCGACCAGGGCGGCGACCAGCGCGGCCAGCCGGTCGTTGTCGCCGAACCGGATCTCCTCGGTGGCGACGGTGTCGTTCTCGTTGACCACCGGCACGGCCCGGAGGTCGAGCAGCTTGCGCAGCGTGCGGTACGCGTTGCGGTAGTGCGCCCGCCGGGTGACGTCGTCGACGGTCAGCAGCACCTGCCCGACGGTGAGCCGGTGCCGGGCGAAGCCGGCCGCGTACCGGCCGATCAGCAGGCCCTGCCCGACGCTGGCGGCGGCCTGCTGGGTGGCCAGGTCGCGGGGGCGCCGGGCCAGGCCGAGCGGGGCCAGGCCGGCGGCGATCGCGCCGGAGGAGACCAGCACCACCTCGCGGCCGTCGGCGGCGAGCGCGCCGAGGGCGTCCACCAGCGCGTCGACCCGCGTGTCGTCCAGACCACCGGCCGAGGTGGTCAGCGAGGACGACCCGATCTTGACGACGATCCGCCGGGCCGAGGTGACTGCGTCGCGCACCCGCCCATTCTGCGTGACCGATCCGGCCGCCCCCGGCAGCGTTCCCATATCGTGGCAGCTCGTGACGCCTGAGGAGTACGTGGAGGCGGTGCTCGCGCTGGTCGAGCGGATCCCGCCGGGCCGGGTGATGTCGTACGGGGCGGTGGCCGACGCCCTGGCCGAGCGCTCGGGTCGGGCCTCCGCCCGGCTGGTCGGGTCGATCATGGCCCGGCACGGTGGCGGGGTGCCCTGGCACCGGGTGGTGAACTCGGCCGGCCGGCTGCCGCCCGGACACGAGGTGGAGGCGCGGGCGCGGCTGCGCGCCGAGGGCTGCCCGCTGCGTCCCGCCGGGGTGGACATGACGGCGGCGAGTTGGTGGCCGGAAGAGGGGATGTGACCGGTGCCATAACGTGAGTAACATTCGGCCGCATGGACGCGCCCCCCGTACCAGCCGGCTCCCCGGTCACCGGAACGCCGGTCGTGGGCCCGCTGCCGCGCCGGGTGCACGCCGGATACGCGCTGGGCTCGCTGGCCACCGGCGCGTTCGGCACCGTGCCGGGGCTGCTGCTGCTGCCGTACCTCACCGACACCCTCGGCGTGGCCGCCGGGGTGGCGGCCCTGCTGGTGCTGCTGCCGAAGGCGTGGGACGTGCTGGTCAACCCGGTCGCCGGGCGGATCTCCGACCGGACCCGCTCCCGCTGGGGGCCCCGCCGGCCGTGGCTGCTCGGCGCCGGGCTGGCCCTCGCCGTCATCTTCGCCGCCATCTTCGCCGCGCCGTTCGGCAGCGGCCCGGCCGCCGGGGCGTACGTGGCGGTCGCCTTCCTGGCCACCGCCACCGCGTTCGCCTTCTTCCAGGTGCCGTACGTGGCGATGCCCGCCGAGCTGACCGACGACGGCGCGGAGCGTACCCGGCTGATGAGCTGGCGGATCGCGGTGCTGGCGCTGGCCATCCTGGTCTCCGGGGCGGTGGCCCCGATGGTGGTCGCCGCCGGCGGCGACGGGCTGGCCGGGCACCGGTGGATGGGCCTCTTCGTCGCCGCCCTGATCGGCCTCGGCGCGGTCGGCGCCTTCCTCGGCACCCGCTCCGCGCCGGTCGGCGCGGTCACGCAGACCGAGCCGACGCTGCGCGCCCAGCTCGCGGTGGCCGCCGGCAACCGACCGTTCCGGGCGCTGCTGGCCTGCTTCGTGATCCAGTCGGCGGGGGTGGCGACCATCCTGGCCGGCGTCAGCTACTTCGCCGACCAGATCCTGCGCGACCCGGCGAACGGCCCCACCCTGCTCTTCGCCTGCTTCGTCGGGCCGGCGCTGCTGGTGATGCCGCTCTGGACCCGGGTCGGCGCGCGGCTGGGCAAGCGCGCCGCACTGGTCGCCGCGTCGCTGCTGCTCGCCGCCGGAGCGCTGGCCCTGGTCGCCGCTCCGGTGCTGCCCGCCGCCGCGGTCTACGCGCTGGTCGCGCTGATCGGCATCGGGTACGCCGGCCAGCAGGTCTTCGCCCTCGCCCTGCTCCCCGACCGGGTGGCGGACGAGACCGCGCGTACCGGCCGCCGCCAGGCGGGCGTCTTCACCGGCCTCTGGACCGCCGGGGAGACCTTCGGCCTGGCCCTCGGGCCCGGCATCTACGGCCTGGTCCTCCAGCTCTCCGGCTACGTCTCCTCCGACACCGGCACCGCGGCCGCCCAACCCGACTCCGCCCGCCTCGGCGTCCTGCTCGGCTTCACCGTCCTCCCCGCCCTCCTGATCGCCCCCGCGACCCTCCTCCTCCGGCGCCGCCCCCCGTCCCCGCCGATCATGCGGTTCTCGTCCGAGAGAAACGCCGCTGATCGCCACGAGAAAGGCACCACAAGTCCATGATCGACGAAAACGGGGTGCCCGCGGAGCGGGTGCTGGCGGAGATTCGGGAGCTGCGGGCGCTGGACCGGCCAACGCACGGGGGGCGGTTGTTCGCCTACGTGTACGACCCGGGGGTGGCGGGGCTCGACGAGCTCGGGGCGGCCGCGTACGCGCTGAGCGCGCACGTCAACGGGCTCGACCCGACCGCCTTCCCGTCGCTGCTGGCGATGGAGAACGCGCTGGTCGGGGCCGCCGCCCGGCTGCTCGGCGGTGGCCCCGGCGGCACCGCCCCCGACGTGGTCGGCAGCGTCACCAGCGGCGGCACCGAATCGCTGATCCTGGCCGTGAAGGCGGCCCGGGACGCCCGGCCCGGGCTGGCCGAGCCGCGGATCGTGGTGCCGGCCAGCGCGCACGCCGCCTTCGCCAAGGCCGCCCACCTGCTCCGGGTCACCCTCGACACGGTCGCGGTCGACCCGGTCACCCTGCGCCCGTCGGCGGCCGACGTGGCCGCCGCGATCCGCCCGGAGACCGTGCTGGTGGCCTGCTCCGCCCCGTCGTACGCGCACGGCGTGGTCGACCCGGTCGCCGAGATCGCCGCCGCCGCGGCGGCGGCCGGGACCCGCTGCCACGTGGACGCCTGCTTCGGCGGTTGGACCCTGCCGTACCTGCGTCGGCTCGGCTCGCCGGTGCCGCCGTTCGACTTCACCGTCGCCGGGGTCACCTCGATCTCGGTGGACCTGCACAAGTACGCGTACGCCCCCAAGGGCGTCTCGGTGCTGCTGCACCGCGATCCGGCGCTGCGCGCCCCGCAGTACTTCGCGTACGCCGACTGGCCCGGGTACACGATGGTCAACCCGGTGCTCGCCTCCACCCGCTCCGGCGGCCCGATCGCCGCCGCGTACGCCACCCTGCGCCACCTCGGTGACGCCGGTTACCTGCGGCTGGCCGCCGCCACCCGGGACGCGGTCGCCGGTCTGGCCGACGCGGTGCGCGACGTCGACGGGCTGCGGCTGATGGCCGAACCCGAGTCCACGGTCGTCTGCTTCACCGCGACCGACCCGGAGCTGGACCTCTTCGTCCTGGTCGACGAGCTGACCGCCCGGGGCTGGCACACCCAGCCGCAGCTGAGGTACGCCGGCCTGCCGGCCAGCGTGCACCTGACGGTGACCGCCTCGGTGGCGCCCCGGGTGGCGGAGTTCGGGCCGGACCTGGCCGACGCGGTCGCCGCCGCCCGGGCGGCCGGGCCGGTGCGGCTGCCGGCGGAGCTGGTCGCGCTGGCGACCTCGCTGACCCCGGACGCGCTGACCCCGGAGCTGATCGCCGACCTCGCCGCCGGGCTGGGGCTCGGCGCCGGCCCCGGCCCGCTGCCGGGGCGGCTGGCCACGGTGAACGCCCTGCTCGACGCGGCACCGCCCGCGCTGCGGGAACGGCTGCTGGTGGAGTTCGTCGGCCTGCTGCAACGCCCGACGTGGTGACCGGCGGGGGTGGCCGCCGCCGGCCACCCCCGCCGACCCGTCACCGGTAGGCGATCGTGTCCTCGTTGTTGTCGACGTCCGGGTCCAGCAGGTTGTACCCACCCGGACCGGTCGCGGCGCCCCGCACCGCCGCCGTGCCCGGCGTCAGCCTGGCACCCGGGGGCAGCCGCACCCCGAGACGGACGACCAGCTCGCCCCCCGCCTCGACCGGGCCCAGGTCGCAGCTCAGCGGCGGCCGGTACCGCCCGGGGTCCGGGCCGCAGCCGGACCAGGCGGAGCCGTACGGCAGCAGGGCCACCGGCAGGTCGAGCGTGAGGGGCACCGCGTCGGCCCGCCGGTCCCCGAGGTTGCGGATCCGCACCTGGATCGCGCCGACCCGGGAGCCGTCGGTCGGGTCGTCGGCCAAGATCAGGTCCTTCGCGGTCACCGCCAGGTCAGTGGAGTACGGGTTCGGGCCGAACGAGGTCGGCCCCTCGACCTGCGTGAACCGCTCGCCGCTCCAGCGGTAGCCGCGCCACTGCCGTTGTGACCAGTCGCCCGGCCAGCCGCCGCCCGGCGCCAGGTCGGCGACCTGCACCCGGACGACGCCGTCGGCGCGCACGTCCAGCCCGGTCAACCACTGCGGCTGCTCGATGGTGCTCGCCGTGATCCGGCCGACCGTGACAATGCGGCCCGCGTCGTCCCGGTCGAACGCGACGGCCTGCTGGGGGCCACCGCTGCCCAGCGCGCACCGGATCAGCGCCACCGTCTCGGCCGCCCCGTCGCCGTCGACGTCGCCGGTCTCGACCTCCTCGATGGCGTTCGTCTTTTCCCGGGCGCTACCGGCCTCGGCGGCCAACCGGACCCCGTCCGTCGGGCAGGCCGGGCCGGGCCGCCACGCCGGCAGGTCGACGCGGGCGGCGGCCAGCTGCTGCCGGCTGATCCGCCCGTCCGGGGCCGTCCGGCTCGGGCTGGCGGTCGTCGGCGAGGGCGGCCCGGTCGGGTTCGGCGAGCCGCTGGGCGTGGGCGTCGGGCTCGCGCTCGGCGTGGGGCGTACCGGCTCGGGTGGTGGGCCGGAGCGGTCCAGGGCCGCGTACCCGACGGCGGGCCCGCCGAGCAGCGCCACCGCCGCCGCGGCGGCCGTGGCGAGATGGTGGCGCCGCCGGCGCCGTACCGTCCGACGGGCCTCCGCCGGCCCCGGCACCTCGACCTCGGCCAGCATCGTCTCGCGGTACCGGGTGAACTCCCCGGCAAGGTCGACGTTCCCCAACTCAGACATCTCCCACCTCCTCGGCGCTGTCGCGCAGGTGCGCGGCGAGCGCCGTTCGGCCCCGGTGCAACCAGGACTTGACCGTGCCCTCGGCGACCCGTTCCTGGGCGGCGATCTCGGCGACCGAGAGGTCGGCGAGATAGTGCAGCACCACGGCCCGGCGCTGCCGGTCCGGCAGCTTGGCCAACGCGGTGTCGATCGCCACCCGGTCCGGCGTCGGCCCGGCGACGTGCGTCTCCCGCTGCCGCAGCAGGTACGCCTGCGCGGTGCGCAGCCGTCGCCACCGGTTGTGGCCGAGGTTCCAGGCGACCCGCCGTACCCAGGCCAGCGGATCGTCGTAGCCGGCCACCCGGTCCCACCGCGCGAACGCCTTGCAGAAGGCCTCCTGCACCAGGTCCTGCGCATGGCCGCGGTCCCCGGTGTAGGCGGCGAGTTGAACGACCAGGCCCCGGAAGTGGGCGTGGTAGAAGTCGTCGAAGACCAGCTCGGACCGGTCGGGCGCCGCCTCCCGCAGGGGGTCCGGCGGCGGCTCGCCCACCCGCACGTCTTTCGTCACACTCATTCGTCCTCCCCGTGGCGGTCGCGGCGCCGTGCACCTCGACGAAGGTCAGACAACCGGACGGTGGGGAAGGTTGCGGGCTCCTGCCGTCGGACTCGGGCTGTTCCTCCGCGCGACCCCACTGTGCGGAGGGGGCGCGGCAGCTGTGATTGACTGTCCGTGAGGGTCAGGAAGGGGGCGGTCGTGCAGGTGCCGGCAGTGCTCGGCGAGCCGATCCGGTTCGTGCTGAACTGGGGCCGTCGCTACTCGCTCTGGGTGTTCAACTTCGGCCTGGCGTGCTGCGCGATCGAGTTCATCGCGACCAGCATGGGCCGGCACGACTTCATCCGGCTCGGCGTGATCCCGTTCGCGCACGGCCCCCGGCAGGCCGACCTGATGGTGGTCTCCGGCACGGTGACCGACAAGATGGCGCCGGCGATCAAGCGGCTCTACGACCAGATGCCCGAGCCGAAGTACGTGATCTCCTTCGGCTCCTGCTCCAACTGCGGCGGCCCGTACTGGGACTCGTACTCGGTGACCAAGGGGGTCGACCAGCTCATCCCGGTCGACGTCTACGTGCCCGGCTGCCCGCCCCGGCCGGAGGCGCTGCTGCACGGCATCCTCAGCCTCCAGGAGAAGATCGCCGCCGAGCAGTCGGGCGTCGGTGGGGTGCCCCGCCCCGACCCGCTCGCCGCGCCGACCGACGCCCCTCCCCGTGACGCCGCCGCCCCGCGCCCCGTCGAGTCGCTCACCGCCGCACCGGTACGCCCCCCGGCCGTCGACTGAAGACGGCCGCCACCCGGAGCTGGTCCGGGCGGCGGCCGCCATGTTCAGGTCAGCCGGCCTGCGCGGTGGTCCTCCACGTCGACGGCCGGACGCGGGTCGCGCCGGCTGATCCGGTCCGAGGGCCGTCGCCCGCTGCAACCGTGGTGTCGCGGCCCCCGCACGTGACCCGGACAGCATGATCGATGGATGGCCTCCCCGCCACCCCGTCGCGGCCCGTCGGCCGGGTGGGACCGATCGGTCGGACGAGGCCCCGAGGTGGCGGGCGGGGGCTAACCTGCGCTCCATGACCCAGCCCGCGGACCGGCGTTCCGCCTTCATCGTCGACGTGCTCACCGAGGAGTTCGGTGAGTCGATGGCGCTCGACCCGGCGGCGTTCCGCCGCAAGTTCCGCAAGATGGCGGCCTCCCCGTTCGCCTTCTACCGGGGCAGCGCGGCGCTCTTCTACGCCGACCAGCGCGGCGACTTCGCCGACGACGCGTTCCTCGACGAGCGGACCAGCCGGGTGTGGATCCACGGCGACCTGCACGCGGAGAACTTCGGCACCTACATGAACGCCTCCGGGCAGCTCGTCTTCAACGTCAACGACTTCGACGAGGCGTACGTCGGGCCGTTCTCCTGGGACCTGAAGCGCTTCGCCGCCAGCGTGGCGCTGCTCGGCTACGCGAAGGCTCTCTCCGACCGGGCGATCAGCGACCTGGTCGACGTCTTCGCCCGGTCGTACCTGGCCGAGCTGCGGGGGATCGCCACCGGTGGGGACGACGCGATCGGCTCGATCACGCTGGACACCGCCGACGGCGTGCTGCTCCGGGTGCTCCAGCAGGCCCGGCTGAACACCCGGGTCGAGCTGCTCGCCACGCAGACCACGATCGACAACTACGAACGCCGGTTCTCCCTGGCCGAGGGCGTCTTCGAGATCGACTCCGAGACCCGGGAGCGGGTCTGCGCCGCCTACCAGGACTACCTCGCCACCCGGCCGGAGTCCGCCCGGCGGCTGCGCCCGGTCGCCGCGGTCATCAAGGACGTGGTGCTGCGCAAGGGGGTGGGCATCGGCTCGGCCGGGCTGCCCTCGTACAACCTGCTGCTGGAGGGGCACACCCAGGCCCTGGAGAACGACGTCGTGCTCTACATGAAGCAGGCGCAGGTGCCCGCGGTGGCGCGGCACATCGACGACGAACGGGTCCGCGGCTACTTCCGGCACCAGGGGCACCGCACGGCCGAGTCGCAGCGGGCCCTCCAGGCGTACGCCGACCCGTGGCTGGGCTTCACCGAGCTGGACGGGGTCGGCCAACTGGTCGCCGAGATCTCCCCGTACGCGGCCGACCTGGAGTGGGCCGACGTCAACGAGGCGGAGGAGCTCAGCGGCGTGCTGTCGCACCTGGGTCGGGCGGTGGCCCGGATGCACTCGGTCGCCGACGACGAGTCCAGCCACGACCTGGTCGACTACTCCACGGAGGAGGCGATCGTCGCGGCGGTCGACGCCGACAGCGACGGCTTCGTCGCGCACCTGGTCGACTTCGCGCACGCGTACGGCGTCCGGACCCGGGAGGACCACCAGCTCTTCGTGGACCTGTTCCGCAACGGCCGGCTTCCCGGCATCTGAGCGGCCCGACGCGGCGGCTCAGGCGGTGAAGTCCAGCACCACCTTGATGTCGTCGCTGGCGTGGGTGTACGCGTCCAGGTACCCCGACACCGGCACCCGGCGGGTGACCAGCGCGTTCAGCCAGGACTGGTCGCCCTGGGCGAGCGCCTGGGCGGCCAGCTCCCAGTGCCGGCGGTTGGCGTTGACCGAGCCGAAGACGACGCTGTTCTCCAACACCATCGAGCGGCTGAACGCACCGGCGTCGAAGTCGATGGCCCGGCCGCCGCTGGAGACGCCGGTCAGGCAGACGATGCCGGTCGGCCCGACCTTGCACATCGCGTCCAGCACCACGACCGGGGCGCCGGTGCACTCCACCACCACGTCGGGTTGCAGATCCAACTCGGCCACCGGCACCGTGTGGTACGTCGCGCCGAGCCCCCGCACCAGGTCCGGCTTCGGCCCGGTGGTGTTCCGGTCGAGCACGTGCACGGTCAGGCCGCGCTGGGTGGCGAGCAGCGCGGCGAGCAGGCCGATCGGTCCGGCCCCGGTGATCAGCGCGGTCTGCGGCTGCCACAGGGCGCGGGCGCCGATCTGATCGATGTGGTCCCACGCCTTCGCCACCACGCTGGTCGGTTCCAGCAGCATCCCGACGGAGGCGAGGGCCGGGTCCAGCGGGACGGCGTACTTCGGCTGGATCCGCCACCGCTCCCGGGTGAAGCCGTGGAGGCCCTTGATGCCGTGCTCGGTGTACTGCCCGTTGCGGCACATGTCCCATTCGTCGACCGCGCAGTTCGGGCAGGGCACCGGGTCGGGGCGCCGCACCACGCCGGCGACCAGGTCGCCGGGTCGCAGGGTGCCGGTCGGGTCCTCCAGCACGCGGCCCAACGCCTCGTGCCCCAGCACGAGGCGGTCCTGGCCGGGCGGGGCCTCCCCGTAGGCGCCGGAGACGATCTCGAGGTCGGTGCCGCAGATCCCCACCGCCAGGGCTTCGACCAGGATCTCGCCCTCCTCGGTGGGAGGTTCCGGCCAGTCCTCGACCAGCCGCAGCGAATCGGGCATGCCGGGAGAGACAGTCACAGCTCGCACGCCCTCATCCTTCCCGGTCGGGCGGTCGCCCGCCGGGCAAAGCGGCAGATGCTTGCGCCGGGCGGCCCGACCCGGTCCCGGGCCGTCGGCCCTAGGATCAGCGGCATGACTCCGGAAGAGGTCGGCCAGCGGATGGCCGCGCTGCTCGCGCCGGTGGAGGCCACCGCGTCGGTCTCCGGCGGTCAGGGGTACGCCCGCGCCACCGTCGACGTACCCCCAGCGGCCTGGGCGGACGCGTTGCGCGCGGCGCGGGACGACGCCGAGCTGGGCTGCGACTTCTTCGACTGGCTCTCCGCCGTCGACGAGCTGGCCGCCGGCTTCGACGTGGTGGCGCACCTCTGGTCGACCACCCGCCGGCACGGGGTGCTGCTGCGCACCCGGGTGCCCCGCGAGTCGCCGATCGTGGCGTCGGTGGTCGACGTCTACCCCGGCGCCGCCTGGCACGAGCGGGAGACGTACGAGATGTTCGGCATCGACTTCGCCGGCCACGGCGACCTGGCGCCGTTGCTGCTGCCGCCGGAGTTCGAGGGGCATCCGCTGCGCAAGGAGTTCGTCCTCGCCTCCCGGGTGGCCAAGCCGTGGCCGGGCGCGAAGGAGCCGGGCGAGTCGGAGGCGGGCGGCGGTCGCCGCCAGATCCGGCCGCCGGGCGTGCCCGCACCCGGTGAGTGGGGCGGCACGCCCACCCCGGCCGGCGCGGCGGGGGTGGGCGAGGGCCCTCGCCCACCCCCGCCGCGCGGCCCGCCCCGGGAGCCCG
>NZ_JBAKHM010000060.1:0-845 GCF_036902725.1 Micromonospora psammae | reverse complement strand
AGGGTGAGGAAGGCTTCGTGGATGTCGTCGCGGATCTCCCAGCGGATGCGCAGGCGGCGGAACCAGTGCAGCAGGGCGATGGTCTGCTCGACGACCCACCGCCGGGTGCCGAGTCCTGACCCATGACCGACTCCGCGTCGGGCGATGACCGGGGTGATGCCCCTGGCCCGCAGGTCGCGGCGGTAGCAGTCGTAGTCGTAGCCCCGGTCGGCGTAGATCCGCTCGGGTCGTTGCCGCGGCCTGCCTCGGATGCCCTTGATCCGGGGGATCTTGTCGACCAGGGGCAGCAGTTGGGTGACGTCGTGGCGGTTGCCGCCGGTCAGGCTGACGGCGAGGGGGATGCCGCCCGCATCGGTGATGACGTGGTGTTTCGAGCCTGGCTTGCGGCGGTCGACCGGGCTCGGACCTGTTTTGGGCCGCCCTTGAGGGCCCGGACGTGGGAGCCGTCGATCACCGCCCGAGACATGTCGAGCTGGTCGGCGGCCCCGGAGCCTGCCCAGCAGCACCTCGTGCAGCCGTTGCCACACACCGGCGTCGTTCCAGTCCCGCAACCTGCGCCAACAGGTCATCCCCGACCCGAACCCCAACTCCTGGGGCAGGTACTCCCACGGGATCGCGGTGTAGAGCACGAACAAGATCCCGCACAACACCTTGCGATCATCCAACGGCTTGCGGCCCGGGAACCGATGCCGCCTTGGTGGTCGGGGTGGCAGCAGCGGTTCGATCTCGGCCCACAGATCGTCCGAGACGATCCACGGCGGCTGCTCACCCCTCCTCACGTTCAGACAGAACGATCCTCACGTCCCGGGGTGACGGCCCAACATCATTTCGTTAGGAGTTCTTAG
>NZ_JBAKHM010000059.1:0-880 GCF_036902725.1 Micromonospora psammae | reverse complement strand
CTCGGTGCGCAGGTGGTCGGCCATCGCCCAGCCGACGACGCGGCGGGAGTAGGCGCCGACGACACCCGAGGTAGAGGAACCCTTCCCAGGTGCGTAGGTAGGAGATGTCAGCGACCCAGAGCCGGTTGGGTGCGGTCGCGGTGAACTGCCGCTGGACCAGATCAGGTGCAGTCGCCGTGGACATGGCCTTGCGGCGTGGCTTGCCGTGCCGGCGTCGGTGGGCGCCCTCGATACCGGCCAGGCGCATCAGCCGGGCTACCGCCTTGCGGTTCCAGCGGTGACCGCGCTCGTGCAGTTCGGCGGTGAGCCGTCGGGCGCCGTAGACGCCGCGGTGTTCTGACCAGGCCTGCCGGGTGACCTCGGCCCGGGCCTGGTCGTGGCGTTCCCGGTCGGCGGCACGTTGCCGGCCGTCGCCCAGCCACTGGTAGAAGGCACTGTGGCCGACGCCGAGGAGTCGGCAGAGCAGACGGACCGGGTAGGTGGTCTTCTCCGCGTCGATGAACCGATACACCTCGGTCCGGTACCGCTCCGTCTCGCCCGCGAAGAAGACCGCGGCTTTTTCAAGATCTCCTTCTCCAGCTCCAGCTGTGCGACCTGACGCCGCAGCCGCAGCAGCTCAGCCCGTTCGTCACCGGCCAGGTCACTGGGGCGGCCGCCGTCGCGTTCCTGCCGCAGCTGCGCGACCCAGTTGCGCAGCGTCTCGTGGTTGACGCCGAGCTCCCGGCCGACGTCACGGATCGTGCGGCCGGAATCGAGTACCAACGCCGCGGCCTGGCGGCGGAACTCCCTCGGGGTACTTGCTCTGTCGAGCCACAGCAATTCCCTCCTCCTCAGCAGGATGCCAAGTCAGGAGGTGTCCGGTCTCAGGGGGTCACTTCAC